>NZ_JBFUIH010000046.1:0-43051 GCF_056401975.1 Pseudomonas sp. P4_C8 | reverse complement strand
GTCGTGAAACCTGAGATTGCGGTCTTCCTGAAACACCGCATCGTCTGATTTCACGACTGCTGCGCAGCCGGACGCAGGCTTCGCCAGCTGCTACAGAGAGTGTTATGGCTTAACTGATCGAGGAGCCAACCGTGCACTGGCAACCTTAATCCCATCCTGCCCATCCCGACTGCTCACCCCTGTCAACCAAGCCTCCAGCACCTCCGGATTGGCCTTCAACCACGCCTTCGCCGCCGCTCTTGGTTTCTGATTCTGATTCAACACCGCGTCCATCAACTGGTTTTCCATGGCCAGTGTGAACTCCATGTTCTGCAGCAGTTTGCCGACGTTGCTGCATTCCTTCAGGTAGTCCTTGCGCACGTTGGTGTAGACCGTGGCCTGGCCATAGTTCGGGCCGAAGTATTCGTCGCCACCGCTGAGGTACTTCATCTTATTGCGGGTGTTCATCGGGTGCGGTTCCCAGCCGAGGAACACCATCCACTCGTTTTTTCGCGTGGAGCGTTTGAGTTGCGAGAGCATTGCCGCTTCGCTGGACTCCACGACTTTGAAATCCTTCAGGCCGAAGGCGTCTTTGTCGATCATGCTCTGGATCAGGCGATTGCCATCATTGCCGGGTTCGATGCCGTAGAGTTGGCCTTTGAGTTTGTCCTTGAATTTGGCGATGTCGGCGAAGTCGTGCAGCCCCGCGTCGTAGACGTAGTCGGGCACTGCCAAGGTGTATTTGGCACCTTGCAGGTTGGCGCGCACGGTTTCCACAGTGCCGGCGTCGCGGAAGGGCTTGATGTCGTTTTCGGTGGTGGGCATCCAGTTACCCAGGAACACGTCCAGCTCTTTACCAGAGGACAGCGCGCGATAGGTCACGGGAATCGACAGCAGGGTGGTTTTGGTTTTGTAGCCGAGCGATTCCAGTACTTCGCTGGCGATGGCGGTGGTGACGCTGATGTCGGTCCAGCCGACATCGGAAAAACGCACCGTGGCGCAGGACTCCGGTTCCGCCGCGTGTGCCAGCAGCGGCAGGGTGATCGACGCAAGCAAGAGCAAGGCTTTCATAGGGACGACTCCTTGGAGGTAGCGTCAGACACCGAACCAGTTCAGTGGCGCCGGTTCGGTATTGAGGTAGATGTGCTTGAGCTCGGTGAACTCATCCAGCCCGGCCCGCGACAACTCGCGCCCTATGCCGCTGGACTTGTAGCCACCCCACGGCGCCTGCGGGAACGCGGCGTTGTAGTCGTTGATCCACAAGGTGCCGACCCGCAGCCGCTTGGCCATGCGGTAGGCCTTGCCGATATCCCGGGTCCAGACGCCGGCTGCCAGGCCATAAGGCGTGTCATTGGCCAACTGCAGCGCCTGGGCTTCGCCGCTGAAACGCTCGACAGTGATCACCGGGCCGAAAATTTCTTCCTTGGCGATCTGCATCTCGCAGGTCACGTTATCGAGCAAAGTCGGGCGCAACCAGAAGCCGCGTTCGAACTGTTCGGGAATTGTGCCGCCAGTTCGCAACCTCGCGCCTTGCTCGACGGCACCGGCAATCATCGTCAGGATCTGGTCGCGCTGGCTGGCAGAAATCAGCGGGCCCATTTGTGTCAGCGGATCAAGGCCATCGCCCAGGCGAATCTTCTGGATGCGTTGCTGCAAGGCGTCGACAAAACGCTCGTGAATGCCGTCCTCCACCAGCAACCGGGAACCGGCGGAACAGATCTGCCCGGCATTGAAAAACACCGCATTGAGCGCCTGGTCCAGCGCCACTTCGAAGTCGGCGTCGGCGAACACGATGTTCGGATTCTTGCCGCCCAACTCCAGCGCCACACGTTTGAAATTGCCCGTGGCCGCGCGCATCACCTTGCCGCCGGCACCGGCGCCGCCGGTCAGTGAGACCAGGTCCACGTCAGGGCTGGCGGCGAGTAATTCACCGACCTCACCGGGGCCGCAGAGTAAATTGAACACGCCGTCCGGCAGACCGGCTTCAATCAATAATTCAGTCAGTCGATGCGCCGTCAGGGGCGTCAGGCTGCTGGGTTTGAACACCACGGTGTTGCCGGCGGCCAGGGCCGGGGCGATTTTCCAGACCGCTTGCAGCAACGGGTAATTCCATGGCGCGATCAAGGCGCACACGCCCACCGGTTCGCGCTGGTTGAAGCTGATGACATGGGCCGGGGCATGGCTGTTGACGCTGGCGCTTTCGGTTTCAAGCAAGGCCGCGTAGTAGCGAAACGTGGCGACTACATTGCCGATGTCGCCAAGGCTTTCAACCAAGGTCTTGCCGGCGTTAAGGGTTTCCAGACGTGCCAGATTCGAGGCGTCCTGTTCGATCAAGTCGGCGATCCGTTGCATCAGTTGCGCCCGTTTGGTCACCGCCATCGTCTGCCACGGCCCGGTGTCGAACGCCACCCGCGCGGCGTTGATCGCCCGTTGCGTGTCCACGGGACCGGCCACGGCCACTTGCGCCAATACATCCTCGGTGGCCGGATTGATCACATCGCGGTATCGCACCGCCTGTGGCGCTTGCCAAACACCGGCGATAAACAACGGAATCTGCTGCATCTGCGTCTCCAGCTCAGTGGGTCGTGGCCGTCACTATGGCGGTGGCGCTGGCGCTGCTCTTGATCAAACGCGGCATAAGCGCGCCGTTTTCCCACGATTGTGCGGCCGTGTCATAACGGCAACCCGTGTCGCTTCCCGTCAAGTGCGCGCAACCCGGCGCTCTACACTGCCAGCAACCGCTAAACGAGCCGAGAGGGGATGCGATGAATCAAGCTGTCGAGCAACTGAGAATCCGCCTGGCCTGCGCTTTTCGCTGGGCCGCGCGTTTGAACCTGCACGAATCCATCGCCAATCACTTCAGCGTGGCGGTGTCGGGGGACGGTCGAGAGTTTTTGATCAACCCTTACGGCAAGCATTTTTCCACGATCAAGGCCAGTGACCTGCTGCTGGTGAATGCCGACGACCCTGCCAGCCTCGACCGTCCAGACGCGCCGGACATCACTGCCTGGGCCTTGCACAGTGCCTTGCATCGCAACCAGCCGCACGCCCGCTGCATTCTGCATACCCATTCGAAATACGCGACCGCGCTGGCATGTCTGGCGGATTCACGGTTGCCACCGATTGAGCAAAATTCGATGCGTTTTTTCGAGCGTGTGGCCATCGACAACGGTTTCGACGGCATGGGTCTTGGGAATGAGGCCGAGCGTGTCAGCCACTTGCTGGGGGACAAACCGATTCTGTTGATGGGCAACCATGGCGTGCTCGTCGCCGCGCCGACCATCGCTCAGGCGTTCGATGATCTGTATTACTTCGAACGCGCTTGCGAGACCTACATCACCGCGCTTTCAACCGGCCGCGAGTTGCGCATCGTCAGCGATGAAATAGCGCGCAAGACCTGCCGGCAATGGCTCGACTATCCGGGCTTTGCCGACAAGCATTTCAACGCGTTGATGGGGATTCTTGATGAAGAGGAGGTCGGGTATCGGGCGTGAGTTCAGTCGGCCTCGACCTGACGATGCGCCTTGCTTAACGGCTGGCGCATCACCGGGGCGGTCCAGACCTGGCTGCGGTCTTCGCTGGGCGGGCAGCCAAAACGGGCGCGATAGGTGCGCGAGAAATGCTCCAGCGAACCGAACCCGGAACACGCCGCCACTTGCGCCACGCTCAAGCGGGTTTGTTGCAACAGGCTGTGGGCCTTGGCCAGGCGCAAAGTGATGTAGTACTTGAGCGGCGACAGCCCGGTCTGATGCTTGAACTGACGCTCCAGTTGCCGGCGCGAAAGGCCGACCTGGCTGGCAATTGCCTCGCAGTCCAGCGGCTCTTCCAGGGCTTTTTCCATCAATTGCACGGCGCGGCGAATCTTGCTGCCTTGCATCCCGGAGTTAGTCAGACCTCTATCGAGTTGATTGTCCGCCGGTGCACGCACCTGCCCCATCAGCAGGTGCATGCCGATCTCCCGAGCCAGATCGCTGTCGACGCTTTGCCCGATCCAGCTCAGCAGCATGTCCAGCGTTGTCGTCGCGCCGGCGCAGGTCATGCGCTGACGTTCCAGGGTGTAGAGCTGTGGCTTGGCGAGCACCCGCGGATAACTTTCCTGAAAGCCCTGAAGATTGTCCCAATGCACCGCCGCTTCATAACCATCGAGCACGCCGGCGGCGGCGAGCAGTTCAGTGCCGGTTTCCACGCCCATCAACACCGCGCCGAACAACGCCTGTTTGCGCAGCCAGCTCTTGAGCGCCAGGTTGCGGCTGTGTTTGTGCACATCGAAACTGGCGATCACCACGCACACATCAAACCCCTGATCGGCGCGCAGGCCGTGGTTCGCCACGGTGATCAAGCCGTTGCTGGCCTGCACCGGTTCGCCGTCCAGCGACAGCAAGGTCCATTCGAAAATCGGCCGTTGGGTCAGCCAATTGGCGATGGCCAAGGGTTCCAGCACAGCGGCCAGGCCGAAATTGGAAAACGATGGCAACAGCAACACCGCGACCCGCAACGGCGCACTGTCACCGCGCCGCCAGGTGAAGCGGGTTTCGGGGTGCTTTGCGCTGTCGGACAGTTGATTGCTCATGAGTGATCTCTGCGTTCAAACATCATCGTTGCCGTGTTTGCCATTGCGGATGAATCCATACCGGCGCGTCCATGGGCGGCAGTGGTTGCAGTCCGCGGATCATATCGCTGGCCTTTTCCGCGATCATCACCGTCGGCGCGTTGGTATTGCCGCTGACGATCACCGGCATGATCGACGCGTCCACCACGCGCAGTCCATCAAGACCGTGCACACGCAATTGCGGGTCGACCACCGCTTGCGGGTCGCCGGCCGGGCCCATCTTGCAGGTGCCGCTGGCATGGTAGCCGGTTTCCGTGACGCGTCTGGCCCAGGCGTCCAGCGCTTCGTCACTTTGCGCGGCGGGGCCGGGGACCAGTTCTTCACCTTTGAACGCGGCCATCGCCGGTTGCCCGATGATCTCGCGCACCAGTCGTGCCCCGGCACGCATGTCGGCTCGATCCTGCTCGGTTTTCAGGTAATTGAACAGGATGCGCGGCGGCTGTCGAGGGTCGGCGCTGTTCAGGGTCACGCTGCCCACGCTGGTGGGGCGCATCAGGTCGATGTGCACTTGAAACGCATGCCCCGGCACCAGGTCGACGCTACCGGGTTTGACCGCCAGCGGCATAAAGGTCAGCTGCAAATCGGGGTGTTCGACCCCGGCTCGCGAGCGGATGAATGCGCCGGCCTCGAAATGGTTACTCGCCGCCAGCCCGTCATGGGTGACAAACCAGCGCGCGCCGATCCACCACTTGCCCGGCGCGGTAGTCCACGGATAAAGCGATACCGGCCGCTTGCACAGGTACTGCACGACCGTGTCAGGGTGGTCGTTGAGTCGTTTGCCGACACCGGACAGGTCATGCTTCACGGTGATTCCGAGGTCGCGCAATTCAGCCGCAGGGCCGATGCCCGACAGCAACAACAACTGTGGCGAATTGATCGCGCCAGCCGTCAGCACGACTTCGCGCCGGGCGCGGGCGTGATGAGTCTTACCGCTCTGTTCGTACTCAACCCCGATGGCGCGTTTACCATCGAACAAAATGCGCAATGCCAGCGCGTCAGTGACTACCCGCACATTGCCGCGCGCCAGAGCCTCGCTCAGATAACCCCGCGATGTGCTCCAGCGTCGTCCGTTGCGCGTGGTGCGATCCACCGGCCCGAAGGCCTCCTGACGATAGCCATTCAAATCGTTGCTCAGGCCATACCCGGCTTCGGCGCCCGCCGCGAGAAACGCCGCACACAACGGCGTTTCGGTATCGCCCGGCGTAACGTGCAGATGCCCCGACGCCCCTCGGTAATCGTCTGCACCGTCGGCATGGGTTTGCGCGCGTTTGAAGTACGGCAGCACCTGCTGATAGCTCCAGCCGTCGCAGCCTTGTTCGGCCCAACCGTCGTAATCCCGGGCATGGCCACGGATGTACACCATGCCGTTGATCGACGATGAACCGCCCAGCGTCCGGCCCCTGGGCGTTCCGATCTGGCGACCGTCCAGATACGGTTCTGGTTGCGAAGTGTAGCTCCAGTTGTAGCGCGTTCCGCCGACCACAATACCGACGGCCGAGGGCATGTCGATGGTCCAGCTTTTGTCCGCCGGGCCGGCTTCAAGCAGCAGAATCCGCACGCTCGGGTCTTCGCCCAGGCGGTTGGCCAACACGCAGCCCGCAGACCCGGCGCCCACAATCAGGTAGTCAAACGCATGATCGGCCATGGTTCGCTGTACTCCATAAATGAAAGATCGCCCCACAAAACCTGTAGGAGTGAGCCTGCTCGCGATAGCGGTGTATCAGGCAGCACACCTGTCGACTGATTCACCGCTATCGCGAGCAGGCTCACTCCTACAGGGGTGCGATGTTGGCTCAGACGGCGGACGGCCCATGTATGCCGTTGAACACCAGCCGATGGAAGTGATGCACCAGGTGTTCACTCTCATTACTGCGCTGGGCATCGATCATGTATCGGCCCTGGTCGTAGCCCAGCGAATGCAGGCCTTTTTGCACCGAGATGTTCAGCGCGATGTCTTCTGGTCCCAGGTCCTCGTTCATCCATTTCATGCAGGATTCGCTGACCGCAGCAGTTTGTGCATTGTTGGTGTAGTAGCCAAAACGCAGCAGCGAGCGCTCGGCGTCCAGCGGGATCATGATGAACGAGCCCAGAAACTCCGAGAACGGGAAGGTGTAGAAGGTGTTGTTCGGCCACATGCCGATGTTGAAAAAGCATTCATCCGGGTTGACGTCGGGTTTTAACGGCACGCCATAAGCTTCGGTCACCGAGAGGTTGGCCGGGGCGATGTAAGTCCACCAGTTATCGCGTTTGGTCAACTGATAGCCTTTGAAGTCGATCAACTTCGCCAGGTCGATGTGGCACGGCCCGGACAGCTTGAAGTGATAACCCTCGATGGAGTTGTCCATGATCACCTTCCAGTTGGCCGGCACGATCACGTTCTGCTCCTCTATCAGGCGCATGTTGGCAAGGTCCGGAAACACCCGGTGCATTTCCTCATTGGCGCCGGGGAACAGATCACGCAACGACGGTGCCGTCGGGTCGAGGTTGAAGTAAATGAAACCGCCCATTTCTTCAGTGCGGATCTGCGGGATGTTGAACTGCTGCAACTCGAAGTTTTTCATCTTTTCGCAACGCGGTGCGCTGCGCAGGCTGCCGTCCATTTCGTAGCACCACGAGTGATAGGCGCAGCGCACCACGCCGCCGGTGGTGCCGCGACGTTCTTCGAGCAAGCGATTGCCACGGTGCTGGCAAACGTTGTGGAACGCGTGGATCTGCCCCTGACGGTTCTTCGCCACCACCACACTTTGATCAAACAGGTCCGTCACCACGTACTGGCCCGGTTCGGCGAATTCACTCACGTGCCCGGCGACGTGCCAGGCGTGCATGAAAATGTTGTCGCGCTCGGCCTTGAACAAGGTCTCGTCGTAAAAATAACGCGAGGGCAGGGTGAAGGCTTCTTCCGGGTCCTGATGATCCCAACCCTCGACGGGGCTTTGCTGTTTGCGGGCTTGGAAGTTTTGCATGGGGCGATCTCCACAGGGGCTGGCCGCACGGCACGGCAACTGGCTCTGGGAGTTAATCTAGGGCGCGAGGAAGGGGCGGTATTGATGGATTGCGACCAGTTGATGAAGGAAATCATCAAGCGGCTGCGATGCCCGGCATTGCACCGGGCATCGCGTTGACACTTAAGCGCGTTCGAAAATCGCTGCAATACCCTGACCACCACCGATGCACATGGTCACCAGCGCATAACGGCCGTTGGTGCGATGCAGTTCGTGGATGGCTTTGGTGGCGATGATCGCGCCAGTCGCACCGACCGGGTGACCGAGGGAGATACCCGAACCATTCGGGTTGACCTTGGCCGGGTCGAGGTCGAGTTCCTGGCTGACCGCACAGGCCTGGGCGGCGAAGGCGATGTTGGCTTCGATCACGTCCATGTCGGCGACGGTCAGGCCGGCACGCTTGAGTGCCAGGCGTGTGGCAGGAATCGGGCCGAGCCCCATCAGTTCCGGTTCAACACCGGCGTGGGCGTAGCTGACCAGACGGGCCATCGGGCGCAGGTTGTTGGCTTGCACGGCGGCGCCGGTGGCCATGACCAGCGCTGCGGCGCCGTCGTTCAGGCCGGATGCGTTGCCGGCAGTTACCGTGCCGTCTTTCTTGAACGCTGGCTTCATGCCCGCCAGTTGTTCCAGGGAGGTAGCGCGAGGATGTTCGTCGACGCTGAACAGCTTGGTTTCCTTGCGATCACGGATTTCCACCGCAGCGATTTGCTCGCTGAAGTAGCCATTGGCGATGGCGAACGCGGCGCGCTTCTGATCTTCCAGGGCCAGCGCGTCTTGCATCTCACGGGTGATACCGTTGCGTGCGGCGACGTTCTCGGCGGTGATGCCCATGTGGATGCCATGGAACGGGTCATGCAGGATGCCCAGCATGTAGTCGATGGCCTGGATGTTGCCCATGCGCGCACCCCAACGGGCGGCAGGCATCAGGTACGGGCCACTGCTCATGGATTCGGCGCCGGCACCGATGGCGATATCGGCATCGCCCAGCATCAGCGTCTGCGCGGCATTGATGATCGCTTGCAGGCCGGAACCGCACAGGCGGTTGACGTTGTAGGCCGGGGTTTCTTTCGGGATGCCGGCGTTCATCGCGGCGACCCGGGAGATGTACGCATCGCGGGTTTCGGTCGGGATCACGCTGCCCATCACCAGATGGCCAACTTGCGCCGGGTCTACGCCGGAGCGTTGCAGGGCGGCCTTGACAGCCGTGGTCGCCAGGTCGACCAGCGGAACGTCTTTGAGCGAACCACCAAAGGTGCCAATGGCGGTACGTGCGGCGCTGACAACAAAAATATCCGGGGTGTTCATTACGGCTTTCCTCTTGGTGAATGCTTTTCTGTACTGCGAATAAGGAGGGCGGTCAACGCTGTTTGCGCTTCAGGTGTTTTGAGGCGCTCGATGAACAACAGGTTTTCCTGACGAATAGTGGCTTTTAACTCCGGCAACGCCGCCTGTTTGAGCAACTGCCGGGTCTGACGCACGGAATCCTGCGGCAATGCCAACAGCCGTCGAGCCAAGTGCTGTGCGGCGTCGAGGCATTGTTGACCGTCGTCGAACAGTTCGTTGGCCAGTCCGCACACAACCGCCGCGGCGCCGTCGAGGCTGTCGCCCCACAGCAGCAGACGGGCGGCACGGGCGTGGCCGAGCAGGCGCGGTAACAACAGGCTCGCGCCGAATTCCGGGCACAGGCCCAGGTTCACAAATGGCACGCGCAGCTTGGCGTTTTGCGTCACCAGCACCTGATCGCAATGCAGCAGCAGCGTAGTGCCAATGCCGATGGCGGCTCCGCACACGGCGGCGATCAACGGTGTTTGCAGGTGAATGACGACGTTCATCAGACGAAACGCAGGGCTGTCCAGATGCGTCGGCGGATGCTCGAGAAAATCTGCCAGATCATTGCCACTGGTGAAACAAGTGGTGCCGCCCGTGAGTACGATCACGCCGATACTGGCGTCTTCGTCCGCGGCCAGCAGCAGATCAGCCAACTGCGTATACAGGCTGTTATTCAGCGCATTGAGCTTGTCGGGGCGATCAAGCGTGAGCGTCAAAACGCCTTCGTTTCGATTTTGTTTGATCAGCTCGCTCATGGAATGCCCCGCCTGTTTTTGTCCGGCAGCCACTCTAAGCGCCCGGCCGGCTTGGGAGCTATGACAAAACGAGTCAACGAAACTGCTGCTTTTTGCCATGTTTTGCCGCAGCACTGGCCGCGAAATGGCTCACACACCCATTCGGGGTATGGTGCCGTTGGCCCAATCACTCAATAGTGGGGGCAACCGGTCATCCAGAACCGACTTCGCTTGATAAGGTGAATTTGCTATGCGCAAGGCCCTCATGGTGATTTCCAGTCTGTTGCTTGTTCCGCTGACACTGAATGCTCAAGCCGCCGCCGACGTGAGCGAAAGCAATACGCTCAGGTTGTATAACTGGGCGGACTATATCGGCGAAAAAACCCTTGCCGACTTTGAGAAAGCCTCCGGTATCAAGGTGATTTACGACACCTTTGATGCTTACGAAACTGTCCAGGCGAAGTTGCTGACCGGGCACTCCGGTTACGATCTGGTGGTGTTGAATGCCTCACTTGCGCCACCGTTGATCAAAGCCAAAGTGTTCCAGCCGCTGGACAAGAAGTTGCTGCCGGGCTGGACCAATCTGGATCCGAAAGTCTTGCAGGACTTGCAGGGCTTTGATGCCGGAACCCTGTACTCCGCGCCTTACACCTGGGGCAGCAACGGCATCACCTACAACGTCGACAAGATCAAGGAGCGCATGCCGGACGCGCCGATTGGCTCGCTGGCGATGATTTTCGACCCGAAAATCGTCTCGCGTTTCGCCGATTGCGGCGTAACCCTGGTCGATGCGCCCACCGAAGTCATTCCACTGGCCTTGAAGTACCTGGGACGAGACCCGCGAAGTGCTTCGCCTGAAGACTTGAAAGCCGCGCAGGACTTGTTGCTGTCCGTTCGGCCGTACATTAAAAAATTCGACTCGGTCAATTACCTGACCAGCCTGCCCAATGGCGATGTGTGCATGGCCATGACCTGGTCGGGCGATTACGCCACCGCCATGGCCCGCGCCGAAGAAGCCAAGTTGAAAATCAAACTGGCCTATTTCATTCCCAAGGAAGGTTCGCTGATCTGGTTCGACAACATGTACATCCCCGCCGATGCGCCGCACGTGGCCAACGCGCACAAATTCCTTGAGTACTTGATGCAGCCACAAGTGATGGCCGACGTGACCGACTACATCCATTACGCCAACAGCAATGCAGCGGCCACGCCGTTGTTGAATGCCGATGTGCGCAGCAATCCGGCGATTTACCCCGATGACGAAACCCGCCAGCGGCTGTTTCCGCAAAAGACTCAGGACGCGAAGGAGATGCGCGCCATCACTCGCGTCTGGAGCACGGTGAAGAGCGGGATCTGATCGTTTAACCCCTTCGGTTTGAGGTTTTTGTATGGCTACTCCAACGTTGAAAGTACTGCCAGCGGTTGATGATGCCCGTTTGATCAAGGCCGACAAGGCCCACTACATGCACGGCTATCACATGTTCGACGAGCACGCCGAACAGGGCGCGCTGAACATTGTGGCCGGTGACGGCGCCTACATTTACGACGCTCAGGGCAATCGTTTTCTCGATGCGGTCGGCGGCATGTGGTGCACCAACATCGGCTTGGGCCGCGAAGAAATGGCGCTGGCGATTGCCGATCAGGTGCGCCAGTTGGCTTATTCGAATCCGTTTTCCGACATGTCCAACAACGTCGCCATCCAGTTGTGCGAAAAGCTCGCCAGCCTGGCCCCCGGCGATCTCGATCACGTGTTCCTGACCACCGGCGGCTCGACCGCCGTGGACACTGCGTACCGACTGATTCAGTACTACCAGAACTGCCGTGGCAAACCGGAAAAGAAGCACGTCATCGCCCGTTTTAATGCGTACCACGGCTCCACCACCCTGACGATGTCGATCGGCAACAAGGCCGCCGACCGCGTGCCGGAATTCGATTACGCCAACGACAGGATTCACCACGTCTCCAACCCCAATCCGTACCGGGCACCGGACGGAATGGACGAGGCACAGTTTCTCGAGTTTCTGGTCCAGGAGTTCGAAGACAAGATCCTGGCCATCGGCGCGGACAAGGTCGCGGGCTTCTTTGCCGAGCCGATCATGGGCTCCGGTGGGGTGATTGTTCCGCCCAAGGGTTACCTGAAACGCATGTGGGAAGTCTGCCAGCGCTACGACATTCTGTTTGTCGCCGATGAGGTGGTGACCTCGTTTGGTCGTCTGGGCAAGTTCTTCGCTTCTTATGATCTGTTTGATGTGCAGCCCGACATCATTACCACGGCCAAAGGCCTGACTTCCGCTTATCTGCCATTGGGCGCGTGCATCTTTTCCGACCGTATCTGGAAAGTCATCGCCGAGCCGGGCAAGGGCCGCTGCTTTACCCACGGTTTCACCTACAGCGGCCACCCGGTGTGTTGCACGGCGGCGCTGAAAAACATCGAGATCATCGAGCGCGAAAAGCTGCTGGAGCATGTCGACGTGGTCGGCGCTTATCTGGAAGAGCGGCTGGCGACCCTCAGCGACCTGCCGCTGGTGGGCGATGTGCGCTGCCAGAAGTTCATGGCCTGCGTGGAGTTTGTCGCCGACAAGCGCACCAAAGCGTTGTTCGCCGATGAGATCAACATTGGCGAGATGATTCACTCTCGGGCCCAGGCCCGAGGTTTGCTGGTGCGGCCGATCATGCACCTCAACGTCATGTCGCCGCCGCTGATCCTGACATGCGCCCAGGTCGACGAAATCGTCGAGATCCTGCGGGTGTGCATTCTTGAAGTGGCGGCCGAGCTTGAGAAAAGCGGTCAGTACTTCGGGCAATGAGTTCGGTCAATCGGCGGTTACCCGGCGTCGGTTCTCCCGCTAGACTGCGGGGCATGAGCAAACCCAACGACGATACGTTGATCGCATTGCCCTTCGGGGCCTTGCATAAATGGCACGGCGACATGCGCGAAGCATTCGCCCATGCCGACGCGCCTGATGCGCTGCAATACCTGGCGTCGGCGTTCGGGCATCTGGTGTCCATCGAGTCGGTGATGATCAGCCTCGAACACAAGGACCGTGCGCCGCAGTTGCTGTACCAGCGCGGTATACCGGAGGAGTATCGGGACTCGATCATCGACCGCTATTTTTCCGGTGGCTACTTGCTTGACCCGTTTTGCCTGGCGGTGGAGCAGGGGTTGGCCGAAGGGTTTTATCACCTGGAGGAAATCGCCCCGGACAACTTCTTCGACAGCGAGTACTACAAGACTTATTACTTGAAGGCCGGGTGTTCGGAAGACAGTTTTTACCTGATCGATACCGGCCATGACAGCCAGGTGTCGGTCAGCCTGTTTCAGGGGTTTGGCGGGGAAAGCCTGCGGGCGGAACAACTGAACCTGTTGCGCGCGGTTGAGCCATTGGTTCGGGAGTTCATCAGCGAGTTTGGCCGTCGCGGCCTGGTACATAGCGCAGTCATTGAAAGTGACGATCTGAAGCAACGCGTGCAGTCCGCTTTCGAAAATTTTGGCTGCGACGTGCTGACCGAGCGCGAGCGGGAAGTGGCGCACATGGTGCTCAGGGGGCATTCCGTGAAGTCCACGGCCAGCCAGATGAGCATCTCGCCGGAGACGGTGCGCATGCACCGCAAGAATCTGTATTTGAAGCTGGAAGTCGGGTCGCAATCGGAACTGTTTGCGCTGTTTATCGAGTGGTTGCGCCAGCACTGATCACAAATTTACAGCCACCCCAAACCCCCTGTGGGAGCGAGCCTGCTCGCGATAGCATCACCTCGGTCTTCCAGTTGCACCGAGGTGTTTGCATCGCGAGCAGGCTCACTCCTACAGGATCGCTTAGTCCTCGCGTTTAACGACCAGGGTCAGAATGTCGTAACTGGCCACCAGTTCCCCCAGTTGGTTAGTGACTTCCACATCCCACGCCACCACCCCTTGCGGAATGCCTTGCGGGCTCTTCTTCCCTTGGTCGATTTTGCGTTTGCACGTCAAACGCGCCTGAATCGTGTCGCCAATCCCTACCGGATTAATAAAGCGCAACGTATCCAGACCATAGTTGGCCAGTACCGGCCCAGGCGCAGGCGATACAAACAAACCCGCCGCCGCCGACAGCACGAAGTAACCGTGGGCAATACGTTTACCGAATTGCGATTCCTTGGCGGCGATGTCGTCGAAGTGCATGTAGAAGTGATCGCCGGACAGGCAACCGAAGTTCACCAGATCGGCTTCGGTCACGGTGCGACGGTGCGTCAGCAGCGATTCACCGATTTGCAAGTCCTGGAAGAACCGGCGGAACGGATGGACTTCGGTTTCGATGACCTTGGCGCCACGCACATATTCACCGGTCACCGCCGCCAGCATGGTCGGCGAGCCTTGTACCGCCGCGCGTTGCAGGTAGTGTTTCACCGCGCGCAGACCGCCGAGTTCTTCACCGCCGCCGGCACGACCCGGGCCGCCGTGTTTGAGTTGCGGCAATGGCGAGCCATGGCCGGTGGATTCGGCAGCGGACTCGCGATCCAGCACCAGCAAACGGCCGTGCCAGGCCGCTGCCACCGGGATCGCTTTGGCGGCGATCTGTGGATCCTTGGTGATCAAGCTCGCCACCAGGCTGCCTTTGCCGCGAGCGGCCAGAGCCAGTGCTTCGTCCAGATCGTCGTAGGCCATCAGGGTGCTGACCGGGCCGAACGCTTCGATGTCGTGTGCGCCACCTTCGGCATGCGGGTCGCGGGCTTGCAACAGGGTCGGCGCAAAGAACGCGCCTTGGCTGACGTTTTCACCACGCGGCTCGAAACCATCGCGAGCACCGAACAGCATGTCGCTGCTCTGCAATAAGCTTTCCAGACGCTCGGCGACGTCTTTTTGCTGGTCGTGGGAAGCCAGGGCACCCATGCGCACGCCTTCCACCGACGGGTCGCCGACCACGACTTTCTTCAGGCGATCACTCAGGCGGGTAGCGACCGCGTCGATGTGTTTGGCCGGCACAATGGCGCGGCGGATGGCGGTGCATTTCTGCCCGGCCTTGGTGGTCATCTCGCGGGCGACTTCCTTGATGAACAGCTCGAACTCTTCGTCATCCGGGGTCACGTCCGGGGCGAGGATCGCGCAGTTCAGCGAGTCGGCTTCGGCGTTGAACGGCACCGAGTTGCGGATCAGGTTCGGGTTGACCCGCAGTTTGGCGGCAGTGTCGGCGGAGCCGGTGAAGGTCACCACGTCCTGGCCTTGCAGACGGTCGAGCAAGTCACCGGTGCTGCCGATGATCAGCTGCAAGCTGCCCGCTGGCAGCAAGCCGGATTCATCCATCAGGCGCACCACGGCTTCGGTCAGGTAGCTGGTGGCGCTGGCCGGTTTGACGATGCACGGCATGCCGGCGAGGAAGCTCGGTGCAAACTTTTCCAACATGCCCCAGATCGGGAAGTTGAAGGCGTTGATGTGCACGGCCAGGCCGCCGCGTGGCACCAGAATGTGCGTGCCGGCGAAGGTGCCGAGTTTGCTCAGCTGCATCGCCGGCCCTTCGTGGACGATGTTGCCCGACGGCAATTCCCTCGAACCGAGGCTGGCGTAGGTGAACAGGGTGCTGTTACCGCCTTCGATATCGATCCAGCTGTCGGCACGGGTCGCGCCGCTGTGGTGGGAGATCGCGTAGAGCTGTTCCTTGCGCTCGCTCAGGTACAAGGCCAGTGCCTTGAGACGCTGGGCGCGTTGCTGGAAGTCCAGCGCCATCAAGCCACTGATGCCTTGACGGCGACCGTGTTCGACGGCTTCGGCAAAATCCGGACGCTCTTCGTGGGTGCGCGCAATCTCATGGCCGTCGATGGCGCTGCGCAGCACTTGGGCACCTTGTTGGCCGATCCAGCGACCGGCGATGAAACTTTGCAGGGTAGGGGCGTGAGGCATCACGATTGCTCCGCATGGTGTGAAAGTTGGGTATGAAAAAAGTGGGTGCGGCCGCAACCGCACGAGTTAGGGGTTACCAAAGGGCCAAGGTGTAACCGACAATCAGCCGATTCTCATCGAGGTCGGTGGTCAAGCCATTGCCGGAGCGGAAGGTCACGTTGCGCCAGCGAAAGTTGACGTTTTTGAGTACGCCGCTCTGGATGACGTAACTGATATCGGTGTCGCGTTCCCATTCGCGGCCGTTGTCGACGTTGCCGGCTTTGACGTGGTCGCCATCGGTGTAGCGGGTCATGAAGGTCAGGCCGGGAACGCCCAGGGCCACGAAGTCATAGTCGTAACGCAGCTGCCAGGAATCTTCATCGGCGCGGGTGAAGGTGTTGAAGGTCACCAGGTTGACCACGTACGGATCGCCGCCGTTGAGGAATGGAAAGGCGCTGTCGCCGGACAACTGCTGGTACGCGGCACTGACCTTGTGGGCGCCATGGGACACGCTGAACATGCTGTTGAAGTTACGGTTGTCGATACGCCCTGCACGCTCGGCGCCATCGCCGCGGCTGTCGAAGTAGCGGATGTCGCTGCGCAGGTTGAAACCGTTGCCCAGAGGCTGGGTATGCACCAGGCCGGCGAACTGCTGGCGATAAATCTGATCGAGCTCGCCGTAGTAATAGCTCAGGCTCAGTTGCGGGTTGAAGGCGTAGCTGCCACCGGCGAAGTTGAAGTAATCACTGCTGGCGGCAAGGTAGCCGACGTCCTGGTTGTTGGAAGAGTCCCGCAGATTGACCTTGGTCAGGCGCCCGGTATTGACGGTCAGGCCGTTGATTTCCTGACTGGTCAGCAAGCCGCCGGCAAAGGTCGAACCCAGCAGGCGGGTGTCGTTGTAAGTCACCACGGGCAGCAAGGGTTGCAGGGTGCCGAGCTTCAACACGCTTTTGGATACACGCAGCTTGCCGGTCAGCCCCAGTTCGCTGTACTCGTCCGCAGGTTCATGGCTGGTCGGCCCAAAGGGCAGCAGCCCGGTGCCACGGCTATCCGGGCTGGAGTCGAGTTTCAACCCCAGCTCCCCGAGCGCATCCAGACCGAAGCCGAAGGTCCCGTCGGTATACCCGGACTCGATGCGCGCCGTGAAGCCTTGCGCCCATTCCTCGGCCTTGGATTGCGGCGCGTTGACCTGGCGGAAATCGCGATTGATGTAGTAGTTGCGCATTTCAATACGGGCCTTGCTGTCGTCGACGAAGTCAGCCATGGCGCTTGGGGCAACCATGGGCAGACTCAATGCGGCGACTATCGAAAACAGTGATTCACAGGATGCTGTACGCGCGGGCTTCATTATTTTTGTTCCCTGACATCAGATCGATCGTTAATTAGTGCTTGCTGGCGCCAGAGGCACCGATGCCGGTCATGGAACGGATGAACTGCGCCAGATAACGGCCGCGCTCAAGGGCCGCACGGGGTGAGGTGTCGGTGACGGAAAACACCCAGGCGCTTACAAACGCCAGGCTCATGGAGAACAGCGCCGGGTTGGAGTAAGGGAACAGGGCCTTGTCGTGATGCAACACGTTGACCCACACCGCCGGGCTCAGCACCAGCAGGACAATCGCCGAGATCAACCCCGTCAGGCTGCCGGTCACCGCGCCACGGGTGGTCAGGCCTTTCCAGTACATCGAGAGGAACAGCACCGGGAAATTCACCGACGCGGCGATGGCCAGCACCAGGCCGGAGAGGAAGGCAATGTTCTGCGATTCGAACAACAGGCCGAGGATGATTGCCAGGACGCCGATGCACAGCGTGGCGATTCGCGAGACGCGGATTTCCTGCTGCTCAGTGGCCTGACCTTTGCGCATCACACAGGCATACAAGTCGTGGGACACCGCCGAAGCGCCGGACAACGCCAATCCCGCAACCACCGCCAGAATGGTGGCGAAGGCGACCGCCGAGATGAAGCCGAGGAACAGGTTGCCACCCACGGCCTGAGCCAGGTGCACGGCAATCATGTTGCCGCCGCCGATGATCGCGCCGCTGGCATCGCGGAACGCCGGGTCGGTGCCGACCATGACGATCGCGCCAAAGCCGACGATGATCAGCAGCAAGTAGAAGTAGCCGATAAAACCCGTGGCGTAGAACACGCTTTTGCGCGCTTCCTTGGCATCACTGACGGTGAAGAAACGCATGAGGATATGCGGCAGGCCGGCGGTGCCGAACATCATGCCCAGTCCCAACGAGATCGCATCGATGGGATTCGACAGTAAGCCACCGGGGGCCATGATTGCGTTGCCCTTGGCGTGCACAGCTGTGGCGCCGGCGAACATCGCTTCAGTGCTGAAACCGAAGTGCTTGAGCACCATGAAGGCCATGAACGTGGTGCCGAACAGCAGCATGACGGCCTTGATGATCTGCACCCACGTGGTGGCGAGCATGCCGCCGAAGGTCACGTAAAACACCATCAGCACACCCACGAGCATCACCGCGTAGAGGTAATCGATGCCGAACAGCAGCTCGATCAGCTTGCCGGCACCGACCATCTGCGCCACGAGGTACATCAGGGCCACGGTCAGGGTGCCGAAGGCCGAGGTCAGGCGCACCGGGGTTTGTTCCAGGCGATAGGAGACCACGTCGGCGAAGGTGTATTTGCCCAGATTGCGCAAGCGTTCGGCAATCAAAAACAGAATGATCGGCCAGCCCGCCAACACGCCCAGTGCGTACAGCAAACCGTCATAGCCATTGAGGAACATCATCGCGGAGATGCCGAGGAAGGACGCCGCGGAAATCATGTCGCCGGCAATCGCCAGGCCGTTCTGGAAACCGGTCATGCCACCGCCCGCGGTATAAAAATCGCTGGCGGAACGGGTGCGCAACGCGGCCCAGCGCGTCACGCCGAGGGTGAACAGCACAAACACCAGGAACATGCCGATCGCGTTCCAGTTCAGCGGACGGGACGCGCCGTCGGCCGCTGCCGCAAAGTCAGCGACAAAGGCCAGTGGCAGCAGGAATAACGCGTGAAGACGGCTCATCGGGCGCACTCCTGTTTCAGTTTTTCGTTGAGCGGATCGATCACGTTGTTGGCGCGATAGACGTAGAAACCGGTCAGTGCGAAGGCCAGCGCCACAATCACCACACCCACCAGCATGCCCACGGTGGTCACGCCGCCGCTCAGGGATTGGCCGAGGGTGGCGGGGGAAAACGCCACCAGCAAAACGAAGCCGAAATAGATCACCAGCATGATCAGCGACAGCGACCAATACAGGTTCTGTTTGCGGCGTACCAACTGGATGAAATCCGGGTTCTGGCGGATGAGTTCTACGTCTTGGGGGCTCATGGTGGCGTCCTTTGTTGTTTTTGTTGTGAGGTGGAACGGTGTTACTCCCCTGTAGGAGCTGGCTTGCCAGCGAAGGCGGCCTGAACATCAACGGTGATTTCAAGGGCCTCTTCGCTGGCAAGCCAGCTCCTACAGGGGTGGTGTTGGATTAGAGCTGGTCGAAATCCAGCACCACTTTGTTGCTGATCGGATATGCCTGGCACGACAGCACGTAGCCGGCGGCCACTTCGTAGTCTTCCAGGGCGTGGTTGCTGTCCATTTCCACTTCGCCTTCGATGACCTTGCACTTGCAGGTCGAGCACACGCCGGCCTTGCATGAGTAGGGCAGTTCGGCGCCTTGGGCATTGCCGGCGTCGAGGATGCTCTGGCTGTTGCGCGGCAGGTCGAACGCCAGGGCGCGACCGTCGCTGATGACAGTGATCTGGCTGACCGCCGCATCGATTTGCCGGGCCGCCTCGCGGGCTTCGCGTTTTTGCTGGCTACCGGCGACAGCAAACAGTTCGAAATGGATGCGCTCCGGCGCCATGCCCTTGGCTTTGAGGCTGTCACGCACGGTTTCCGTCATCTCCTGCGGGCCGCAAATGAAGGCCGCATCGAGGGCTTTGACGTCGAGCCAGCGGGAGAACAGTTGCTCGCATTTCTCGGCGTTGATTCGGCCGTTGTACAGGTCGACATCCTGCTGCTCTCGGCTGAACACGAAGATCAGATTCAGGCGTTGCAGGTAGCGGTTTTTCAGGTCTTCCAGCTGTTCGCGGAACAAGGCACCGGAACTGGAACGGTTGCCGTACAGCAGGGTAACGCGGCTGTGCGGTTCGGTTTCCAGGGTGGTCTTGATGATCGACAGGATCGGCGTGATACCACTGCCGGCCGCGACCGCCAGGTAGTTGCCATGGCGAGCCGGATCGAGCTCGACGCAGAAGTGTCCGGCGGGCGGCATGACTTCCAGGCTCTGTCCGGCTTTCAATTGCTCGTTGGCAAACGCCGAAAATCGCCCGCCAGCCACACGCTTGATAGCGACGCGCAGTTCACCATCGTTGACCCCGGTGCAAATCGAGTAGGAGCGGCGCACTTCTTCGCCATCCAGCTGCGTGCGCATCACCAGGTGCTGGCCCTGGGTGAAGTGAAAACTGTCTTGCAGGTGCTGCGGAATCTCGAAGGCGATGGACACCGCATCACGGGTCTCGGTGCGCACGTCCTTGATGGTCAGGCTGTGAAATTTACTCATTGTTGTTCTCCAGCTGGGACGGCCGATTGCCGCTCAGATGCACTTGAAATAGTCGAACGGTTCCCGGCAATCGACGCAGCGGTACAGCGCCTTGCACGCGGTGGAACCGAACTCGCTGAGCACTTCGGTGTGGGCGCTGCCGCACTGCGGACAGACGATCACCGGGCTTTCGCCGAGCAGGCTGCGCTTACTGGTGCTGCCCTCGGGCGGTGCGATGCCGTAGGCGCGCAGGCGTTCACGACCGCTGGCGCTGATCCAGTCCGTGGTCCACGCCGGGGTCAATTTGCGTTCCAGTTGCGGAGCCTTGAAACCGGCGAGTTCCAGGGCTTCGCGGATATCGCTTTCGATCACTTCGGTGGCGGGGCAGCCGGAGTAGGTCGGCGTGACCACCACGTGCAAGTGCCCGGCCTGCCAGTCGAGATCGCGCACGATACCGAGGTCGACCACGCTGACCACCGGCACTTCCGGGTCCATGACCTGCGCCAGGGTCGCCCACGCGGCGGCCAGGTCGGTCGGTTGCGCCGGCCGGGCACCTAGATCGCTGGCGATCAACTCACCAGGTCGCATCGGGGTACGCTCGTGGCAGGAACTGCATTTCGGCCAGCAGAATGCCGAGGTGTTCGGTGTGCAGCCCCTTGCGTGCATTCAGGTAGAAATAGCTGGGCGCGGCCGGCACGGGCAGGGTGGCGCTGGCAAAAATCGCGTTGACCTTGGCTTGCCAGGCAGCGGCGACTTGCGCGGTGTCCGGGGTGATGCCGGCGGCGCACAGGCGTTGTTCGCTGTCGTCGGCGGCGATCAGTTCAACAGTGAAGCGCCAAACCTCAGGAATGGCCGCGAGCATGCGCTTGTGGCTTTCCTCGGTGCCGTCTCCCAGACGCTCTACCCACTCGCCGGAGCGGCGCAGGTGATAGGTCACTTCCTTGACGGCTTTGGCGGCAATCCCGGCGATGCGTTCGTCACTGGACTGGCTGAGGCCGCTGAGCACTGGCAGGTGCCAGGCGTCATAGAGGAACTGCTTGAGGATGGTCACCGCGTAATCGCCGTTCGGCTGTTCCACCAGCAACAGGTTGCGGTAGGCGCGCTCGTCACGGCGGAACGCCAGGTCATCGGCATTGCGGCCGTCGTTCAGCAGTTCGGCGGCATATTCCAGCCAGTTGCGCGCCTGACCCACCAGGTCGAGGCCGACGTTCATCAGCGCCAGTTCTTCTTCCAGCGCCGGGGCCTTGCCGCACCATTGGCACAGGCGCTGGCCCTGGATCAGAGCGCTGTCGCCGAGGCGCAGCAGGTATTCGATCAGATCAGTCTGGTTATTCATGGTCGACCTCACATGTGCCCGACTTCGACCGGCAGCTCGTAGAAGCTGGCGTGGCGGTAGACCTTGTCGTCCGATGGATCGAACAGCGGGTCTTTTTCATCCGGCGACGAAGCGGTGATCAGCGCCGACGGCACGACCCACAGGCTCACGCCTTCACTGCGCCGGGTGTACAACTCGCGCGCATTCTCGATGGCCATGGTGGTGTCGGCGGCGTGCACGCTGCCGACGTGTTTGTGGTTGAGGCCGTGCTTGCTGCGCACGAAGACTTCAAAAAGGGTCCATTCAGACATTTCAATGACTCCACATCAGGTGGCCGATCAGGCGGCGTTCTTGTTCTGTTGTTTGCGGGCGTGGGCGACGGCTGCTTCACGAACCCAGGCACCGTCTTCAATCGCCTTGCGGCGGGTGGCGACGCGTTCCTGATTGCACGGGCCGTTGCCCTTGAGCACTTCGTAGAATTCGCTCCACTGGATCTCGCCGAAGTCGTAGTGGCCGGTTTCGGCGTTCCACTTCAAGTCCGGGTCAGGGCAGGTGCAGCCCAGCAGCTCCAGTTGCGGGATGGTCTGGTCGATGAAGCGCTGGCGCAGTTCGTCGTTGCTCTGGCGCTTGATTTTCCAGGCCATGGACTGTGCGCTGTTCGGCGAGTGTTCGTCGCTCGGGCCGAACATCATCAGCGCCGGCCACCACAGGCGGTTGATCGCGTCCTGGACCATGTCTTTTTGCGCCTGATTACCGTGGCGCATCATGGTCAGGAGGATTTCGTAGCCCTGGCGCTGGTGAAAACTTTCTTCCTTGCAGATCCGCACCATGGCCCGGGAGTAGGGGCCATACGAGGTGCGCTGCAGCACCACCTGATTGACGATGGCGGCACCGTCCACCAGCCAGCCCACCGCGCCCATGTCGGCCCAGTTCAGCGTCGGGTAATTGAAGATGCTCGAATACTTGGCCTTGCCGCTGTGCAGCTTGGCGATCTCTTCATCGCGGTCGGCACCCAGGGTTTCCATGGCGCTGTAGAGGTACAGGCCGTGGCCGGCTTCGTCCTGAATCTTGGCCATCAATTGCAGTTTGCGTTTGAGCGTTGGCGCGCGGGTGACCCAGTTGCCTTCGGGCAGCATGCCGACGATTTCCGAGTGGGCGTGCTGGGAAATCTGCCGGATCAGGGTCTGGCGATAGGCATCAGGCATCCAGTTTTTGGCTTCGATCTTGATTTCTGAATCGATTTTTTCCTGGAAGGCGCGTTCCTGTTCGGACATCTCCGACAGGTCTTTGATGCGCTTTACGCCGGTTTCTACGAGCTGTGCGTACATGGGGGTCTCCCGCCGTGAATCTGTTTGATGGCATGGAGAACTTTATAAGCGATACAGAATTTAATATCAAACATAAAATATGGTGTCGTATGTGTTTTTGTATCGCTTTGGGATGAGTGGTTGTTTTTTTGGGGGGCATATCCGTTTCTGCGGTAACGGCGACTGGCGGTTTCGCTCTTACAGCGAGTCCCTTTTGTCAAACGCCACAAAAGGAACCAAAAAGGCTCGCCCCGAGCGTCCGGCCCCTCGCTAAAGCTCGGCGTTCCTTCGCTCCGGTATCCATCCGGGGACACTGCCCTCCGGTCGGCTTCGCTTCGACCTACATGCAGCGTGTTCGACTGCGTCGAACGGCGCTGCGCGCCACTCCCCGGATGCACACCTCCACTCAGCCTCCCGAAGGGGCGGGTAGATCAAGATCAAAAGCTGCAGGCGAGCTAACGCTCGGCCTGATGAGTGGTGAGAAGCAAAAGCCGTACGCCGATCTACTGTAGGAGCTGGCTTGTCGGATCGCCGCATCGCAGCGAAGGCGGTCTGGCAGCCGACCCATCTCTCAGGGATGTACCCTGTCCAACTGTGGGAGCGGGCTTGCTCGCGAAGCTGTTGATCTTGCAGTTGCTGTTGCTTCGGCTTTTGATCTTGATCTGTTGCCCCTTTCCCAGAGGCCGAACGCAGGCGTTGTGTAGGGGGCACCGCGGCATGGATGCCGCGGTAGCCGCCCCCGGCCATGGATGGCCGATGGCGGCGGGCCCCCGGAGCAATGCCGGAGTGAGGGCATGCCGAGCCTAGGCGAGGCACCGAATGGAGGGGCAAAGCCTTTTGCTTACTTTTCGGCGTTTGGAAAAGTGAGTCGCTGTAAGAGCGAAACCGCCAGCTGTCGTTACCGCAGAAATGGATATGTACACCCGTTAGAAAATGGTCGGCTGACAGGCCGCCTTCGCTGCGATGCGGCGACCCGACAAGCCAGCTCCTACACGGGGCCGGGTACATTCTCGAAAGTCAGGTCGGCTGCCAGGTCGTCTTCGCTGGCAAGCCAGCTCCTACAGGGGCGTGTACGTTCAGCCCAAAAAAAACCCCGCATAAGCGGGGCCATAAAGGTGCAGCAGTCATGCTTTCGGGCGTTTGTCCATCACGTGACAAGCCTTGCCCTCAGAGCGCTTGATCGAATGCATTGGCTGCAAAACAACCCGCGTACTGATCCCGATGTACGTCTTGATATGCCGACTCAACTCGCCACAAACAGCCTTCTGCTGTTCATCGCTCAAATGTTGATGTTCGGCCTTGAGCTCCACATGCACATCCACACTGTCCAGGTTGCCGTTGCGATACAGATGGATCTCATAAGATTCTGAAAGTTGTTTTATTTTCAGAACCTGCTCCTCGATCTGCGTCGGGAACACGTTAACCCCACGAATGATCAACATGTCATCGCTGCGCCCGGTGATCTTGTCGATCCGTCGCATCGGCCGCGCAGTCCCCGGCAGCAGGCGCGTCAGGTCGCGGGTACGGTAACGGATCATCGGCAACGCTTCTTTGCTCAGCGACGTAAACACCAGCTCACCCATCTGCCCGTCCGGCAGCACTTCGCCAGTGATCGGGTCGATGATTTCCGGGTAGAAGTGGTCTTCCCAGATCGTCGGCCCGTCCTTGGTTTCAGCGCATTCCATGGCGACGCCCGGTCCCATGATTTCCGACAGGCCGTAGATGTCCAGCGCGGTGATGCCCAGGCGGTTTTCGATGGCGCTGCGCAGTTCGCCGGTCCACGGCTCGGCGCCGAAGATGCCCAGGCGCAGGGCCAGTTTGTGCGGGTCGATGCCCTGGCGCTCGATTTCATCGGCGATGTTGAGCATGTAGGACGGTGTGACCATGATGATGTCCGGCTGGAAATCCTTAATCAGTTGCACCTGTTTCTCGGTCTGGCCGCCGGACATCGGAATCACCGTGCAGCCCAGGCGTTCAGCACCGTAGTGGGCACCGAGACCGCCGGTGAACAGGCCGTAGCCATAGGAAATATGCACTTTGTCACCGCGACGACCACCGGCCGCGCGAATCGAGCGGGCGACCACGTTGGCCCAAGTGTCGATGTCGTTCTGGGTGTAACCGACGACGGTCGGTTTGCCAGTAGTGCCGCTGGAGGCGTGCAGGCGCACCACCTCGTTCATCGGCACGGCGAACATGCCGTAGGGATAGTTATCGCGCAGGTCGGTCTTGGTGGTGAACGGAAACTTCGCCAGGTCTTCCAGCGATTTGAGGTCGTCCGGGTGCACGCCCAGGGCATCGAAGCGCTGACGGTACAGCGGCACATTGTTGTAAGCGTGGTTCAGGCTCCAGCGCAGGCGATCCAGCTGGTGTTGACGCAATTCGTCGATGCTGGCGGTTTCCAGCGGGTCCAGCACAGGATCAAGCACGGCTTTGGCAATTGGCATGTTCATAACTTCACTCGAATTATTGTTGTGTTCCGGCCCCGCTACGGCGGGGCTTTGAGTGCATGCCCCAAGGATACCTCTCGGCTCCCCGGGAATCGCGGTTCTTTAGTCGGATAAGCGCTCAATGATCAGCGCAATACCCTGGCCAACGCCGATGCACATGGTGCACAGGGCGTAGCGGCCTTGACGTTCTTCCAGTTCATGCAAGGCGGTGGTCACCAGCCGTGCGCCGCTCATGCCCAGCGGATGACCGAGGGCAATCGCGCCGCCGTTAGGGTTGACCCGTGGATCGGTATCGCTCAGGCCCAGCTCGCGCAGTACGGCCAGGCCTTGCGCGGCGAAGGCTTCGTTGAGTTCGATCACGTCCATGTCGGCCAGGCTCAGGTTGGCCAGTTCCAGCACCTTGCGGGTCGCTGGCACCGGGCCGATGCCCATGATGCGCGGCTCGACGCCGGCGGTGGCCATGGCGACCACCCGGCCGCGCGCCTTCAGGCCGTGGCGTTTGGCAACTTCGGGGCTGGCCAGCAGCAGCGCACAGGCACCGTCGTTGACCCCGGAGGCGTTGCCGGCGGTGATGCTGCCGCCTTCGCGGAACGGCGTGCCGAGTTTCTGCAATTGTTCCAGCGTGGTATCGCCGCGTGGGTGCTCATCGTGCTCGACGACTTTGGCCGGGCCTTTGCGCTGGGGGATTTCTACCGCGACGATTTCTTTAGCCAGACGGCCGCTGGCCTGGGCCGCGCCGGCACGTTGCTGGCTACGCAGGGCGAAGGCGTCCTGGTCGGTGCGGGAGATGTTGAACTGCTCGGCGACGTTCTCTGCCGTCTCTGGCATGGAGTCGATGCCGTAGGCTTTCTTCATCAGCGGATTGACGAAGCGCCAGCCGATGGTCGTGTCGTACATCTGCGCGTCACGGGAAAATGCCTGCTCGGCTTTGCCCATCACCAGCGGCGCGCGGGACATCGATTCGACGCCGCCGACCAGCATCAGCCCGGCCTCGCCACAGCGAATGGCGCGTGCTGCGGTGCCAATCGCATCCAGGCCGGAACCGCACAAACGATTGAGCGTGGTGCCGGGTACGCTGACCGGCAATCCGGCCAGCAGCGCCGACATGCGTGCGACGTTGCGGTTGTCTTCGCCGGCCTGGTTGGCGCAGCCATAAATCACGTCATCCACAGCAGTCCAGTCGACCTGCGGGTGGCGGCGCAGCAGTTCGCGCAGCGGCACCGCACCGAGGTCGTCGGCGCGCACGCTGCTCAAGGCACCGGCATAGCGACCAATCGGGGTCCGCACCGCGTCGATGATCAAGGCGTCATTCATTCGGGTTCTCCTGCGGCAGTACTGCGCCGCGCACTTTGTAGGATTTGCCATGGAACAGCGCGATGAGCCGGCCCAGTTGGTTTTCAATACGAACGTCGTAGTTGCCGGTGCGACCGGAGCGGCTTTGCTGGGTGCAGTCGGCAGTCAAGGTGTCGCCCAGGTGTGCCGGGGCGATGTAGTCGATGCTGCAACCGATGGCCACCGTGGCTTCGTTGTAGCTGTTGCAGGCAAAGGCAAACGCCGAATCGGCAAGCGCAAACAGGTAGCCGCCGTGGCAGGTACCGTGGCCCTGGATCATGTCGGCACGCACGCTCATGCCGACGCAGGCACAGCCGGGTGCCGCCGAGAGCAGGCGCATGCCCATCGCCTGACTGGCGGTGTCGCGGTCGAACAGGGATTTTGCGCAGTCGCTGGCCAAGTTCATCGCTTCGTGGTTAGTCATGAAAAGTTCTCCCTTCGGCGACGCGACGACGCAACAGCAGCGACGGCCGATAGCGTTCTTCGCCGTAACTGGCTTGCAGGTTTTCCAGCACTTTGAGCACGTGCGAAAGGCCGATGGCATCCGCCCAGGCGAGTGGCCCTTGTGGATAGTTGACCCCGGCGCGCATCGCCAGATCGATGTCGGCGGCCGACGCCACGCCTTGCAGCACGGCGTCGGCGGCTTCGTTGGCGAGCATGGCAACGGTGCGCAAAACGGCGAGGGCCGGGCTGTCGCTGAGTGCGCTGACGGTGAATCCGGCCCGTTGCAGCAGCGCGATGCCGTGATCTAGCGCGGATGGCTCTATGCCGGCTGCGTAGCTGATCGCGATGCGGCTGGCCTTGCTGTAATCGAATGCGAGGTCAAGCAGGATCAGATTGCGCAACCCGTCTTCCTTGGCGCGTTGACAGGCCATGCGCCCGTCGCTCAGCGCCAGTACCGCGTCACCGACTCGCAGCAGGCCTTGGCCGTCGCGCTGAATGACCTCGACCTTGTGTTCATGCAGGCGTGGGATCAGCGCGTTGGCGATCCCAAGATCACCTTCGACCACACAGGTTTCAACGGTCTGTTCGCTGCTGAGGGTGGTCGGCTGCGGCCGCACGGCACCTTCGGCGTAGCTGTAAAAGCCCTGGCCGCTTTTGCGCCCCAGACGCCCGGCGTCCACCAGTTCTTTCTGGATCAATGAAGGCAAGAAGCGCGTGTCGCCGTAATAGGCGTCGAACACCGAACAGGTCACCGCATAGTTCACATCGTGGCCAATCAAGTCGGTCAGTTCGAAAGCGCCCATCGCAAAGCCACCGGCATCGCGCATCAGCGCATCCAGTGTCGGGCAGTCGGCAGCGCCTTCCTGAAGCAGGCGCAGGCTTTCGGCGTAGAACGGCCGGGCCACACGGTTGACGATGAAGCCCGGTGTCGAACGGGTGTGTACCGGTTTTTTGCCCCAGGCCTTGGCGGTGTCGTACAGGCACGCGGCCAAGACCGGATCGCTGGCCAGTCCCGAGACGATTTCCACCAGCGCCATGACCGGCGCCGGGTTGAAGAAGTGCAGGCCGAGCAGCCGTTGCGGGTGATTCAGCTGCGCGGCGATGCTGGTGATCGACAGCGACGAGGTGTTGCTGGCCAGAATGCAGCGCACACCGCAGATCTCTTCCAGTTGGCGGAAGAGGGCGCGTTTGACCTCAAGGTTCTCGACAATGGCTTCGATCACCAGTTCGCAATCCGCCAGCGCTTCGATGGCTTCCACGGCCAGCAAGCGGGCGAGGGTGGACGAGCGCGATTCGGCCGAGAGCTTGCCGTTGTCGACGCGTTTGCCCAGTTGTCGGGCAATGCCCTCGATGGCTTGCGCCGCCGCGCCGGGGCGATTGTCCAGCAGCAGCACGGTGTGGCCAGCCTGCGCCGCGACCTGTGCGATCCCGGCACCCATGGCCCCGGCGCCGATCACCGCGATGCGCGCATCAATGTTCAGTGCAGTCATGACTCAGCGCCCCTTGAAGCTTGGGCTGCGTTTTTCCATGAAGGCGCCGACGCCTTCACGGTAATCCTCGCTGCGCCCGGCCAGGCGTTGCAGGTCTTTTTCCAGCTCCAGCTGCTCATCAAAAGTGTTGCTCAGGCTGGCGTTCAGACTGCGCTTGATCAGTGCCAGACCGTAGGTCGGTTGCGTGGCCAGGTGTTGGGCGAGTTTCAGCGCTTCATCGCGCAGTTCGGCGTCTTCCACGCAGCGGTAGATCAAGCCCCATTGCTCGGCTTGTTCAGCGCTCAAGCGGTTGCCGAGCAAGGCCAATGCCTTGGCGCGGGCCATACCGACCAGGCGCGGCAAGGTCCAGGTACCGCCGGAATCGGGAATCAGGCCGATTTTGCAGAAGGCTTGAATGAAGCTCGCCGAACGCGCCGCCAGCACCAGATCGCAGGCCAGCGGAATGTTGGCGCCAGCGCCGGCGGCCACGCCGTTGACCGCGCAGATCACCGGCAGCGGCAGGTCGCGCAACTGGCGGATCAGCGGGTTGTAGAACTTCTCGATGGACTCGCCCAGATCCGGCACGGCGCTGCCCGGCGCCACATTGCGATCGCTGAGATCTTGCCCGGCGCAGAAGCCGCGACCTTCACCGGTCAGCAGCAATACACGCACATCCGGGTTTTGCCGGACCTGTTTCAGGGCTTCCTTCACTTCACCGTGCATCTGCGCGTTGAAGCTATTCAGCTGATCCGGACGATTGAGGCTGAGCAGGGCGACGCCGGCTTCGATGGAAAACAGGATGTGTTCGAAATTCATGGTCATGGCGCTCTTTGGGAGGTCGTTCGAATTCATTAATTACTGGCCAGTGAAGGTCGGCATGCGCTTTTCCTGGAAGGCCTGAATGCCTTCATCGCGGTCGCGGGTGCCGGCCAGCACGGTGAAGGCGTGGCGCTCGAAACGCAGGCCGCTGGCCAGGTCAGTGTCCATGGCCTTGAGCAGCGCTTCCTTGGCCAGACGCACCGCCAGTGGTGCTTTGCCAGCAATGCTGCGGGCGATCTGTAAGGCGCGTTCGACGGTGAATTCCGGCTGGGTTACTTCGCTGACCAGACCGGCGCGCTGCGCTTGGCGGGCGTCGATCGGTTCACCGGTCAGGACCATTTGCATGGCCATGGATTTGCCGACGGCGCGCAGCAGGCGTTGGGTGCCACCGGCGCCGGGCATGATCCCGAGGTTGATTTCCGGCTGACCGAAACGGGCATCTTCACCGGCAATGATGATGTCGGCGTGCATCGCCAATTCGCAGCCACCGCCCAAGGCGAATCCGTTGACGGCGGCGATCAGCGGTTTGTTGAAGCGGGTGATGGTTTGCCACGACGCCTGGCGCGGGTCGTCGAGGATGCCGACCAGATTGCGCTCGGCCATTTCCTTGATGTCGGCGCCCGCCGCGAAGGCTTTGCGGCTGCCGGTCAGGACCACGACGCGGGTATCGGGATCAGCTTGTGCGGCGTTCAGTTCATCGGCCAGTTCACCGAGCAATTCGGTGGTCAGGGCATTCAACGCCTGCGGGCGTTGCAGGGTAATCAGGCGAACGCCGGGCTCGATGATTTCGACAGCAAGGGTTAGAGGCATGGCGGATGCCCTCACGGTGTGTGCTCGGCTGCAATGCCGGCTCATTATTGGATCGGCGTAGTAGGCCGGTTTTGCCTGAGTATACCTACAACGTGATACGCAAATACAACAGCAAAACGCATTTATCGTGTCTTATTGACGAGTGGTTGTTCGCTATTGGTCCGGGTTTGGCGAAGCCTTATTTGCAGATAATTGCCGGTTTTATTGGCTTAAACGGCAAATGCAAACCCGTTAAACCGTCTTTCATTAAGGGCGTTACTAAGTGATACGGAGTTTTAATCTTTGTGCTGGTAAAAGCGATGTGATACAAGATGAGTCAATATCGGCATCGCTTTGCGAACACACCTGGCACTGCGCTTAAAGGAACGGCCCATGACCTGCTACAGCCTCGATGGCTTGACCCCGGTGGTTGATCCCACTGCTTACGTTCATCCGTCCGCAGTGTTGATCGGCGACGTGATCGTCGGCCCCCATTGCTACGTCGGGCCGCTGGCGAGCCTGCGCGGGGACTTCGGGCGGATCGTGCTGGAGGAGGGCGCCAATCTGCAGGACACCTGCGTAATGCACGGTTTCCCGGACAGCGACACGGTGGTCGAGCGCAATGGCCACATTGGGCATGGCGCGGTGTTGCACGGTTGCCGGATCGGCGCCGACGCGCTGGTGGGCATGAACGCCGTGGTGATGGACAACGCACGCATTGGCCCGCGCTCATTCGTGTCGGCGGCGGCCTTCGTCAAGGCCGGTTTCGAATGCCCCGAGCAGTCACTGGTCATGGGCGCACCGGCCAGTATCAAACGCGGCCTCAGCGATGAAGAAGTGTCGTGGAAGCAAGCGGGCACCCGCGAGTATCAGCAACTGGCCAAGCGTTGCCTTGAACAGATGCAAGTCTGCGAACCGTTGACCGAGCCGGAAGCGGATCGCCCTCGCATCAGCGACAACGGCTTTCGCCCCAAAGGCAGCGCCCAGTGAACACTGATCCCCTGTAGGAGCGGGCTTGCCCGCGAAAGCGGTCTGACATTCAACATCAATGGTGACTGACATACCGCTATCGCGAGCAGGCTCACTCCCACAGGGCGGCGTGCATTCGGTATATTCCTTTTCTTTTTCAGCCCGGTACGCCCATGTCGTCCCTGACACCCTTGAACCAACTGATTACCCGCTTCCAGGAGCAGACGCCGATCCGCGCCAGTTCGCTGATCATCACGCTGTATGGCGATGCCATCGAACCCCACGGCGGAACTGTCTGGCTGGGTAGCCTGATTCAATTGCTCGAGCCCATCGGTATCAATGAGCGGCTGATCCGCACGTCGATTTTCCGGCTGACCAAGGAAGGCTGGCTGACCGCCGAGAAAGTCGGGCGTCGCAGCTATTACAGCCTGACCGGCACCGGTCGCCGGCGTTTCGACAAGGCGTTCAAGCGCGTTTACAGCTCCACCGTGCCCGCGTGGGACGGTTCCTGGTGCCTGGTGATGCTCACGCAGCTGACGCAGGACAAGCGCAAACAAGTGCGCGAAGAACTGGAATGGCAAGGTTTTGGTGCGATTTCGCCTGCGGTGTTGGCATGTCCACGTAGCGACCGTACCGATCTCAACGCGACCTTGCTCGACCTCGGCGCCCAGGAAGAGACCATCGTCTTCGAAACCACGGCGCAGGACGTCCTGGCGTCCAAGGCGCTACGTTTGCAGGTGAAAGAAAGCTGGAACATCGAAGAACTGGCGACCCATTACAGCGAGTTCATCCAGCTGTTCCGACCGCTCTGGCAAGCGCTTCGCGAGCAAGAGAACCTGCAACCGTGCGACTGCTTCCTGGCACGGGTCCTGCTTATTCATGAATACCGCAAACTGCTGCTGCGCGACCCGCAACTGCCGGACGAGTTACTGCCCGGCGATTGGGAAGGTCGGGCAGCGCGTCAGTTGTGCCGCAACATTTACCGGCTGATCTACGCCAAAGCCGAGGAATGGTTGAACAGTGCACTGGAAACCGCCGACGGCCCGCTGCCGGACGTGGGTGAAAGTTTCTATCGACGCTTTGGCGGGCTGAAGTAGTCCGTCATTGCTGTGGGAGCGGGGTGGTTAGGGAGGACCTTGGGATTGGCGTAGACAATAAAAATAAGCCTGCGTGAGGCCTGACATGATTTCTGCAAGTGCACATCGCCGTGAAGGATTTGATCAGTGGATCCATCAGATCAACCAGATTTGTGGCGCTTTCAATGGGCAAACCCTGGGCGCCGGGTTTTCCGGGCAGATCCGCGAACACCGCAGCGGTGCGCTGAAACTCAGTTTTGTCGACGCCTGCCAGGCGCGGTTGTACCGCACGCCTGCGCAAGTCGCGGCGGGTGAGGACGGCAAATATTTTGCGGTGTTCCAACTCGACGGCACGGCGGGCATGGCCCAGGGCGACAACAAGGTGTTGCTCTGCGCCGGTGACATCACCCTGATCGACGCGTCGCGCCCCAGCGACTTCACCTACAGTGAAAACTCCCGTCAGTTGTCGCTGATTCTGCCCTCGCCGCTGATTGAGCAAACCTTGCGCTTCAACCAGGTCAAGTGCGGTCACCGCATCGCCGCGATGTCACCGATGGCAATGCTCTCTCACCGCCTGATTCTCGATGCCGTACAGCAAAACACTCTGAGCCTGCCGGAAAGCGAGGCTACGCTGGAAGCGATTGTCAGCCTGCTGCGCCCGGCCATCAGTCAAACCGAAGGCAGCAACGATTTGCACGAGCGCATCTTTCGCAAGACGCTGGAATGCATCGACGCGCACATTCGCTCCGAAGACCTGTGTCCGGAATGGCTGGCGCGGGAAGTCGGCATGTCGGTTCGGGGGCTGTACCGGATCTTTGCCAAGAAGGGGTTGGTGGTGGCGAAATACATCAAGAATCGTCGGCTGGACTTGTGCGCCGAGTCCCTGCGCCAATCGCGTACCGAACAGAAATTGTCGGTGCTGGGCTATTCCTGGGGTTTTTCCGATTCGAGCTACTTCTCCACCGCGTTCAAATCGCGGTTTGGCATTTCCCCCGGCGAATACCGTAAAACCCGCGCCTGAGATCCGCCTGAATCACACATAACCTCTGTAGGAGTGAGCCTGCTCGCGATAGCGGAGTGTCAGATAAATTAATGTTGTCTGACACTCCGCTATCGCGAGCAGGCTCACTCCTACAGGGTTTTGTACTACGGTTTGAGCAACTGGCTGAACGCCTCCAGTTCGCTTTTCTCCAGATCGGACACCAGCACAAACCGCATGTGATTCGCTTGCCAGGACACCACGTTAAAGCCACGAATCGTCTGGCTCTGTTGCGGCTTATCCGCCTCCGGCGTGGGCAGGATAAACACGTTGATAATGTGCTTGGCCCGCCCATAACTGAGGGCCGCCGTGGCCTGATGCTGCAGATAATCCAACCGCCCACCCAACAGCACAAACCCTTGTGCCGAGTAATCGATTACCGGTGGCGCGAAGTCGAGTTTGCCAGTGAACCAAGGCTTCACGGTATGGCGGTCGGAAGACACCACATCATTCAAATGCTCACCCATCAACGAGCGGACATGACTGGAGACGGCCTCGTCCATCAACGGTTGCTCGCTGGCCGGCGTGGCCACATAAAGCACCACCGCCAAGCCTAGCGCTGCCGCAGAAAAGGCCGGTGCGAACCATGTTCGCCAGAGCTCGAAAATATTTGGGCGCGGGGCAGCAGCGGCGAACACACTGGCCGTCAACGACGCCGGGGCCGTGTAATACGGCGCCTGGCGTTTCACGCCGAGCATCAGCAGCCTCGCCTGATCGTGCAACCGCGCGCATTCGGCGCACCCGGCCAAATGCCCGGCCACCGTTGCCGTCGTCGGCGGGTCAAGTTCCTTGTCCAGATAGCCATGCATCAACGTCTGGCAAACCGTGCAGTCGAGTTCATTCATGATCGTACAACTTCAGTAGTTCGAGCTTGAGCATGGCGCGCGCCCGGGCCAGTCTCGACATGACGGTGCCGATGGGAATGTCGACCACCAGGGCAATGTCCTTGTAGGGCAGGTCTTCGAGTTCTTTCAGAACAATCACCTCACGAAACGCCGGTGGCAGGGCGCACAGGGCTTGCTGGATAAGCGCCGAATTTTCCATATGGATGGCCAGTAGTTCCGGGGTCTGGCTGTGGCTCAGCATGGCGTCGTCTTCGCAAAGTTCGTCGCCGATAGCGACCCAGTGGTGTCCGGCCGAGGCCTTGAGCCACGTGTAGCTTTCGTTGCGTACGATAGTTAGAAACCAGGCCTTGGCGTTGCCGTCGGCGAAGCGGTGTAAGAAACGGAAGGCGCGCAGGGCGCTTTCCTGGACGACATCGCGCGCGGCGCTGTCGTTGCCCGTGAGCCAGCGCGCGAGGTTGTAGGCCGCGTCCAGATGGGGCGCAAACAGTTCCTCAAATCGCTTCATAGTGGTTCCCGCACTGTCCCACCCCTATAACCGCGCTGCTCCGCATTTTATTCCCGGAAAAAACAACTTTTCCAACGCACGACGCAATTCCCTGTAGCAGCTGCCGAGGCACGAGGCTGCGTTGGGCTGCGTTGGGCTGCGTAGCGGCCCCCGAAGGGCGGTCCTGCGGACACGCAACGCAGCCTCGTGCCTCGACAGCTGCTACAGACGTTCAATGTCGTGGAATAAAACTCCGTCCTGATTGGTTGTACCTCGTGTCAGCACCATTACTGTAGTTCGCCAGCGAGGGAAAACCGATGGACATTCAATCAAGGCACCCGCTTCGCACCGACGGCCCGCTGAACCCTGACCGCCGAACACTGCTGAAATGCTCGGCGTGGGCCGGGGCGGGGGTCATCTGGGCCCTGAGCGGCGGCATTCCCCGGGCCTTTGCCCTGGATGCGGCGGGCAACGTCTCCGACCCCAAGGCACTGGCCAGCACCTTCCACTTCGTGCAGATCAGCGACTCGCACATCGGCTTCAACAAGGAGGCCAACCCGGAACCTGTGAAGACGTTGCAGGTGGCCATCGACAAGGTCATCGCGCTGCCAAAACGGCCGTCGCTGATCCTGCATACCGGCGATATCACCCACCTGTCCAAACCCGAAGAGTTTGACACGGCCGCGCAACTGCTCAAGGGCCTGCCGTCCACGGTGCACTACGTCCCGGGGGAGCATGACACCCTCGACGAGGGCGGCGGCAAGCTCTACCTGGAGCGTTACGGCAAAGGCACCAAAGGCAATGGCTGGTACAGCTTCGATGACCACGGCGTGCATTTTGTTGCACTGGTGAATGTCTTCAATTTCCAGGCGGGCCACGAAGCGACCCTGGGTGCCGATCAACTGGCCTGGCTGGCCGATGATTTGCGCGCCGTGACCAGCAGCACGCCAATCGTGGTGTTTACCCATATTCCGTTGTGGACGGTTTATCAGCCGTGGGGCTGGGGCACTGAGGATGGCGATCAGGCGATTGCCATGCTGCGCAAGTACGGTTCGGTGACGGTGTTGAACGGGCATATCCACCAGGTCATCCAGAAAGTCGAAGGCAACATCACCTTCCACACCGCCCGTGGCACCGCTTATCCACAACCTGCACCAGGTGCGGCACCGACACCCGGGCCGATGACGGTGGCGGCTGATCAATTGCGCAATTATTTGGGGATCACCGATGTGCGAGCGACGCAGGGCGATCATCCGCTGGCGCTGATCGACTCGACACTGGTTTAGGGGGAGGGCACTCGGATGAAAAAGCGACTGTTGGCCGTGGCCTGCCTGCTGCTGTCGATGCCGGTGTGGGCTCAGGAGGTGAAAATCGATATCAGGGAGTTCATGTTCGGGCCCAAGGATTTGAATGTGGCCGTGGGTACCAAAGTGACATGGGTGAACGATGACCAGATTCCGCACACGGTGGCGGAAACCCACAAGGTATTTCGCTCTGGGGCGCTGGATACCAATGACAGCTTTTCCTGGGTGTTCAACACACCGGGGGAATTCGAGTATTTTTGTGCGCTGCATCCACAGATGATCGGGAAGATTGTGGTCAGCCAGTAATGCCGCAAGCACCTGCGACCAATCCACCTGAAGAAACCCGCCCCCCTGTAGGAGCATGGCTTGCCCGCGATGGCGGTGTGTCAGATGACTGCGATGTCGACTGACACACCGCCATCGCGGGCAAGCCATGCTCCTACAGGGGGCGTGTGGTTATTTGGGGGCGCTGAGGTTCAACGTCGGCGTCTCGTCAAAGAAGTTCCACGGCTTCAACAGCACATGCACCCATTCGGTCGGCATGATCGGCCATTCCTCGGCCCGCGCGATGTGCGTGGTGCCGGTGGTCAGCCAGACCACGTCGTCAGAGTTTTCAATCGGCTGGTTATCCGCGGTGAACTGCCCAAGCCCCGAGTCTTTGTCCGAACGGTTCGGGTATTTGCCTTCCGGGTACTTTTCCTCCGGGTTATAGCGCGTTACCCACAGTTGCTTGTCCATGAAGCTGAGGCGGTGATAGAGCCATTCATCCTTGCCGAAGTTCGCGCCCTTGGCCACCGGATGCGTGCCGCCGGCATACGGAATCAGTTGATAGGAAACCGGGTTGCCGACTTTGTTTTCCTTGCTGAAGTTGGTCATCAGGCGAACAGTCGAAGGGTCGAACTTCTGTGCGCCTTGCTGTTCGGTGCTGACCACGTTGTGCTCGGTCTGCATCGTGCTGGTGCGCGGGCCGCCACGGTCATTTGGCAGCACCACCGGGTTCACTTCAACCAGCGAGTTGGTTTCACCGTCGACGTCCATGTCCAGGCGGAAGTTGTAGATGTGCTGGTGCGTGGTGCCGACGATGTTGTGGTCCAGCAAGGTGCCGTAGCGCGTGTCTTCCTTGGCCGTGGCTTCGTGCATGGTTTTCGACTGCACGCCTTTGACCGCTTCGATACCGGTGGCGCCGGCATCGATGCCGATGGTGCCGTTTTGCTGGAAGACCCAATCGACGATGTAATCGTAGTTGCCGACGGTGCTGATCCACCGCACCACCAGCTCACGCCGCTCGGTGCTGAGGTTGGGCTGGCCCATTTCCTGGTGTTTGTATTCCGGGCCGGCGTAGCGTTCGAACACCGCCATGGCACGAGGAATCGAAGTCGGCGCGCCGGTGTAGTCGGCAATCGTGGCGTCGAGCAGCACGGCGTTTTCCGGAGCGTCTTTGCCGCGTGCAATTGGCGAGGTCAGGGTACCCATGCCGTACTCGCCTGAGTCCAGGTAAGCCTTGAAGTACCAGCCGGCGTCAGGGTCGCCGTAAGGCACGATCATCCCGCCCAGCGAGCCTTCGTACATGATTTTGCGTTTCTTGCCCTTATCGTCATACGTGACGGTGGACAGGATCGGGCCGACCCGCGAATCGAGGCGAACATGGAAGTTCCAGTTCTGCCAGTGAATACTGTTGCCGGTGATGGTGTAGTTTTTCCCCTCCGGCTCAATGATTTCCAGCGGCTTGACCTGCACGCCCTTGCGGCCACGGCCGTCATACGGCGTCGGTTTCATCGGCACCGGGATCAAGGCTTCGTCTTCGATCTTGATCAGTTTCTTTTGCTCAAGGTCGACAATCGCCACCAGGCCCTCGATCGGGTGCGCCCAGTAATTGCCGTCACCGGTATTGAGGTAGCTGACGATTTTCAGCAGCCGTTTGTCCTGCTCCAGTCCGTCCTTGCCGTCGAAGTAGCCGACGGTCAGCGGCGTGGCCACGACTTTTTTCACATCGGTGATGCCGCGCTTGGCCAAGGCCTGCGCGTACTCGGGGCTGGTTTCCACAGCCGATTGCACAGTGGCGAAATCGTCCAGCAGGACCATCCCGTGCGCACCTTCGATAGGCTTCCAGGACTTGAGCGCCTTGGCGTCGAGGTCGACCAGAGCTTCGATCACGTGCTTGCCATCCAGCACCACGATGTTGGCCTGGCGCGGCTGTGTGACGTTCTGACCGGTCAAGGCGAAATTCCAGACCTGATCCTTGGGCGGCGCATTGACCGAGACTTCGGTGAAACGAAAACCGGGTTGGTAGTGCTCGGACTGCTTGACGATATCCACCGCCGCCTTGATTTCGTCCGCGCTCAACGGGTTGAGCGGGTTAGGCCGGGTTTCGACGACAAAGGTTTTGTCCAGGCCGGACTGGAACACCTGATTGATGAAGTCCTTCGGCATGTAGGCGGTTTTGTGTTTGAACACCACCGGGACCGCCAGCTTCATGGGCTTGCCATTGAGCATGGCGACTTTGCTGTCCGGTTTGACCTTGAGGTAAACCCCGTCCTTGGCAATGACGAACAGGTTGGCGTAACTGTCCCATTTGACCGTGGCCCCGAATTCCTCAAGGGTCGACTGCAAAGGCACCATTTCGGCGGCCCCGCCATGGGCCTGTGCGGTGGACATCCAGCCCGGCAAACCGAAGGTGCCCAGGGTGATGGCCAGCGCGAGTCGGGCGAGCGGTTTTCTTTTTAACGAGGCAATGGACGTGAACATTTCTGAGTTCCTTGGGAAACCGGTGACAGCACACCACACTGTGCTACAGCCAATGAAAGGCTTCTTGTGAATTCCTGCCAGATTCCTGTTGCTGCGTGCCTAAATGATCGTTGCCCAAGGTTAATCCACAAATAAACAACTTGGCGTCGACCGGCTTTCACCTCGCCTGATCTGTCGCATAATGAACCCGCTGGTTTTGACTTTTGTAGTTAACGTAATCGAGTGGGTCGGACATTGATCGAACGACGGCAATTCAGCGGAGGGATGAAGGGTAAAAACCTCCGCTATCTAAACGAGCCTGCTGACAAGCCTGCGCCAATCACGCGCACAGGCTTTTTGCTGCTCGAACACTTCTCGCTGCCTGCGTTCACGCAAGCACTGGACACGATTGTCACCGCGAATCTGCTGCGTCCCGGCTTGTTCGCTTCCCGAACGTTTGGCTTGAACGATGGAGAGGTCGTCAGTGACCTGGGCCTGGTGATCCGGCCGGACGCACGCTTCGATGCGTCAGCGATTCAGCAACTGGACCTGTTGGTCGTGTGTGGCGGCTATCGCACAGAACTGAAGGCCGCCGATGAGTTCATCCACCTGTTGAGAACGGCGGCAGAGCGGGGCGTCACCCTGGCCGGGCTGTGGAATGGCGCGTGGTTCCTCGGCAGCGCTGGCTTGCTCGATGGCTATCGATGCGCCATTCACCCGGAGCATCGGCCCGCACTGGCAGAGATTTCCAAAGCAGCGCATGTCACCAGCGAGCCCTATGTGATTGACCGCGACCGCCTCACGGCGTCCAGTCCTGCGGGGGCCTTCCATATGGCACTGGACTGGATCAAAGGGCTGCACGATAAAGCCCTCGTCGAGGGGATCGAGGACATTCTGGCGTTTGAAGAGTCTCGCTACCGGCGCATCAAACCGGCGGAAAATATCTGTGTCAGCGCGCCGTTGCGCGAGGTGGTCAAGCTGATGGACGCCAATCTCGAAGAACCGCTGGAGCTGGAGCAGCTGGCGGTCTACGCCGGCCGTTCACGTCGACAACTCGAACGCCTGTTCAAGGAACAACTGGGCACTACGCCGCAACGCTATTACCTGGAACTGCGGATCACCGAGGCGCGTCGACTCCTGCAGCACACCGAACTGTCCCAAGTGGACGTGCTGGTGGCCTGCGGTTTTGTTTCGCCAAGCCATTTCAGCAAATGCTATAGCTCGTATTTCGGCTACCGGCCGTCCAAGGAAACCCGGCTCGTCAAATAAACAGCCATGCCCTCTCCCGAAAGGAGAGGGTGGCTGCCCATTTCAAGTGTGACGAATTTCCCGGTCCTTGGTTTCCGGCAGGAAGAATGTGCCCAGAATCGCCGTCATCACCGCGATCACGATCGGGTACCACAGCCCGTAATAAATATCCCCCGTGGCCGCGACCATGGCGAAGGCCACCGTCGGCAGAAACCCTCCGAACCAGCCATTGCCGATGTGATACGGCAGCGACATCGAGGTGTAGCGGATGCGCGCCGGAAACAGTTCCACCAGCCACGCGGCAATAGGCCCGTAGACCATGGTCACGTAGATCACGAGGATGGTCAGCAGTAGCAACACCATCGGGTAGTTGGTCTTCGCCGGGTCGGCCTTCTCGGGGTAGCCGGCTTCCTTGAGGGCAGTGCCGAGGGTGGCGATGAAGGTGTCGTTGCTGGTTTTGAATTCAGCGGCCGGCAGGCTGGTGCCCTCGAAGCTCTGGATCACCTTGTCGCCGATGCGAACTTGCGCGACGGTGCCCGGTTCGGCCTTCTCGTTTTTGTAGGGGATCGCTTTCTTCGCCAGCACGCTCTTGGCGAGGTCGCAGGAACTGGTGAATCTGGCCTTGCCCACCGGGTCGAACTGGAACGAGCACTGGCCGGGATCGGCGATCACCGTGACCGGGTTCTTCTCCTGTGCCACGAACACGTCGGGGTTACCGTACTGGGTCAACGCATGGAAGATCGGGAAGTAGGTCAGCGCTGCGAGGATGCAGCCGGCCATGATAATGCCCTTGCGGCCGATGCGGTCGGACAGGCTGCCGAAAATGACGAAGAACGGCGTGCCAATCAGCAGCGAACCAGCAATCAACAGATTGGCGGTTTGCGGGTCGATCTTGAGTGTTTGCAACAGAAAAAACAGCGCATAGAACTGCCCGGTGTACCAGACTACCGCCTGACCGGCCGTACCGCCGAGCAAGGCCATGATCACAATTTTCAGGTTGCCCCAGCGGGCGAAGGATTCCGTCAGTGGCGCCTTGGAGGCTTTGCCTTCCTCCTTCATTTTCTTGAACACCGGCGACTCGCTGAGCTGCAGGCGGATGTACACCGAGACGATCAGCAGCAGGATCGATAGCAGGAACGGAATCCGCCAGCCCCACGCCTCGAACGCTTCCGTGCCGAGCAAGGTGCGGCAGGCGAGGATCACCAGCAGCGACAAAAACAGCCCGAGGGTCGCGGTGGTCTGGATCCACGAGGTGAAGTAACCGCGCTTGCCTGGCGGTGCATGTTCGGCCACGTACGTCGCCGCGCCGCCGTATTCACCACCCAGCGCCAGGCCTTGCAGCATGCGCAGGCTGATCAGGATGACCGGCGCCGCCACGCCGATCGTGGCATAGCCCGGTAGAAAACCGACGATGGCGGTGGAGATACCCATGATGACAATGGTGATGAGGAAGGTGTGCTTGCGCCCGATCATGTCACCCAACCGGCCAAACACGATGGCGCCGAAAGGCCGTACGGCAAAGCCTGCGGCGAAGGCGAGCAGGGCGAAGATGAACGCCGTGGTCTCGTTGACGCCCGCGAAGAAGTGCTTGGCTATGATGGCGGCGAGGGAACCGTAAAGGTAGAAGTCGTACCATTCGAATACGGTGCCCAGGGACGAGGCGAAAATGACCTTGCGCTCTTCCTTGGTTATCCCGCGGTTGGGCATGCTACCCGTGGTTGTGCTGTCGATTACGGCCATGAGTGTTCTCCGTTTTGCTCTTGTTATAGGCCGGAGTACCTCTCATCAGTTGCCGCACCCAGGCCCTGGGGCTGATGTCATCGGATTGCAAATTGCACGAATCAGGGAAGCAGCTGACGGCCTCGCAGGTGTGCCGGGATAGTTGAAGCATAATCACCTTCGCGCAGATATCCACTCGCCATCACGCTTCAATCTCAAGTCGATGAAACGCCGCGGGTGGCCGACAAACAAGTGCCCCGCAGAAAACCGAAAACGTTCGGATTTTGCGTGTTCAGTGGCGAGCCTTAAAAAACGCAGAAGCTGGCATAAACCATCATCATCACAGTAGCGACACCAAACGCGCCCAATGCCTTTGCCATGTCATGGTGTTCAGGCACATGCTCGGCCATTGGCTGCCATGGAGGAATCGAGGACGCTGAACTTTTGCTGTGGTATTGGCGGTGGACCCTGTAGGTGTATCGCAAGCCAATCAGCAGAAACAGCGCGACCAGACCGAGTACGGCCATGCAAGTAATGGCGGGTTTAGCCTCGGCCCGGGTTTCGTGAGCACAGGCCGCGCTATTGAGTTCCAGAATGCTGATTTGTCCATAACCCATCTGGGGCTGCGGGGTAACCGTGCGGATCGCTGCCTGTTGTTGCAGGTCCAGCACCTGATACTTCCAGAGCGTTGTCGAGCCTTCCCGGCAGTAGGTGAACGTGATGGGGTCCGGGGCATCAATAATGCAACCATCGTTGATGTTGAGTTTTTTCAGCGTTTGATCCGCTGCTCTTGTGAAATCCAGGTCGAAGACCGGAATAATCCCGGTGGCTGAAGCTGCCATCGAAAACAGCACGCTGCCCGCGACGATGATTATCGAAGCTTTCAAGGTTATGTTTCCTTGTTTTTAATCAGCGTATAGAAACGCACGCGGAGCGTGGCTCCCCCTGTTTCGATGAGTCTAGAAGACCGGTAGACGCCTGAAGCCTCTCAGGAAAAATAGCGTAGATAATGGCAGGAATGACACTCGTTTACAGTCAGGTACCCTTGCGGCGCCTGGCCGAATCAGTCACTCATGCCGTCTTCAATCGCGATTCCTTGTGCACGCATTGCCTTGATCAACTCTGCCCGAGTACCCGGTAAATTGAGCATAGTCACGTGACGCAATTCAGCCACCTCTTCAGCGCTGTAAGGCTGATACTCGGCAGGCGTGCTTTTACCGGCCAGGCCGCCGTCGCGCATCAACCAGTTAAGCAGGTCAGCCAACTGCGCGTTGTTCAGCGCCGATTGCGACATGCCGGGTACACGCACCAGAAATTCGCGGCCGCCGGGGACCTTGAGGAAGTTGCCGACAAACCCTGTGAGCCGAGGCGTGTCATTGGCTGCCGAGCCCATGCCGTTGCCCAAATGGCAGCCGGCGCATTGCAGCTGGTAGTTCACGCCAACGCTGTAACCGGCCTGGGCGATGGGTTTTTGCAGTTCTTCATTGCCCGGCGCATGCCGCTGCGTCGGGTCGGGAATGGCCCGGGCATAGGCGAGCGGGGCGGCAACGACGCAAACCAGACCGAGAAATAGCAACCTACGCATGACAAGCACCTCTACGGTAAAACACACTTTTCGAAACCACCGCCGAAACCTGTGTAGGAGTGAGCCTGCTCGCGATAGCGGTGTATCAGGCAACACA
>NZ_JBFUIH010000045.1:0-43841 GCF_056401975.1 Pseudomonas sp. P4_C8 | reverse complement strand
TTCGCAAGCAACACACAAATCTATTGCATACCCATTCGCTGGAGCGTGAACCGAAAGGTAAACGACCTGGCTACCGAATTTCTTGACGACCATAGAGCATTGGAACCACCTGATCCCATCCCGAACTCAGCAGTGAAACGATGCATCGCCGATGGTAGTGTGGGGTTTCCCCATGTGAGAGTAGGTCATCGTCAAGATTAAATTCCGAAACCCCTATCTGCGTATGCAGGTAGGGGTTTTGTTTTGTCTGCAGGAAAGTTCGTACAGCATTACCGGACAGCTCCCGGCTGTCACAGTCTCCCGACAGTGCTAAGGTTCGGCCCTAGCGTTTGTATTTTCCCAAGGAAGCCTTTATGCCGGACGCCATGTCCCTCAACGCTGCTTTTATGGTGGTTCAAAGCAACAGTCTGAATGAACTGCGCAGCCTGGTGATCAGCGTAATGCGGCGTTATCCGCTGGCCCCCCTGGAAAACGAAATCGCCCTGGTGCAGAGCAATGGCATCGCGCAATGGCTTAAGTTGGCACTGGCTGAAGATCCGGAAGAGGATGACATGGGCGGCTGCGGTATTGCAGCAGCCATCGACGTGCAGTTACCCGGTAGCTTCATGTGGCAGCTCTATCGCATGGTCCTTGGGCGGGATGAAATCCCGGTCAAATCGTTGCTCGATAAAGCGCCACTGACTTGGCGTCTGATGCGCCTCCTTCCGCAACTGATCAACCAGCCGCACTTCGAGCCGCTGCAGCGCTTCCTGACCCATGACGCTGATTTGCGTAAGCGCTACCAGTTGGCTGAGCGACTGGCCGACCTGTTCGACCAATACCAGGTCTACCGGGCCGACTGGCTAGAAGACTGGGCAGAAGGTCGTCATCAAATACGCAATGGCAGAGGCGAAGCAAAGCCCCTGGCCTCGGCCAACTGCTGGCAAGCGGAGTTATGGCGAGCGCTGTTGCTGGATGTGGGCGAGGAAGGCATGGCGCAAAGCCGTGCTGGTGTTCATCAGCGGTTTATAGAACGCATTAACAGCCTCGACGTCGCACCCAGCGGATTGCCTGCACGGGTGATCGTTTTCGGGATTTCTTCTCTGCCCGCTCAAGCCCTCGAAGCGCTCGCGGGACTGGCCCGTTTCAGTCAGGTTCTGCTGTGTGTACATAATCCTTGTCGTTACCATTGGGCCGACATCGTCGCCGATAAAGACCTGCTACGGCATCAATACAAGCGCCAGGCCCGCAAGAGCGGAATGCCCGTTGTGCTCGACCCGCAAACGCTCCACCAGCATGCTCATCCGCTGCTGGCTGCCTGGGGCAAACAGGGACGGGACTACATCAATCTTCTCGACAGCTATGACGATCCCAACAGCTATAGCTCGGCATTTCGTGACGGACGTATCGACCTGTTCAGCGACAATCAGCCAAAGAGCATGCTCAATCAACTGCAGGACGACATTCTCGAATTGCGTCCACTGAGCGAGACGCGAGAATGCTGGCCAGCTGTCGATCTGGAGCAAGACGAGTCGATCCGTTTTCACATCGCCCATAGTGCCCAGCGTGAAGTAGAGATCCTCCATGATCAGTTGCTCGCACGCTTCAGCGCTGATCCGGACCTAAGGCCTCGCGACATCATCGTGATGGTTCCGGACATCGACAGTTACGCACCGCATATTCGCGCCGTGTTCGGTCAGCTTGAACGTCAGGATCCACGTTTCATTCCATTCACGCTCGCGGATCAAGGCCAGCGTGGTCGCGATCCCCTGCTGATTGCCGTCGAACACCTGCTTAAACTCCCCGATAGCCGTTTCCCCGTCAGCGAGATTCTCGACTTGCTGGACGTTCCCGCATTACGTGCCCGCTTTGGCGTTGAGGAGCGTGACCTGCCGACGTTGCACCGCTGGATCGAAGGGGCCGGCATCCGCTGGGGAATGAATGCCGAACAGCGTGCGGGTCTGGGATTGCCTGAAGCGCTGGAGCAAAACAGTTGGCGATTTGGCCTGCGCCGAATGCTGCTGGGTTATGCGGTGGGCAGTGCGAATGCGTGCGAAGATATCGAGCCTTACGACGAAATTGGCGGTCTGGATGCCGCACTTATCGGACCTTTGGTGGCCTTGCTGGATGCGTTGGAGATTGCCCACCAGGAACTGACTCAACCTGCACCACCCAAGCAGTGGGGTGTGCGGTTGCAAGCACTGGTGCAGCTGTTCTTTCAAGCCAGCAACGAGCACGACGACTACTTGCTGGCCCAGCTCGAAGAGTTACGCGAAACCTGGCTCGATACCTGCGAGTCCGTAGGTTTGCATGATGATTTACCGTTGACCGTTGTTCGGGAAGCCTGGCTGGCCGGACTGGATCAGGGCCGCCTGTCCCAGCGTTTTCTGGCCGGTGCCGTTAACTTCTGCACCTTGATGCCGATGCGGGCGATCCCGTTCAAACGGGTCTGTCTGCTGGGCATGAACGACGGCGACTATCCACGTGCGCAACCACCGCTGGATTTCGATCTCATGGGCAGTGACTACCGCCCTGGTGATCGGTCTCGCCGCGAAGATGACCGTTATCTTCTGTTGGAAGCACTACTGTCGGCGCGTGATCAGCTCTACATCAGCTGGGTTGGCCGTAGCATTCGGGATAACAGTGAGCGCCCGGCCTCAGTGCTGATCGGCCAATTGCGTGATCATCTCGCCAGCGGCTGGCGACTACGCGATGAGGACAAGGACCTGCTAAAGGCCATGACTCAAGAGCACCCATTGCAACCCTTCAGCGCTCGTTACTTTCATGAAGGTGACGCGCTGTTCAGCTACGCCAATGAGTGGCAGGTACTTCATCGTGTCACTGATCAGGTGGCTGACGTCGAAGTACTTGAGGCTTACGTACAGGAGGAGCCGCTGAGCCTCGGTCAATTGCAGGACTTCGTGCGCAATCCCGTGCGGCATTTTTTCAGTCAGCGCCTGAAAGTGTTTTTCGAAGCGGCTGAAGTGCCGTTGGCCGATGAAGAACCCTTTGTCCTCGATGCGCTGCAACGCTATACCCTCAGCGACAGCTTGCTTGCGGCGGCTCTGGGACGCATTGATCACGCCGATCAGGCACTTGACGATCAGGCCAAACGCCTGCAAAACAGTGGGCTGTTGCCCATGGCGGGATTCGGCGAATGCCTTCAGCGTGAGTTGATCGAGCCGTTGCCGGATCTGCTGCAGCGCTATCAACAGCTCCTGGCGTTATGGCCGACGCCGCTTACCAGCGCTCTGCCAGTGAATCTTGAGTTGGAAGGACTGCGCCTTGAAGGTTGGCTCAGTGGCCTGCACCAGCGTGCAGACGGTGGTTTGCTGTCGGTCACTACCATCCCCAACAGCATTGGCTCAGTCAAAACCCGAAAATGGCACCGTTTGACGCGGCCTTGGGTCAATCATCTGGTTGCCTGCGCCAGCGGCATACCGATGGCCACCGCGCTAGTAGCCAGTGACGACAGCCTGCTGCTGGAGCCGTTGGAGAAGGGCGCAGCACTTAAAATGTTGGGACATCTCCTGGAAGCCTGGCAGGCGGGCATGCGTCAACCCCTGCCGATTGCAGTAAAAACAGCCTTCGCCTGGCTTGGCCAGACCGAGCCGCTGAAAGCCGAAGCCGCTGCCCGTAAAGCCTATGAGGGCGATGGTCAGACCACTGACGGAGAACGCCGCGAAAGCCCTGCACTCACCCGGCAGTTTGCTGACTACGATGCACTGCTCGCCGACGAGACATTCCCCGACTGGTGCGACGCGTTGTACAAACCGATGCTTGAAGCCCCCTGGCGTTCACTGACCAGCGAGGAGGCTCGTTCATGACCACAAAAACACCTCTGGCGCTGGCCTTCCCACTGCGCGGCAGCCAACTGATCGAAGCCAGCGCCGGGACCGGCAAGACCTTCACCATTTCCGCGCTTTATCTACGCCTTGTCCTGGGGCACGGCAGTGAAGTGAGTGGTTTCGGGCGTGAGCTGTTACCGCCGCAAATCCTCGTCGTAACCTTCACCGATGCCGCCACCAAAGAGTTGCGTGAACGTATCCGCACGCGCCTGGCCGAGGCTGCGCGGTTCTTCCGTGATGAGACAACAGCGCCGGATGGCCTCATTGCCGAACTGCGTGATCAGTACCTGCCCGAACAATGGTCAGGCTGCGCAAACCGTCTGGACATCGCCGCGCAATGGATGGATGAGGCGGCTGTCTCGACCATCCACAGTTGGTGTCAGCGCATGCTGCGCGAACATGCGTTCGACAGCGGCAGCTTGTTTACCCAGACCCTGGAAACCGATCACAGTGATTTGCTGGGCGAAGTCCTGCGTGATTACTGGAGGCTGTTCTGTTATCCGATGCAAGGCGATGCGCTGAACTGGGTCCGCAACAATTGGGGCGGTCCGGCCGCGCTACTGCCGCGCGTGCGCGGTTTGTTCGCCAGCGAGCGCGACAGTGTTGAAGGAAAAGAGCCGGCCGAGCTGATCAACGAATGTTTGCAGGAACGACGAAGCGCGTTGCTTGAACTCAAGATGCCTTGGCGCCAATGGGCGGACGAGTTGCTGGTCATCTGTCATCAAGGCGTTGCGAGCAAGAGTGTCGACGGTCGAAAAATGCAGGCGCGCTATTTCGAACCCTGGTTCGAAAAAATCAAAGCCTGGGCCGAAGATGAAGCGCTTGAACAACTGGACATCGGCACCGGCTTCACTCGTCTGACGCCTGATGGCATGGCCGAAGCCTGGAAGGGCGAAGTGCCTCGTCATCCAGGATTGGACGCAATGCCCGGTCTCAAGGCCAGCCTCGATGGACTGCCGACCCCCGATGCCGCGGTTCTGCAACATGCCGCACATTGGGTTGGAACACGGTTCGAGGAAGAAAAGCGTCGTCGCGCGGAGATGGGCTTTGATGACATGCTGCTGCGCCTGGATGCTGCTTTGCAATCCGAAGGAGGCGAGCGCCTGGCCACCTTGATTCGGGAGCAGTTCCCGGTCGCGTTGATCGACGAATTCCAGGACACCGACCCGGTGCAATACCGGATCTTCGAAAGCATCTATCGCATCGAAGACAACAACCCAGAGTGCGGCCTGTTCCTGATTGGTGACCCGAAACAGGCGATCTATGCGTTCCGTGGCGCCGACATTTACACCTACCTGCGCGCCCGTCAGGCCACCACCGGTCGACTGCATACGTTGGGCACCAACTTCCGCTCCAGCCATGGAATGGTCGGTGCGGTGAATCACGTATTCGAACGCGCCGAGTCTCGTGACCTGGGGCGCGGAGCGTTTCTGTTTCGGGAAAAAAATGGCGACAACCCCGTACCGTTTTTGCCTGTCGAGTCCCAGGGGCGCAAAGAGGTTCTGCACGTAGAGGGGCAAGTGGTGCCGTCCCTGAACATCTGGCATTTGTCCGCAGAACAACCACTGTCCGGCGCGGTGTACCGGCAACAATTGGCTGCCGCCTGCGCCAGTGAAATCACTGCATTGCTCAACGGTGGACAACAAAGGCGGGCGGGGTTCGTCGAGAATGGCAAGGACTTCAGGGGCCTGCTCCCGGCCGATATCGCGATCCTTGTACGCGATGGTAAAGAAGCTCAAGCGGTGCGCGGCGAACTCTCGGCTCGAGGTGTGCGCAGCGTCTATCTGTCGGACAAGGACTCGGTGTTCGCCGCACAAGAAGCTCACGACGTGCTGACCTGGCTCAAGGCCTGTGCCGAGCCCGATGTCGAGCGGCCACTGCGCGCCGCGTTAGCCTGCATCACGCTGAATTTGTCGCTGGCTGAACTGGAACGATTGAATCAGGACGAGCTCGCCTGGGAAGCACGGGTCATGCAATTCCGTGGATATCGCGAGCTTTGGCGCAAGCAAGGCGTGCTGCCGATGCTGCGACGTTTGCTGCATGACTTCCAGCTACCGCAAGCATTGATTGCACGCAGCGACGGGGAGCGCGTACTGACCAACCTGCTGCACCTGTCCGAATTGCTGCAGCAGGCTGCGGCCGAGCTCGACGGCGAGCAGGCGCTGATTCGACACTTGTCCGAGCATCTGGCGTTGTCCGGCCAGGCTGGTGAAGAACAGATCCTGCGCCTGGAAAGCGACGAACAACTGGTCAAGGTCGTGACCATTCACAAGTCCAAGGGACTTGAATATCCCTTGGTGTTCCTGCCCTTCATCTGTTCGGCGAAACCGGTGGATGGCAGTCGTTTGCCGCTGCATTACCACGACGAAAACGGCAAGGCCCAGGTGAGTTTGAAGCCGACTGCCGAGTTGATTGCCTTGGCCGACGATGAGCGTCTGGCCGAGGATCTGCGCCTGCTGTATGTCGCCCTGACTCGCGCGCAACATGCGTGCTGGCTCGGCGTGACGGATCTCAAACGCGGCAATAACAACAGTTCGGTGCTGCACCTGTCGGCGTTGGGTTACCTGTTGGGGGGTGGTTTGCCATTGGCCGAGTCGGCAGGCTTGAAACGCTGGCTGGAAGACTTGCAGCAGGACTGCCCGGCGCTGACTTACGTTGAAATGCCACAAGCCACCGCCGAGCATTACCAGCCGCCGCAAAACCAGGCGACCTTGCTTGCGTTGCGCGTCCCCAAACGCAAGGCCAGTGAAAACTGGTGGATCGCCTCGTACAGCGCCTTGCGCATTGGCGACCGTTTGAGCGTGGGCAGTGACGAAGCCCCTGAGAGTCCGCAAGCGCAAAAGCTCTTCGACGACGAACGCCTCGATCCGCACGCTCCACGAGAAGTGATGGCCGGTGGCGGTGATATCCATCGATTCCCCAGAGGCCCTAACCCCGGCACCTTTCTCCATGGTTTGCTGGAATGGGCCGGCGACGAAGGTTTTTCCGCCACCCCGCAAGCGATCGAAGACGCGATTGCCCGGCGCTGCAACCGCCGTGGCTGGGAAGGCTGGATCACTACGCTGAGCGATTGGCTGCAGCATTTGCTCAAGTCCCCGCTGCGCCTCGGCGGCGGGCCGGCACCAGTGATTTTCGAGCAACTGACTCAGTACCGCGTCGAGATGGAGTTCTGGTTCGCCAGCCATAAAGTCGACGTGCTCAAACTGGATGAACTGGTGTGCCAACACACCCACAACGGCGTCGCCCGAGTGGCGGCCGAACCGGTCTTGCTTAATGGCATGTTCAAGGGCTTTATCGACCTCACCTTCGAGCACGATGGCCGCTATTACGTCGCCGACTACAAATCCAACTGGCTGGGTGTTGATGACGCGGCCTACACCGAACAGGCCATGGAACAGTCGATTCTCGATAACCGCTATGACCTGCAATACGTGCTGTATCTGTTGGCCTTGCACCGGCAACTCAAAGCGCGGCTTGTCGACTACGATTACGACCGGCATGTCGGAGGCGCGGTCTACCTGTTCCTTCGAGGTACACGTGCCGCCACCCAAGGCGCGTATTTCGCCCGCCCACCCAAAGAGTTGATCGAACGACTGGACCGAATGTTCCAGGGCAAGCCAGAACCCAAGGCCGAACCCGCGTGGGAACAGGGAGTACTGCTATGAGTCGCACCTTCGCCGATTTGCTGCCCACACCCTTGGCGGCCGAAAGCCTGGCGGATCTGACGCCATTGAGTCGTGCCGATGACCTGCTGCTGTTACTGACGCGCTGGGTTGAAAGGGGCTGGTTGCGAGCGCTGGACAAGGCCTTCGTCGCCTTCCTCCACGAACTCGCTCCCGACGATGATCCGTTGGTGCTGCTCGCGGCCGCGCTGACCAGTCATCAACTGGGCCACGGCCATGTGTGTCTGGACTTGTTCGAGACGCTGAAAGAACCGGATTTCGCCCTGTCGCTACCCCCTGAAGGTGATCTGCACAGTGGTGCGATGGTATTGCCGTCGCAATTGCTTGAAGCGCTGGACGGAGCCCATTGGTGCAAGGTTCTGGCGTCCAGCAATCTGGTGGCGCTGGCCGCAGATGGTCGTGAATCTGCGCAATCGCGGCCCTTGGTTTTATCCGGCAAGCGTCTATACCTGCGCCGCTACTGGGCTTACGAAAGACGCATCGACGATGCCCTGCGCCTGCGCTTGGCTGAACACGAAACGACACCGGATGATTTACCCCAACGCCTGACCGGTCTGTTTGGCTCCGCCAAAACCGGTGAAGTGATCGACTGGCAGAAACTCGCCTGTGCCTTGGCGACCCGCAGTGCGTTCAGCATCGTGACCGGCGGCCCTGGCACCGGCAAGACCACCACCGTCGTGCGCTTGCTGGCATTGCTTCAGGCGCCCGCCGTGGAGGCCGGAAAACCGCTGCGCATCCGGCTTGCCGCACCTACCGGCAAAGCGGCGGCCCGGCTCACGGAGTCCATCAGCCAACAAGTCCGGACCTTGGCCGTCGCCGAATCGGTTCGCGGCCAGATCCCGTCTGACGTCACCACTGTGCACCGTTTGCTGGGCAGTCGTCCCGGCACGCGACACTTCCGCCATCACGCCGGTAATCGCTTGCCGCTGGATGTGCTGGTGGTGGACGAAGCGTCAATGATCGACCTTGAAATGATGGCCAACCTGCTGGATGCGATGCCGGCCCACGCGCGACTGGTGTTGTTAGGGGACAAGGATCAGCTGGCATCGGTGGAGGCCGGCGCTGTGCTGGGCGACCTGTGCCGGGATGCCGAGGCGGGTTGGTACAGCCCGCAGACTCGCCAGTGGCTGGAAGCGGTCAGTGGTGAAAGCCTGGAAGCCAGTGGTTTACAGGCTGACACCCAAGGCGCTCATCCACTGGCCCAGCAAGTGGTGATGCTGCGTCATTCGCGCCGGTTCGGCGAGGGCAGTGGCATTGGTCAACTGGCTCGGTGGGTCAATCAGCAACAACCCGAACAAGCCCGCAAGTTGTTGGCGGCTCGAAGCCACGACGACGTGTTTTCCCTGTCACTCAAGGGTGAGCAAGACCGGGCGCTGGAGCGCTTGTTGCTCGAAGGCCATGGCGAAGGACCGCAAGGCTATCGCCACTATTTGAATCTTCTGCGCAGGCAGCGGCCAGCGCTCGACAGCCCGCTCGACGATGCACGCTGGACCGAATGGGCGCGAGAAGTGTTGCAGGCCTTCGACGCTTTCCAGTTGCTGTGCGCCGTCCGTAAAGGGCCGTGGGGCGTGGAAGGGTTGAATCAGCGAGTGACCGCCGCATTGCTCAAGGCCCGACTGATCGACAGCGATCAGCAGTGGTACGAAGGGCGACCTGTATTGATGACCCGTAACGATTATGGCCTGGGGTTGATGAACGGTGACATTGGCATCGCCCTCAAACTGCCGGAGCGTGAGGGACCCGAAGCAGGCAAGCAGGTGTTGCGCGTGGCGTTCCCACGCAATGACGGCCAGGGCGGCGTACGTTTTGTTCTGCCGAGCCGGCTCAACGATGTCGAAACCGTCTACGCCATGACCGTGCACAAATCCCAGGGCTCGGAATTCGCCCATACCGCGCTGATTCTGCCGGATGCCCTGAACCCTGTGCTCACCAAGGAACTGATCTACACCGGGATCACCCGGGCCAAGCACTGGTTCACCTTGATCGAGCCGCGTGCCGGTGTCTTCGAAGAGGCCGTGCGGCGCAAGGTCAAGCGCTTGAGTGGGTTGATGCTGGAACTGGAAGAGGGTTTTACACCGAGCCTTTGATTGATCGCCGACTAGTCGGCGAACAACATCTCCCGGCTTTCACCCATCAACAGGCCGTGATTCTGTTCAGTGACCGAGCGGATGTAATCCCACAACAGGGTGATTCGCTTGAGCTTCCTCAGGTCCTCCCGGCAGTACATCCAAAATTGCCGAGTAATGTTGATCTCCTGCGGCAACACCGGCAGCAGCCGTGGGTCCTGGGCCGCCAGGAAGCACGGCAGAATCGCCAGCGACCGCCCCTGCTGCGCCGCCACGAATTGCGCGATCACGCTGGTGCTGCGCAAATTGGCGCTGGCGCCGGGCAATACGTTCGCCAGATACAACAGCTCTGAGCTGAATGCCAGATCGTCGACATAACTGATGAATGAATGCTTGCCCAAGTCTGCCGGACGGCGGATCGGTGGGTGTTTGTCCAGATAGTCCTGGGTCGCGTACAGCTGTAATCGGTAGTCACAGAGTTTGCAGCAGACGTACGGCCCGTGTTCCGGACGCTCCAGGGCGATGACGATGTCGGCTTCGCGCTTGGACAAGCTGATGAAGTGCGGCAGCGGCAGGATGTCGACGGAGATGGCCGGGTAGGCGTCGACGAAATGACTCAGTTGCGGGGTGATGAAAAAGCTGCCGAACCCTTCAGTGCAACCCATGCGCACGTGACCGGACAACGCCACCCCGGACCCCGAAACCTGCTCGCAAGCCATGTGCAATGTGCTTTCAATGGACTCAGCGTAACCCAGCAACCGCTGACCTTCAGCGGTCAGGACAAAACCGCTGGTCCGGGATTTCTCGAACAACAAAGTCCCCAATGCCGCTTCCAGCGAACTGATGCGCCGCGACACGGTGGTGTAGTCGACTGCCAGGCGCTTGGCCGCAGTGCTGGCCTTGCGGGTGCGGGCGACTTCGAGGAAAAACTTGAGGTCATCCCAGTTCAACGAGCCTAAAGACGTGATGTTTTTTTGCATGATGGACCGGCTTTTATGTGCGTTCTTATTAGAAGTTTGCACATCTATACTCCAAAAACAGTCCCACAACCAATTCGCGGCACACGCCTCATCTCAAGGCGACTTTCTCGCCTTGGCTCCCAAGATAAAAACAAGCATCCGGAGACCCACATGAACGCTTCGCTCACGCCTAACGAAACCACTGTCCAAACGGTAAAGCTGTTGATCGATGGCCAGTGGGTCGAATCCAAAACCACCGAATGGCACGACATCGTCAACCCGGCGACCCAGCAAGTGCTGGCCAAAGTGCCGTTTGCCACCACTGAAGAAGTCGACGCCGCGATCAGCGCTGCCCATCGCGCCTTCCAGACTTGGAAGCTGACGCCGATCGGCGCGCGGATGCGCATCATGCTCAAGCTCCAGGCGCTGATTCGTGAACACTCCAAACGCATCGCCGTGGTCCTGAGCGCCGAGCAAGGCAAAACCATCGCCGACGCTGAAGGCGACATTTTCCGTGGCCTGGAAGTGGTCGAGCACGCGTGCTCCATCGGCAGCCTGCAAATGGGTGAATTCGCCGAGAACGTTGCTGCCGGTGTTGATACCTACACCCTGCGCCAGCCAATCGGCGTGTGCGCCGGCATCACCCCGTTCAACTTCCCGGCGATGATTCCGCTGTGGATGTTCCCGATGGCCATCGCCTGCGGCAACACCTTCGTGCTCAAGCCGTCCGAACAGGACCCGATGTCGACCATGCTCCTGGTGGAACTGGCCATTGAGGCCGGTGTTCCAGCGGGCGTACTGAACGTCGTGCATGGCGGCAAGGATGTGGTCGACGCACTCTGCACGCACAAAGACATCAAGGCTGTTTCCTTCGTCGGTTCGACCGCAGTCGGTACTCACGTCTACGACCTGGCCGGCAAGCACGGCAAGCGCGTGCAATCGATGATGGGCGCGAAGAACCACGCTGTGGTGCTGCCGGATGCCAATCGCGAACAAGCACTGAATGCCCTGGTCGGCGCCGGTTTTGGTGCGGCGGGTCAACGCTGCATGGCTACGTCCGTGGTGGTGTTGGTGGGCGCGGCCAAACAATGGTTGCCGGACCTGAAAGCGCTGGCGCAGAAACTGACAGTGAATGCCGGCAGCGAGCCGGGCACTGACGTCGGCCCGGTGATCTCGAAAAAAGCCAAGGCGCGGATACTCGACTTGATCGAATGCGGCATCAAGGAAGGCGCGAAACTGGAGCTGGACGGTCGCGAGATCACGGTTCCGGGTTACGAGAAGGGCAATTTCGTGGGCCCGACCTTGTTCTCCGGCGTGACCACCGACATGCAGATCTACACCCAGGAAATCTTCGGCCCGGTGCTGGTGGTACTGGAAGTGAATACGCTCGATGAGGCGATTGCGCTGGTCAACGCCAACCCGTTCGGCAACGGCACGGGCCTGTTCACCCAGAGCGGTGCGGCGGCGCGTAAATTCCAGAACGAAATCGACGTCGGTCAGGTCGGCATCAACATTCCGATTCCAGTGCCAGTCCCATTCTTCAGCTTCACCGGTTCGCGCGGCTCCAAACTTGGTGACCTCGGCCCGTATGGCAAGCAAGTGGTGCAGTTCTACACTCAGACCAAGACCGTCACCAGTCGCTGGTTCGATGACGACAGCGTCAACGACGGTGTGAACACCACCATCAACTTGCGTTAAGGAGCCGGACATGAAAATCGCATTTATCGGTCTCGGCAACATGGGCGCCCCGATGGCGCGCAACCTGATCAAGGCCGGTCACGCCTTGCGTCTAGTCGACTTGAACAAAACCGTTTTGGCAGAGCTGGAGCAACTGGGCGGCAGCATCAGCGCTTCGGCCCGTGAAGCGGCGCAAGGCGCGGAACTGGTGATCACCATGCTCCCGGCCGCTGTGCATGTGCGCAGCGTGTGGCTGGGTGAAGACGGCGTTCTCGCCGGTATCGGCCAAGGTGTACCGGCCGTGGATTGCAGCACCATTGATCCACAGACCGCACGCGATGTGGCCGCCGCAGCCGCCAAACAGGGCGTGGCCATGGCCGATGCGCCGGTTTCCGGTGGCACCGGCGGTGCGGCCGCCGGGACGCTGACCTTTATGGTCGGCGCCACCCCTGAACTGTTCGCCACCCTGCAACCGGTGCTGGCGCAGATGGGCCGCAACATCGTTCATTGCGGTGAAGTCGGCACCGGGCAAATCGCCAAGATCTGCAACAACCTGCTGTTGGCGATTTCCATGGTTGGCGTCAGCGAAGCCATGGCGCTGGGGGATGCCCTGGGGATCGACACGACCGTGCTGGCCGGGATCATCAACAGTTCTACCGGACGTTGCTGGAGTTCGGAGATGTACAACCCATGGCCGGGCATCGTCGAAACGGCGCCGGCCTCGCGCGGATATACCGGCGGCTTCGGTGCCGAATTGATGCTCAAGGACTTGGGGCTGGCCACGGAAGCCGCACGTCAGGCGCATCAACCGGTGGTACTCGGCGCGGTGGCCCAGCAGTTGTATCAGGCGATGAGCCAGCGTGGGGAAGGGGGCAAAGACTTCTCAGCGATCATCAATAGCTATCGCAAACCGCAGTAAAAGAGCGGCTGCGGGAAGTCGGTCTTGAAGTTGAAGGCCTGTGGGAGCGAGCCTGCTCGCGAAGAGGGCGTGTCAGTCGACATTAACGTTGGATGACACACCGCATTCGCGAGCAGGCTCGCTCCCACAGGAGTTGCATCGGCCCTATCTATCGACATTTACCGGGAGATCACGTCGGGTGATCTCCCGGTTTTTTGCTTCAGGCAAACACGAAATACTTGCGCACGGTTTCAACCACTTCCCATGTGCCTTTCATCCCCGGCTCGATGACGAAAATGTCGCCGGCACGTAGATGGATCGGCTCCTTTCCTTCCGGGGTAATGATGCAGTAGCCCTCGCGGAAGTCGCAGTATTCCCACTTCACGTATTCGACATACCACTTGCCTGGCGTGCAGATCCAGGTGCCCATGATCTTGCTGCCGTCTTCGCTGGTGTAGGCGTTGAGGTTGACGGTGTGCGGGTCACCTTCGAGTTTTTCCCATTTGCAGGCGTCAAGCACCGGCAGTGGATGAGTATCGCGAAGGACGGTAATCGGTGCGGTCATGTGGACTCCGGGCAGCGGGTTCAAGAACTGAAGTGGCACCCTATAGCGCCCGTGCACCGGTCAGTTGTCTGAACTCGACATCGAAGTGTCCAGAAACGCGCGATTCGGCTACTAAAGGCTCAAGGCGTGTAACAACGCCTTCGCGTAGCCGGGCAGCGCTTCAAAGTCCCGAGCGCAGAGCAGCAGTTTGCGTTGCGCCCAGGGTTCATGCAGGGCCGTCCACCTGAAAGGCCGTTCCCCCGGCCAGCGTTCGACGGCTGCCAGGGGCACGATTGCCAACCCGGCACCGCGAGCGACCATGCGCATCACGCCCTCGAAACCGTCAGTGCGGATGCGGATTTGCAGGCGTGAGCCGATGTGCAGGGCCTGTTCTTCGAGGTACACCGCGAGGGCACTGTTGGTGTTCAGTCCTATGTAATCGTGGTGCAAGGTGTCGCTGAAACTTAAGGATTCGTTGTCGGCCAACGGGTGATCTCGCGGAAGAATCAGCACCAGAGGATCGTCGCGAAAGGCGCGGGTCTGCAGGTCGTCGGTATCCACGGCGTCGGACACGATGCCGAGGTCTGCCGCACCCTGGCGCAGCGCGTGGGTGATGCGCGCGCTGGGCAGCTCCTGCAGATCGATATCGAGGTTTGGGTGCTCGTGCAGAAAATCGGCGAGCAACTCCGGCAAGTATTCGGTGATCGCGGTGGTATTGCACAACAACCGTACCTGACCTTTGACCCCCTTGGCGTATTCGGCCAGGTCCTGTTGCATGCGTTCGGCTTGTTGCAGCAGCGCCCGGGCGTGTTTGGCCAGGGCTTTGCCCGCCGAGGTCGGCGTGACGCCGCGCCGACCTCGCAGCAGAAATTCGATGCCGAACGAAGCCTCCATGGCGCGGATTCTCGCGCTCGCTGCTGCCAGGGACAGATGACTGCGCGCGGCACCGGCGGTGATGTTGCCGCTGTCGAGGATGTTCAGGTAGAGGCGCAGGTCGGTCAGGTCGAAGTGCATTGGCAACCTCTAGATATGTGTTGTCTGGACGGACCCCTTCGCGAGCAGGCTCGCTCCCACAGGTGACCGGGTTCTCATTGGAGAAATGCGATCCACTGTGGGAGCGAGCCTGCTCGCGAAGGCGTCCTTCAAAACGACGAATTTTTAAGCCTATTGCTCAACAAGAGGCAGCCTCAGTATATGGCAGATTTTCACGAGGCTAATCCAGGCTCAGGATAGCCCCATGAATACACTCGCCGCGTTCTATCAAAACCTCGGCCTGGCTCTGTCGTTACTGGTCATCGCCACGTTCCTGCTGGCCGGCATGATCAAAGGCATCATCGGCCTCGGCTTGCCAACGATTGCCATGGGGCTGTTGGGTCTGGCTATGGCTCCGTCGCAGGCTGCCGCGCTGTTGATCATCCCCGCGACCCTCACCAATGTCTGGCAACTGGCATTCGGCGGGCACCTGCGCGGGTTGATCAAACGTCTATGGCCAATGCTGCTGGCGATCTTCATCGGCACAGGCGCCGGCACGTTGTGGATCGGCATGGTGGGAGGGCATTGGGTCGTGCGGGCGTTGGGCGCGGCGTTGTTGCTCTACGCGTTTAGCGGATTGTTCCTGCCGACCTTGCGTGTCGGCAGTCGCACAGAACCCTGGCTCGGACCCCTGTGCGGCGTGCTGACGGGCATCATCACTTCGGCCACCGGCGTCTTCGTGATTCCTGCCGTGCCTTACCTTCAAGCGCTCAATTTGAGCAAGGACGAACTCGTGCAGGCGCTGGGCTTGTCGTTCACCGTTTCGACCCTGGCGCTGGCCGCCGGCCTGTGGTGGCGCGACACCCTGGGCGGTGGTGAATTGAGCGCGTCGTTGCTGGCGCTGATCCCGGCAGTGCTCGGCATGTGGCTGGGCCAATGGCTGCGTCAGCGGATCAGCGCCGTATTGTTCAAGCGTGTGTTCTTCATCGGCCTCGGCGTGCTCGGCGGCCACTTGTTGATCAGCGGTTAGCGGACGACGGGCTGAGCATGTCGATGGCGCGGATTTCGAAGTCCTGTTCCAGGTATTCATCGCGCTGGTCGAGGAACTGCTTCATGTGCGGCAGATTCGAGTGCACGTCCAAGTGGGCCTGGGACTGCCAGATCTCGTAGAAGATAAACAGTGTCGGGTCCTGTTTGTCGCGCAGCATGTGGTACTCGATGCAACCGGGCTCGGCGCGGCTGGCTTCCACATAGCCGCGGAAAAACGCTTCGAAGGCGTCGGATTTTTCCGGGCGGGTCTTGGCGTTCAGGATGAAGCCTTGCATTTCACTCATCAGAAATCTCCTCAAGTTAAGAATCGGCGCAAGTCTATGGCAACAATCACTTGGCTATTCGTGCGTATTGGTCAAAAGAGTTTTGTGCATTCGGGGCTTATTGCGCGCGAGACCAGTCGCTAACCTGCCGCCATCCAGTTTCTGACCTTCCGAGATTTCTCATGAAAAAAGTCCTGTTGCTCGATGGCGGCAAAAAATTCGCCCACTCTGATGGCCGCTACAACACCACCCTGCATGAAGCCGCGCTGAGCGTGCTGGACCGCGGCGGCTTCGATGTGAAAGCCACTTTCATCGACGAGGGATACGACGTCGCCGAAGAAGTCGCCAAATTTCTCTGGGCGGACGTGATCATCTATCAAATGCCGGGCTGGTGGATGGGCGCGCCATGGACCGTGAAAAAGTACATCGACGAAGTCTTCACCGAAGGCCATGGCAGTCTCTACGCCAGCGACGGCCGCACCCGCTCCGACGCCTCACAGAAATATGGCAGCGGCGGACTGGTGCAGGGCAAGCAGTACATGTTGTCGCTGACCTGGAACGCGCCGCAGCAAGCCTTCGACGATCCGACCGACTTCTTCGAAGCCAAAGGCGTAGACGCGGTGTACTTCCCGTTCCACAAGGCTAACGAGTTTCTCGGCATGACCGGGTTGCCGACATTCCTCTGCGTTGACGTGATGAAACGCCCGAATATCGAAGCCGATGTGGCGCGTTATGAGCAGCATTTGACCGAGGTGTTTGGCCTGTCCGCTTGAGGTTCCTTTTGCCCCGCATCCAGTTACTATCAAGCCAGTTTTTGAATGAGGGGCAGTTGTGAAAGCCAGATCCGATGAGTTGCAGATATTCGTCTGCGTGATTGAGTGCGGGTCGATTTCCGCTGCGGCCGAACAGGTCGGGCAAACGCCTTCGGCGGTCAGCCGCACGCTGTCACGGCTGGAAGCGAAACTCGATACCACGCTGATCAACCGCACCACGCGGCGCATGGACCTGACCGAGGAGGGCAAGTACTTCTTCGAGCACGCCAAGCGGATTCTCGATCAGATGGATGAACTCGAAGAACGCCTGAACTCACGCCAGCAAACCCCGTCCGGGCGCTTGCGGATCAACGCCGCTTCACCGTTCATGCTGCACGCCATCGTGCCCTACATCGACGAATTCCGCAGGCTTTACCCGGACATCCAGCTGGAACTAAACAGCAACGATTTGATAATCGACCTGCTGGAGCAAAGCACCGACATCGCCATCCGCATTGGCACGCTCTCCGACTCGACCCTGCATGCACGCTCTTTGGGTTGCAGCCCGCTGCACATCGTCGCCAGTCCGGCCTACCTTGAGCAACACGGTACGCCGCAGGCGGTTGCGGATTTAAGTGAGCACGCATTGCTGGGATTCACCCATAACGAAGGCCTAAACCAATGGCCGTTGCGTTATGTGCACGGTGATCGCTGGCCGATTCAAGCGTCGATCAATGCCTCCAGCGGCGAGACCATCCGGCACTTGGCGCTGGAAGGCCAGGGCATTGCCTGCCTGTCGCACTACATGACGATCGACGACATCCGTGCCGGCCGTTTGCAGGTGCTGCTGGCGGATTTCAATACCGGTTATCGCCAGCCGATCAACGCGGTGTACTACCGTAACTCGCAGCTGGCCCTGCGGATTCAGTGCTTTCTGGACTTCATTCAGGGCAAGTTGGCGGCTTATGCGAATTCAGACTTCAAGGGCTGATTCGTGATCCCTGCGCAAGAGTGAATTGGGTCAGAGGGGATTTTTCGTCAGTGATCACTCCTCGATACTCGTTGCATCACTTATTCACGTAGGGAATTTCTCCATGAACGTATTCGTCACCGGCGCCGCCGGTTTTATCGGCGGCTCCATCGCCACCGGCCTGATCCGGGCTGGCCACAAGGTCACCGGCCTCGTTCGCAGCCAGGAACAAGCCAATGAACTGAGCGTGTTGGGCATCACTGCGGTGATCGGCACGCTTGACGACAGCGCACTGCTCGCCGAACAGGCCCGCGCTGCCGACGCCGTAATCAACGCCGCCAGCAGCGACCATCGTGGCGCGGTGCAAGCCTTGCTCGACGCCTTGCGCGGCTCCAACAAAGTGTTCCTGCACACCAGCGGTTCGAGCATTGTCGGTGATGCCTCGGGCGGCCATTCCAGTGACGTCATCTACTTCGAAGACAAGCTGCCGGAACCGACTGTCGACAAGGCCGCTCGTGTGGCCATCGACAACCTGATCCTCGCTGCAGCACAGGACGGCGTGAACTCGGCCGTGATCTGCAACACCCTGATCTACGGCCACAGCCTGGGCGTCAACCGCGATAGCGTGCAACTGCCCCGCTTGGTGAAGCAGGCACGTAAAAGTGGCGTGGTCCGGCATGTCGGCCCGGGGCAGAACATCTGGTCCAACGTGCATATCGAAGACGTGGTGTCCCTGTACCTGCTGGCGCTGACCAAAAACGTACCGGGCACGTTCTACTTCGTCGAAAGCGGTGAAGCGTCGTTCATCGACATGACCACTGCCATTGCTCAAGCGCTGGCGTTGGGTGCGCCGCAAGACTGGCCGTTGAAAGACGCCGAAGCCGAGTGGGGGTATGAAATGGCCAACTATGGTTTGGGTTCCAACAGTCGGGTGCGCGGGAAAAAGGCGCGTGAATTGCTCGGTTGGGTGCCGAAGCGGGTGTCGGTGATTGAGTGGATTCGGGACGAGATGGTTTGAGTTCGCCTTAAACTGCGTCATCGTTCATCGCGGGCAAGCCACGCTCCCACAAGGGATCTGTGTTCGACGCAGATCCCCTGTAGGAGTGAGCCTGCTCGCGATGGCGTTTTCAGCAGCCCAACAACTGGCCGGGCCGGCCTCAATTCCGTAACATCCCCCCTCTTTTCCTGCTACTTCCTGCGTGCAAATCCCATGAAACCAAAACGCCTAAGAGCCGATGTCCTGGCCGGGCTTACGACCTCTTTTGCCCTGCTGCCCGAATGCATCGCCTTCGCGCTGGTGGCCCACCTCAATCCGTTGATGGGGCTTTACGGGGCGTTCATCATTTGCACCCTGACCGCACTGTTCGGCGGGCGGCCGGGCATGGTGTCGGGCGCTGCCGGTTCGATGGCCGTGGTGATCGTCGCGCTGGTGGTGCAACACGGCGTGCAGTATTTGCTGGCGACCGTGTTGCTCGGCGGGTTGATCATGCTGGCGTTCGGCTTGCTCAAGCTGGGCAAGCTGGTGCGCATGGTCCCGCATCCGGTGATGCTCGGTTTCGTCAACGGCCTGGCGATCATCATCGCCTTGGCGCAGTTGGAGCATTTCAAGAGCGGTGACACCTGGCTCAGTGGTACGCCGTTGTACATGATGACGGGGCTGGTGGCAGTGACCATGGCCATCGTTTACCTGCTGCCGCGTCTCACGCGCGCCGTACCGCCGGCACTGGTGGCGATTCTTGGCGTGGGCCTGGCAGTGTATCTGCTGGGCTTGCCGACCCGTACATTGGGCGATATGGCGCACATTGCCGGTGGCTTGCCGACGTTTGCATTGCCAGACATTCCCTGGAGTCTCGAAACCCTGCGCATCATTGCTCCTTACGCGATTTTGATGGCGCTGGTCGGCCTGCTGGAGACCTTGCTGACCCTGAACCTGACCGACGAAATCACCGAGAGCCGTGGCTTCCCGGATCGCGAATGCGTGGCGCTGGGTGCAGCAAATATGGTCTCTGGCGTGTTCGGTGGCATGGGCGGTTGCGCGATGATCGGTCAGACGATGATAAACCTCAGTTCCGGTGGGCGCGGACGGTTGTCCGGGGTGGTGGCCGGGGTGATGATTCTGTTGTTCATTCTGTTTATTTCGCCGCTGATTGAGCGCATCCCGCTGGCGGCGCTGGTCGGGGTGATGTTTGTGGTGTCACAGCAAACATTCGCCTGGGCCTCGCTTCGGGTATTGAACAAAGTGCCTTTGAACGACGTGTTGGTGATCATTGCCGTGACGGTGATTACCGTGTTCACCGATCTGGCCACTGCGGTGCTGTGCGGAATCATCATCGCGGCGCTCAACTTTGCCTGGCAGCAGGCTCGGCAGCTTTACGCTGACAGTCATCTGGAAACCGACGGCAGCAAGCTCTATCGAGTGCATGGCACGCTATTCTTTGCCTCGACGACACCCTTCCTGAATCAATTCGACCCAGCCAATGATCCTGCCCAGGTGACGCTGGATTGCCGTCATTTGAGCTTCGTCGATTACTCGGCCATTGCTGCGCTGAATGCGCTGCGCGAACGCTACGCCAAGGCCGGCAAGCACCTGCGGGTGCTGCACTTGTCGGAGCGCTGCAAGAAACTGCTGAAACGTGCGCGCGTGAATCACGACTGAGAGTGAACTCGGCAGGTGGACGATTACCTGCCGCTGGGAGACTGACATGATGTACGACACGCTGATACGCAATGCCCTGATCATCGACGGCAGCAACCGCCCCGGCTACCCCGCCGACGTGGCGATCCTGAACGGCCGCATCGAGCGCATCGCAGACTTGCACGATGCCACCGCCACCGAAGAAGTCGACGCCGCTGGCCGCGTGCTGGCGCCGGGTTTCATCGACGTGCACACCCATGACGACACCGTGGTGATCCGCCAGCCAGAGATGCTGCCCAAACTCAGCCAAGGCGTGACCACGGTGATCGTCGGCAATTGCGGTATCAGTGCTTCGCCGGTGAGTTTGAAGGGCAATCCACCGGACCCGATGAACCTGCTCGGCACTGCTGCGGCGTTTGTTTATCCGACGTTCCGCGACTACCGCGCGGCGGTCGAAGCGGCGAATACCACACTGAACGTCGCCGCACTGGTCGGCCACACCGCCCTTCGCAGCAATCACCTCGATGACCTGTTTCGCACCGCTACGCCGGACGAAATCAGTGCGATGCGTAAGCAACTGCGCGAAAGCCTTGAGGCCGGCGCGTTGGGTTTATCCACAGGCCTGGCGTACGCCAGCGCGTTCTCAGCGTCTACCGATGAAGTGATGCAACTGACTGAAGAACTGAGCGCATTCGGCGCGGTGTACACCACTCATTTGCGCAGTGAATTCGAGCCGGTGCTGGAGGCGATGGACGAGGCTTTTCAGATCGGTCGTCATGCGAAATCCCCGGTAATCATTTCCCACCTCAAATGCGCGGGCGCCGGTAACTGGGGACGCAGTCCGCAACTGCTGGCGTCCCTTGAACACGCGGCGAAAACCCATCCGGTGGGCTGCGATTGTTATCCCTACGCGGCGAGCTCTTCGACGCTCGACCTCAAGCAAGTCACCGACGCTCATCGCATCACCATCACCTGGTCCACGCCGCACCCGCAGATGAGCGGTCGCGACCTGATGGACATCGCCGCCGAGTGGGGCGTGCCGTTGCTCGACGCCGCTCGACAGCTGCAACCGGCTGGCGCGGTGTACTACGGAATGGACGAGGCAGACGTGCGAAGAATCCTCGCGCATCCGCTATCCATGGTCGGTTCCGACGGCTTGCCGGAAGACCCGTTCCCGCATCCGCGGTTGTGGGGCGCATTCCCACGGGTGCTCGGACATTTCAGTCGCGATGTCGGGTTGTTTGCGCTGCACACCGCGGTACACAAAATGACCGGGCTGTCGGCGGCGCGGTTTGGCTTGAAGGAACGCGGCGAAATCCGTGAAGGGCATTGGGCTGATCTGGTGTTGTTCAATCCAGTGACCATTCGCGACGTGGCGGACTTCAACGATCCGCAACGGGCGGCAGAAGGGATCGACGGCGTGTGGGTCAACGGCGTGTTGAGTTACAGCGAAGGGCGGGCGAACGGTAAAAGGGAAGGGCGGTTTCTGGCGCGGGAAGGCGATTTGCGTGATGGGTTTCGGTGAGCATTTTTTAGTGGTCCGTCACACTGATGGCACATTGCAATTAAAGAAAGCCACCCCCAAGCCGAAGCGCTGACAATCGGCCCAGCTACAATGGGTGTCTTTTCAGTCAGGGAGTAACTGCATGAGTTTCGGTAAAACCACCCCGATCCTGCGGATTTTCGATGAAGCCAAGGCGTTGGAATTCTACGTCGACTTCCTGGGCTTCAAGATCGACTGGCAACATCGCTTCGAAGCGAATTTCCCGCTGTACCTGCAAGTCTCCCGTGGCGAATGTGTGCTGCACCTGTCTGAGCACCACGGCGACGCCACGCCGGGTTCGGCCCTGCGCATCGAGACCGATGAACTGGAAGTCTTCCAGCAACAACTGCTGGCCAAGCAATACACCTTTTCCCACCCACAGATTCAGGCCATGCCGTGGGGCAGCCAGGACATGACCATCGCTGATCCGTTCGGCAATCGGTTGGTGTTCACCAACGCGATCAGCCTTTGAGCTGAAAGCGCCCTAAACGCAAAGAAGCCCGCTGCCAAACCATTACGGTTTGGCAGCGGGCTTTTTCGTTCCGGGATCGGCGGTCAATGTGGTAATCGCCTCGCCGTATTGATCACTCCGTGGGCACTAATTTATCCAACACTTGATTGACCGCCATTTCCGCCACCATGACCACTTGGGCGATACCTTGCACGGTTTTGCGGTGCGAGCCTTCGAGCAAGGCGGCGAAGTCGTTGAGCATGACGGTGGCTGAGCCCAGGGTTTCACAGGCGTCGGTCAGCAAGGGTTCGGTGCCGGACGCCGGGTTGGCCATGTAGAGGCGGTTGGGTTGGTAGGGTTTGGACATGATGTGGGCGGCCGGAGGACCTAGATAGTGGTTGAGGGCGCGTTCGGCGGCTTCGTGGAATTTCTTTGATTCAGGTGTTTCGTAGGGGGATGCCGGATCGGTGTCCGGTGGGTTTGGCGTAACTTTGACCATGGGGGACTAACCTCTAGTAAGGCTGCGTCCATCTCGCTGCTAAACGAAAGGGTGGCAGCTGTGCGCAAGTTAGCAGACCGGTAGTCACCCAAACCCGGCGCACCCGAAGGTGCCATGCGCACAGCCACCATCAAGCGCAGGCAAATGCCTGACTGGATGAGACTCGTACGGCCGGACAACTATCCGGGCTGCTAAACCCGATCACTGGGAATCAGTGACGCGATCCAAGTTACCGAGCAGCCCCCGAGCGCACAAGCCGGCGGATTCTGGCGCAGTCGTAGGCAGCGGCGCAAGGATTTGTGGGCGTTGTCGCGTAACGTCGAGTGTCTTTAAACAGCTGCAATGAAAGACGTTTACTGTGCTGTCGCGACTGACGCCTTCGCGAGCAGGCTCGCTCCCACAGGGGTTTTGTGTGGTTCACAAAATTGGCGGCCAATGAAGATCCACTGTGGGAGCGAGCCTGCTCGCGAAGAGGCCAGTGCAGTCACCTCCGGTGAGTCTGGCGACGTCGACTTCCTGGGTTTCCGGATCAACTGGCAGCCTCGGAAAGTGGCGGCAGCAGGACTCGCTATTTTCAAGGAGCCCTGCTGTTCAACTGACTGACGAAGTCATTGAACGCAACGTAGTTTCTGGGGTTACGTCCGGTCGGGAGGATGACTTCGTCGGGGATGATGCCGCCGCAGTTGCAACAGGCAACGAAGTCTTGCGGTGCATCTCCTCGTCGCAAGGTGTCTGTGAAAATGGTGGTCTCGCTGAGCAACCTTTCCGCGGAATCCGGATAGAGCGCAACGATTGAGTTCAGTGCCCGGACTTCGGCATGAGCCCCGGGGCCGCCAGCAAATGCGGGGATAATCCCGTTGCTGGCCTCGATATGTTTGGCGATGAGGTATTTGACCGGTTGTTGCAGTTCGTACGCTTGCTCGCGTGTTCTGCTGAGCGTCGGATGGGCGCGCAGTGATTCGGGGGCAATATGTATCTGTCGCAGTGCGTCAGTTTTCGTTGCAGCGTAGCGTTCGGCCAGGTCTTCCAGAAAAATGCCGGCGTTTTCGATTCTGTAGCTGCCAAATTCCAAATAGTGTTCCGGGCTTTTCGCCCCCACATAACTTTGATCGACACCTCGGTAGTTTGTCGGGCCGGAAGGGGGGCCTTCCAGGTTGAACAGTTCGCCGACTTTCAGCTCGCGATCAGTGTTGATCGCGTAGGCATGAGCAGTCAGTTTGCTCACGGCAAGTTTGTTGAACTTGATATCGCCAGGGGTCGATAGTTTTCGTTTCGCTGCGTTCATGATGTCTTGTGAACGCTGCCTGCCCCAACCACGAAACTGCTCGACGATATCCTCTTTACCCAAGCCCTGATGGTCAACGAATCTCACCGGGTTGTTCCCCACCATGCAATACAGATTCAACCCGTCTACCGTCCCCGCCGGATCCGGGCTGATCCAGCGCTGCAACCACGGAGCGTAATATCGCTGGCCGTAGTAATACAGACCGCTGGCATCACGCTCCTTGCCCGAGTAACGAATGGTCCTGTAGTTCGCCTCCAGGGCGTTACGGGCGGCTCTCCATGAGGTGCCGCCAAAGGGGTAATAACCTTCCTCGCTGATCAGACTTCCCTCGGCATCCAGTTCAAGGGTGTTCGAGCCCAAGTGATCGTCGAAGCAGAAGCGCAAGGCGTCGTTGGCGATAGCGGCAGGTGTTCCCCGCGCCCAGTGCAGGCACCGAACGTTGCAGTTTCCTGCCTGAACCGTGATGACGTCGAGTTGCTCGGCAGCGCTTTCCCGGATCTCCAGACCCGGCAAGTAGAGGACGTCGCGGCAGTGGCTGAGTGCTCGGGCTTTTTGCGTCTGGCGCTTGAGAACGCGCTGGCCATTGCCCGCGTAGAGGTAACTTTCCGTATCCGCTGCTTGTTCTGCACGCTCCACCAACGTCACGTTTTGCAGTTGATTGCGTGCGTTCCACATCAACGGTTGCCCGGTCTGTAGCGCTTGCAGATTGCCATTGGCATCGAAGCCTGTTGCAAAGTCGGGTTGCGGATCTGTTGTTTTCCACGCCAGTGCGCGATTGCTGCCGTGTGCGATGCGCATCTCTCGGGTGTAGTTATTGCCGTCTCGTTGATGTTGCAACCTGATCAGGTTGGCGCGCTCATCGTAGCTGTAGTGCTGAGTGAAATTGAGCAATCGACTGCGGTCTCCCGGGCTTGAAGCCCACTCGGGAAGCGCCGCGTGGAGGCTGGCAGTCTGTTCCTCTCGCCCCGTCGCCTTAATCAGCTGATACAGGCTGTCATAGACATAAGTGCTGCCCGGCTTGATGCGTTGATTGGCGTTGTGCTGTTCGGGTTTGCTGTGGTCCTGGACACTTAACACATTGCCCACAGCGTCATAGGCGTAGTGCAGCTTCTGAAGCACGCAGGTGTTTGTCGCAGTGCGCGAGAGGGTTCGCTGGTTCATACGGCCGTTTTCAGGCGCGAACATCGCCGCGCTGGTGATCTTGCCACCCAGCACTTGCGATTGAATCTGACCCTGCGCGTTATAGCTGATCTGATCGAGTATCAGCCTCTGTTCGGACGCACCGTTGAGTTGCAGGGTAACTTTCTGCAACTGGCCGGCGACATCGAACCAGAAGCGTTGCGTATGCCCTTTGGCGTCTTGTTGCTCAAGGATTTCGCCAGTCGGCGCGTACCGCCAGGTGGTGATATGGCCGGCACCGCTTTCGACAAGATCCTTGCGTTTATCGAGCTCTTCTGGCCAGTGCACGGCCTGCAGGTCTTTCAGAACATGTCGCGTTTGGCTGAGTGGCTTTCCCGTCAGGTCATAGGCGGTGAACAGCAGCGTGCCTGCCGGATCATCATGACGAATCAATCGGCCACACTGGTTCGTATCTGCAGCGTCGTTTGAGGTGGCTGCGTAGGTGAAGCGCTCGATGGCCCGTCGGGCCTGTTGCTCGAATGCTTCGAAGATCACCCGTGGGCGTAACTGACTGTCATATTCCGTTTGCCAATGGCTGCTGCGTGAGTCCCACGTCTCCAGCGCCTGCCCTGCTTCTCCAAAGAGCGTAAGACGCCACCCGGCGTCGAGACTGTCGGTAAAAACCTGGGCACCCGACAGGCTGGTGATGTGTGTTGAGTCCGCCGCCTTCAGTTTTATGTCATCGGCGTGCGAATAACGCTCGACGGTCTGGTTGCCGATGTCGTACCGGTAACGCGTGGTGCGGGCTTCCGGTTCCTTGATGGACTCATTGCACAGGTAGCGGACTTCGCTGACCTGCACACCACGGCTGTCGACAACGTTCAGGGTCGGGGTATGGCGATGAGTGTTGCCGCTCATTTCACACCTCCCGAGGCCGGGGTGTCGGGTTGTGTGTCGTTCTCGTCTTCGGTGATGGAATACCAGGGGTGAAAGGTGTAGCGACACTCGTCACCCTTGGCATTGATAACGCGAACGAGTCGGCCCATGGGGTCATGGAAATACTGGTCGTACAGGCCTGATGTGTGCAGGGACTCATCATTGATGTAGCGGTAACGGTCGCTGAAAAAGGGCCGATACGTACGTGTCACCAGGCCTTTGTTGTTGTATTCGGTACGCGCGCTGACACGCCAGCGCAGGCTGACTTCGTGCTCTTGCGGTTTGCCGTTCACCCACTGCAACGTTCCGTCCGCATTGACTGCCAGGGCTGTTCCTTGGCCGACTTGCTGTTTGCTTTGCAACAGCCGGCCAAAGCCGTCACGGCAAGCGACAACCACGCGAATTTGTTTGTTTTCATCATCGTTGGGGAATCGGTCTGCGTGCAGTTCGGCGTAGTAAACCGGCGCGCGCGGCACACTTTCAATCTTTGTCTGGAGCGCTTGTTCGTAAATCGTTTTCTTGATATCGCGGCGGGCCAGGCGAGCGCGAGCACTGGCGCGAATGTGTCCGCCGGGCATCACATCGCCCGACGCCACCGCGTCTTTGCACAACGCCTGTTCCTGCGGTGTGGCTGGCGCGATACGCCCCATCCAGCTGAACGCGTTGTAGAACCAGGCGCTAGCGACTTGCTGGAGAGCCTGCTGCGGATTTTCGATGGCCAGATCCGGTCGGCCATCATAGCGACGGACATAGTCGGAGACTGGTTTGAACCCGATGTCCGCATCGATGCCGCTTTTGTAATGGCTGATGGCTTGAACCTGTCCAAATGCGTCGTATGACGCTTCCTGGACAATATTGTTGGCGTCAGTAATGCGACAAGGCTGGAGCAGTCGGTAGTCAACCTTGGAGGCTGTTGTAGTGCAGCCGTCCGCCAGCTGCGTGCGGGTAGTCAGACAGTAATAAGGATCATGGGTGAATGTTGTCGAGTCCTGTTGCGAGGTTTCTTTGACGCTTGAAGGTTTGAAAAAACCATCCCTTGTTTCGTAAGTGAAGAAATGACGTCGCACTGACCACAGGCCGTGCTGTTTATCCCACGCTGTGTTCGCCGGCAAGGCGACGGGCATTTGTCTGTAGCCGTTCTCCTTGAGTCGTTGAGTCAAATCAAAGGACGACGCGCCCGGTTGTAGCTTGAGTCTGTCGTAAACCTTCAATGCCAACGGATTGAGTTCAGCCGTTTCCTTGTGATCGACCAATGCTTCAACACTGGCCTGTCCGTCCGCGAAGGTGCCGCTGCCGTCAGGTTTTCTGTAGCGCTGCACAGACAGGCTCGTCAAGACTTGTCCGGTTTTCCAACCGTCTGACGCACTCAGCACAAGCAGAGCTTCGTGGTTGATGCCAGAGGGAGTCAGACCGCCTGCAGAGGGCGCCTTGGGCAATTTCAGTGCATTGACGCGTTGCAGATAAGGCAGCCCCAGTCGCCTGGTTTGCGCTGTCCCTATATGGATGAATTGAGCTTTGTGTTCGCTCAGGTAGTAGTGCTGCTGGGATTCGTCATGGGCATCGCCCCACCATTTTTTTTCCCATTTGTCGGTGAACGGCGGGGCGTCGGCAGCCGTTGTGCGTCGGGCATAACTGATGTCCAGAGAGTGAGTCACGAAGCCATAAGTGTCCCATTTCAAATTGATCGAATGGGTGCAACGTGGATCTTGCGGGATACGCTCGTACTGGTAGTTGATCGACTCCAGTAGCACCAAGTGCAGGATCGAATGAGGGCTGTGCTTGCCCATGCCCCTGAGCTCGTTGACTTTGTAGCGATGCTGTTGCACCGAATACGGGCGTTTTGATTTGCCGTCCTGTTCCTGGCCGTACACCTCTACCCTCAAGATGCGTCCGTTCAGCGCCCGGGCAATTTCGCGTTCGCGGGCTTTGGAATACGTCTTGGCCGGGGCGTGTCCGTCGCTTTGCGGGGTCCAGCTTGTCCCGAGGTTCTGCAGGGTCTCTTTAAGAAGAACCGCTTTTGCGTCGCTGAAGTCTCGGTCATGGATGATCAGATCGACCGCGTTGCCGATGTGGAACCAGGTCTTTGTGACTGTCGGTACGCTCAGACGCCTGTTTTCTGTGTCACCGCGGCCAGTGGGGCTGTCGGATTGGACGAGCAGGCCGAAACCTCGGAACTCACGTTCCGTGCTGTCGTAGAAGCCGCGTCGATACTTGAAATGACGGGTCAATCGATTGCCGGTGATTTCATCGTCCTGAGTCTGTTGCTTGACCAGAAACAGGGGGAACGGCAGGTGCGAAGCCACCGTTTTTTTGGTCTTGAGCAAATGTTTTTTTTCGTCCAGCCACTCTTGTGCGGAGCTGCGGTAGAGCAGGCTTGCGGCAGCGCCCATGTTGTTATTGGTTGTCTGTAGCAAATAGGGTTTGGTGTTGACGAAGTCACAGCGCCAATGTCTCGGCGTTTTCCCGGAGGTGCTGAACACCAGGCTGGAGCAGCCAAGCCCCTGCAGGTCGGTAACGTGGACCTGGCAGAAGCGGTCATGGCGAAACCCTTCGGGCCATGGCAAATCGATCGCCGAGCTCAGGCCGTTGCCGCTACGGTTCATGAAAATGCGCGCGCACTCAGGCAGGAGATAAACAAGATCCGCGCTTCCCGAACCATCCAGATCGGCCAGCAACACACGAGAGGCTTCAAATTCCTCATAGGAAAAATCCAGAGTGGCAAATACCCGACCTTTTCCGAAGCGCCCCCGACCCAGGTTGGGCCAGCATTTCACTTCGTCATGGCGGATTCGAACCAGATGTTGTTGCCCACTGCCCAGCACATCGCTGAAGGCCACCAACTCGCTGCGTGAGTTGCCGGGCAGTGGCAGATCGTCCTCATTCGCCCGGCGTACCACCTCGGTTGCGGGCGAAAAACGTTTGCCGTCGAGGTTGGCGTGCAGGCGAACACTGCGGGGGCCGAGCATGATCAGATCGCTGAGCCCGGCGCCCATCAGGTTTGCCAGTTGTCCTTGAGGATGGAAGAACTCGGTCGGAACGGCGTCAAGCGGGGTGAACCCGGACCATTTGCCGTCTGCTTTCAGAGTGAAGAATCCACTGAAGCCGGGTTGCGCGACAATCCAGTCGGGGCGACCGCTGGCGCTGAGACTACCGAGAAACTGGCGAGTCGATTTTCGGCTGTCGGTCAGCGGGATATGTGGCAGATCGCTCAACGCCTGGTAGGTGACCTGATCCCCTCCTGCGTCATCACGCATTGGTTGGCTATAGCGCCAGCTTTTGTCGGTACGGTGCAGCACACCGGGCAGGCCTTCCCCGAGCAGATCGACGAACTGAAAGTGCTGTTGATGGTTGAGCCTCGACAACGCCTCGAAAGGTTTGTAGCGATGAACTTCGGGCTCAAGGGCGAAGCTGGAGTAGGTGAATTCGAGGGGCGGGAGGTAACTGTCGGTGCTTTCGCCGTAGGCCTGGGTCATCGCTGCGCTCAGGCAGCTGTAGGACAAGGGGCTGGTCTGGTACTCGATGATCGTGCGGCGAACCAGCACCGGCACCGCTCCCATCGATGACTCATCGGGAAAGTAATGAAACATGAGAATCTGCTGGCACAGGCGTTGGGTTCGCAACTCGAACCCATAGGAAAAATCCGAAAACGGGTCGCTGCGTACGGGCGACGATTTCGTTGCCAGATACGCGGGTTTTTTATCCAGTGCGGGGCTGCGTTCACCGTAGTCGAAATGCAACTCGAAATGCCAACGAACGTCCTTGAATCCGTCGGTTTTACACGAGTACAACTGTGAGTCGGCTTTGAAATTCCCGTAGCGTACGCGGCCGAGGTAACGCTGGGCCCGGCAGTCGGCAGGGCCCACTTGGGAGGCCGGTTCCGCGTTGTATTCATAACCGATATGCTCGCCATGAGCATTTATGCTCTCTTCAAGCAACCACTCGGCTACGCGGGATTGTTCGTCGGGATCCGCACGACGTGCGAGCGTTGTTTTCCCAAACAGATGCTGGCTGCCGTCGGCGTTATGTATCAGCCAGAACCCCGGTTTGTCCTTTGCGCTGGACCAATGCTCGATCAAGTCGAACGCGGCTTCGATGCGCGGGCGATAGCGCACGACCGAGTGTTCGACCTGCTGCGTACCGTCACTGCACTGCTTTTGGGTGGAGACGATTGCGCCGGTTTCCCGGTTCCGCTCAGGCATCAACACCTCACCGTCAGGGCCGAGGAATAAATCATCGTCGGTGTAGGCGGGAACCCCCAGGTGCGTCCGTCGTGAGACGGTCGCCAGGGACAATTTCCAACCCAGGCCGAACACGCCGTTGCCTTGACTGCTGTTGTAGTTCAAGGCAAGGCTCGGGGCATATCCGCGACCGGGCGATATGGGCAGCGGAATCTGGCAGGAAGCAGTTCCGCTGGAGCCGATGGCACTCAGGCTGCCGCCGATGCCCTGAAGCGCCCCCCCTCCCTTGGGCAGGGCAGGTGAATGCGCAGAAATGACGGTTTGTTCACTCATTGCGCACCCCCGCTGACTCTGGCGGTGTACTGCAGGTGCACGATGATATCGGTGAGTGATTCGAGCATGGCTTTCTGTGCCGCATGATTGGGGAATGACAGCTGCCATTTCGAAATCGCGCCGGTGTACTCAAACGGCAGGTAGCGTTCGTCCTGAAAATTCAGGGTGAACAATCCGTTGTCGTCGATACCCGTCGACAGGGCAATTTGTTGATTGGCGCGCAGGCTGTTCATAACCGTCCTGCTACCGGGCATGACGACTTCGCTGCTGGTCTGGGACAGCGTGGCGCGGACATCTTCATAAGGCCCGAGGACTGCCGGCAGGGAAATACTGATGCTTTTGATCCTGCGCAAACAATGTCCTGGGTAATCGTTTTCAAAAAGCGCAGACGTCAACTCGAATTCGCACCGTCCAGTCTCTACAAGGGTGGACCTGATTCCTTTGGTGACGGATTTGTCAGCCGCGGTCGCATCGTCCCAGGGTTTGTTGATGGAGGGGGCCGACAGGTCCATGGTGCTTTCCTTTGCATGAAGCAGGCGAAGCGACACGGTTTTGCGGATTTCCAGTTCGCGCTCGTTGCCCAGCAAATGGGCATTGTTCATCTTCACCAAACCTAACTTCATGCGCTCGCCGGGGCCTAGACCCCGGTAAGTGCTGTTCCAGGTCTGGTTCTGGAAGAACGGTTGAGTGGTGTTGTCGGCCATCTCGTATCGCCAACTCCGTTCGGTGAATTGGCACAGCGAAAAGGTCGAGTCATACACCTGGTAGTAGAAGCTGGAGAGTTGATGGGTGAACCATTGGTAAAGCTGCGAGTTGGTAAAGCGCTGGCTCAGAAAGTTGTAGCGGGTCCTGGCTTGATCCAAAGCGGTTTGAGTCTGTTTCAGCAGCAGTCTTGAGGCCGTCTCTCGTTCGGCCTCCAGCGCCAACTGTGCGTCAATCTGGGCAATTTCGAGCGTTGCCTGGTCACGGGCGAGCGTCCAGTCCTGATGCCTGCGTCGATACTGTGCGGCACGTTCCAGGGCTTCGCCGGCGCCATAGGCCGCGGTTGTCAGCCCTTGAGCCATTGCCATCGACGCGAAAGGGCCGCCCTCCAGGCGGGCGCCACCGTCTGAGGTGCCAAAGATATTGGGGACGACCTTCAACCCCTGGCCCATGGCATGAGCCGCATGGGCGCTTGCTTCAGCGATACGTCCTTCCAGATGAAAAGCGGCAGCGGTCACTTCCTCAAGGTTGACGACTTCGCTAACTCGCTGACTGTAATAATCGCGGCGGCATTCGACGATGGTTTTGCTGGCCAGTAACGCTTCCCGGTTTTTCTGGTCGATGTTCAGGGCCTGGGTCTGCAGGTCTACCGCAATGCTGGCGATGTCCCAGACATGTTGCTGCGAAAGCTCCTGATAACTGGCCTGTTCGCTGCGCTCGATGAACGACATCAGCGTCGCGCCGAACTGGATCACCGTGTCTACCGCAATCATGGCGTGGGCATGCAGAGCATTGAAACGGTAAGGCGGAATCTCTGTGCCCAGGCGTTGGGCCAGGCCGGGCTCCGCAGCCCGTTGTGGATTGGTCCCGAGCCGGTTGTCTATCGCTTCCGGGGTGGCGAAGAGTGCAAGTCGCAAGGGGCGGCCGACGATGTCGAGGTTATGCCTGAGGTTGTGCAGACGACTTTCGAGTTTGTCCCAACGCGGCAACAGCACGGGATTGAAGGGTAAACGTGAATGCGGCGTGTCGATCAGGCTCGTGAAGTGCGAATGGACATACGGGCGGACACACACCTCTGGCGCCAGCCCCGGGGCATCTGCTATCCGTTGATGTTTACCGTCACTGACCAGCTTTTCCTCGCACTCACGCAGTTTTTTATCATGCTCCTCACTGAATGTTTTTAACGTCAGGGCTGTCCACAAATCGGTTTGCCTGCTGTCCGGCCTTGGCCCCAACAAGCCCTGGGCGCGCAGATACCAGAGCTTCGCGTCGGTCAGGCTGTCGGGGCTCAATTCGCGGTAAGCGGCATCGCCGCGATTGACCAGAATGTCGATGTAGAGCACGTACAAGGCTTTGCGAAAGTGCACGGGATGACTCAGTGCAATCTGGTGTGGATCGTGTGGCCCCTGGAGGGCATAACTGGGCTGCCCCGGCTTCGGAGGGCCAGAGATCAGTGGCACCGCGTTCCAGTAATCCGGGTTGCCGCCACTGACTGCCTTTCGGGCGGGGTTGAATAGATAAAGCAGCCAACGTTCGGCTTCGCTGAATTGACGCTCCTGGTTAAAGCGGTGAGCGACCAACCAGGGAAGGTATAGAAACAGTTCGACGAAGTAGCGACCGTAGGCGCCGTAGAAGTCCATTGTCTGAGGTGGCTTGTCGCGCCCGAGAGGTGGTTCCTCCAGGTGCTGGGAGGACCAGCTCAGCAAGGTATCCATGCTGTCTTCAGCGCGCTCGATCAGGTGCCTGGCGAAGGTGATGTTCATTCGGATGGGGGGACGGAGTTGCTTATCCTGGCCATCGGTATGTTTGATTCCGGATTCTTTGAAGTCGATGAAATCTGCATTGCCGAGGGTGTTGTCCAGATGGGAATCGATGCTGGGCGCTACGGACGAGGCTGAGGGATAACTGAACTGGAGCAGTTTCGGCTTGGAAAATGGCCAGCATTCGAGCAGTGCAATAAGCGTTTTGTCTTGCGTGGCATTCAACTCTTTGAGACGAGTGACTGAAGTGAGCACGGCGTCCTTGTCGATTACGACCGACAGGCAAAAATCAATGTAGGAGAGATTGAAGTCTGAGCGGTCAAAGCGGCCGACGTGCAAGACAATGCAGAGTGACGAGGGCGATTGAACGTTGGTCGCAATGGTTTTAGTGTTTTCCTTCAGTTTCGTCAGGTCCATGCCATCAATTGTTTCGACCGGGCAGTAACCTTGTGCGCATGTCTTTGGCGGGCTCCAACTGCCATCGTATTTTCTGTAACACATGTTCAGACGAAACAATGGATAGGGTTTGTCCTTGTGATCCTCTCTGCTCGCCTGATCCTGATAGACACACTCAGCCCAGACTACATACAAGCGCTTGTTGAACATGACCGGGCGAATGGTGTGTTCGATGGCACTTTCGGAAACCGGCAGATTGATGCGATGCCAGTCGGACCATGCCTGTGGTTCCGGGGCATCAAATTTGTCAGTCCGGGAGCCGGGCATGAAGGGGCGACACGCCATGTCCAGTGAGCGCCAGTACCACGTGTTTGCCGCGCGGGATTTGGCAACAAAGTAATAGGTGCTGTTGGCGAAATCGTTACCGTCGATGTAACCGTTGACGATCTCCAGGTTGGCCACTTCCTCTAATCTGGTCAGATAGGCCAGTACCGCTGTTTGCACGGACTCAGCCGTGAGCTGATTGCGGTTGAGGTCGTTTTCCAGCTGCTCAAAACTTGCGGTCCTGCTCTTGCGAAGCGTTGGATCGAGGTAGGCTGCGGGGAAGTAGTGAAGACGCTGATTGGCGGCCCAGTCCTGGTAGTGATGCATGACGGTGCGCCAGGCTTCGACTTGATCCGAGGGAATCCGGGCGGAGTGATATCCCGGCTCCATATTGGCCAGAATACTGTTGATGTATTGCTGGAGGCTGGCAATGGTGCAGGCTACCGGGCTGGTCGGCACGTCCTGGCTGACCAGTACATCAAGCAGCCAATAATGATAAAGGTCATCGGGCGTTTTAAGGTGCTCTGCCAGTTTCAGGGCTTTGAGGGTCTTGTCTTGCGGAGCAATCACTGACAGATAGAGCCCGAGCTGCGCATCACGAAGGCTTTCGTTGAGTTGTTTTTCAATAGCAATAGACATGTTCATTCCTTGAGCATGGAGTGGGATTAGTGACTGGCCGCCATGACGGCCTCACCGACCGTTTTCCAGTGGTCGAGCGAACTGTCGTTGTCGAGGGGCGCGGCGCTGAGCAGGGCGGTTGCACTGAGCCCGGTGGCCTTGCAGGTTTGGTGGCAGCGCATAATCCAATCGATGTCCTTCATCGATATGGCGTACTTGAACATCAGTTTTGAGGCGAGCACGGTCACTTCAGCCGTTTCCCAGTTCAACAATTGGGCCAGACGGCCGTTGATGGCATGACTCTCGCTACCGAAGAAGTTCGCGAACTCCAGATAGCTCAGCAGGTTTTCTTCCGTCTGCTGGTATGTTTTCAGGCAATGGTTGAAGCGATCGAACAGATACAGACTTTTGAATGACAGCCTCAACTGTCCATCCGCTGTGTCCAGCCAACGGGCAGTGCTCAGGAGCGCACGCAGGGCCTTGTTGCTCAACTGCAACCGGACGGCAGTTTCTGTGTGGCGCAGTAGCGGATGCAGTGTCTGCACCAAGGCATGTGAGTCTTTTGAATTCAGAACTTGGGCGAGAATCTGATGGACCGAGGTGTTGGCCCATATCACAACATCCTTCGCACAGTTCATGGGCAGCAGGAATGTTTCCTGTAGAAACGCTTCGATGAGGTGCAACTGCCGGTCATGAGCTAACAAGAGCAGGTTTTTCAGTTTTTGCCTGGCGTCATTTTTAAGCGTCAGGTCTTTTTCGGGATCGTCGTCCAGTTTGATTGTTTTGTCTTCGATGACGTTGTTCAGCGCCAAGGTCAACTTTTGCACCACATTGTCCCGGATCGATGGGGCGAAGTTTTTCACTAAACCTTTGTCATCGAGCAGGGAGTCAGCCAGCTTCGCACGCCAGTCAACGTTGCCTGGCAGTGCCAACGATGCCAGTTCTTGTGCGGTTACCGCGCTATGACGCGTTTCGGCACTCAGTTTCAGGAGGCGTTGCTGCAAATCTCCTTGCGGATAATTGTCGTTGCCTTGCAGTTCAAGAACACGATTCAGAAAGGGGATGTTGTAGGCGGATTGCTTGGTCCAGCGGGTGATCCAGTCCATTTGCATCAGGACGTCGAGAATGTTCTGCGCCGAGTCTTCCTGGGGGGCTTGTTTGCCCGTGTCGCCGGTTGTCAGGCACCTGGCAACATGTTCCCCCCCGAGCAAGTTCGCCAGTGTTGAACTTTCGGCGATCGAAAGGCCGAACATTCTCGCTACCCGGGCCTGTCGATAAATGGATGACAGCGTGGGCAAATCGCACTTGAGCGATCCCTGGTATTTCAGTGTGTTCTTGACGACCTGCATCAGCGAGTCCTCGGTCAAAGGCAGGCCGAGGCTGATGCTCAGGTGTTGGAGAATAGTGTGGGAGGCCGGATCCGAATCATCCGCCACGAAGGCGCGACCATCGAGCTTCAGCGCCGTAGCGAATACCCGGGTCTGATTGAATACCTTATCGAACAGCGACGTCTCATCGCCGGACGCATAAGGTGAAACGTGATGCAACAGCGCTGCGAACTCTTCAGCCGTGATGGAATACCGGCGACTCATATACCGATAAACGCCCAAGGCCCTGATGGTGTAACTGTCCAGTTGCCGCTGGGTATTGAGCGACAGCTGTGATTCAAATGCGCTGCATATCAGGGTGTCCAGCTGATTAAACGGGATTGCGAGCCAGCGTTGGAGACGGATCATCCGATGCAAGCGTTCGAGTCGGTCTTCGGTCGCGTTTTCGATTTCCCCGGTTTTTTTCTCGTTGTCCAGCGCCATGCTGTCATCGACCGAGAGAGGTCCGTTTACGTATCGGGCTCCAAAAGGATGGGAGTGAGGTGCCGGCAACAGGTAATGAAGAGACAGGCATGGCGCGTATTTACCTTGCGCCAGTAACGCTTCCATTTGCTCGGCTTTAAGTTCGGTTCGCTCCAGGAAGGTGTCTATATTTTTCAGAACGGTAATGGGTGCGATGCCATAGATTTTTTTCCAGTAACTGTCTCTTATCCGGCCGATGCTCGAGTGGGAGTAGTAATAGTTCCCCACGTATCTTTCAGCCCATGGCAGTTCTGTCAGCAGCGCCTGCTGTTTCGGGCCAAGCCCGGACATCAGCCTCTGCGCTTGATCAGAACCAGTGTTCAACACCTTGCCGTACTGAGCGATGTCATGCGACGTGAGAGGCAGGGATTCACTCACGAGGTAACTCAACTCTCCCAGCGTCGGCTTGTTCCCATTCAGCCCCAGCAGGCACTGGTGATGGTAAAACTCATAGGGGAGCACAAAGGGATAATAGTTTTGTGCGAGCACTTCATAAGTCGACTTGCCCTCATCTTCGGTGTGCTTCAGCGCGCTCTGAATATTTTTGTCCAGCGTCTCATTAACGATCCCGAGCATCGGTTGCGCAGTGAAGGTGCTTTGCTGATCAATCGACAGTGCGGCGAGATCCGGACGGCGTTTTTCCAACGTGATTCGATTGTCTTTTTCACCCGGTAATGACGAGACACTGGTTTCCAGTTGCAAGGCAAACCGGTACAGCGCTCTGAGGTAAGCAACCGGCGAGTCGATGGCTGCAATCGAATCGTTTTTGCAAGCGTCGTCCCAGTTCTCTTTGAACAGATGGGTGTAGGTGGGGCCTTTTTTCTCGATCGCACGAATGCCCAAGGGATGCCAATGATCTTGTGCCGTTTCGACTGAAGTTCGTTGTTCCAGATACAGATGGCTGATCTGGGTGGCCAGGCATTTAACGTCGTCGTAGAGCTTTGCGGTGTCAATGCTGGACGCTTGGTCTTTGAGCGTGTTGTCAGTCTTGATGGCGTCATCGAATTGTTTTTGGAATTCGGTTTCGGTGAGGCGGGCGATATCGAACACCGAGGTGAATTTCAGTGTGTCTTTAAAAAACATCACCAGGGCAGCGTTGGTTTGCCCGGTGCCATAGGCCCTGACCAGAGAAGTCAGTAAGGTGTTGTCGTCCATGCCAATGCATCTCCTTTGATGGAGCTGACGACATTACGGCGTGGCATGAGGGGGCGCTGTCAGCCTCGTCATTGACTGAGGACTGGATCTTTCACCGCTGGGACGGGGAAGAAGGACGGGAGACTGTAGGACGTTGAAACAGCCTCTGAGCCTTCAGCTTTCATCCTGCACCCGGTGAGTTTGGCGAAACTCGCCGGGCGGCATCCCGCGCCGGCTTTTGAACGTACGGTGAAACGAGCGGGGTTCGGTGAAACCCAGGTACTGGGCGATGTCCTGAATCGGCAAGGCGCTGTTGAGCAGGTAATGCTCGGCCAGTTCCTGGCGCAGGTCATCGAGGATCTGCTGGTACGACGTGCCGGCCTGATGCAACTGGCGTTGCAGCGTACGCACCGACACGGTGAGCTGCTCGGCCACTTGCTCCTTGCGGGGCAGACCTTCCTTGAGCAACTGGCGCAGGATGCTTTTGACCCGCTGTTCCAGCGACGCATCCTCCAGTGTCGCCATCAACCCCATGGCATGTTCTTCCAGGGTGCGCAGCAATTGCGCATCGGCCTGGCGCAAGGGCAGCTGCAAATACGGCAACGGGACAATCAGCGCCGAATAAGGCTGGTCGAACAGTACCGGACAGTCGAAGAACTGCTCGTACTGCGCCAGCGTCGTGTCAGCCGGTCGTGCATGTTCCAGCCAGACAGCGGCCGGCGACATCTGCGTATCAGCGATCCAGCACGCGTATTGCAGCCAGGAGCCGAGCACGTTTTCCACCAGGTGTCGGCGGATACGCGGTCGTTGATAGCGGCATGTCCAGATCAGGTGCACGTGGCTGTCCTGCACCTCGACGCGGCTGACGCCCATGTCGCCCACCAGCTTCTCGAACGGCATGATGCGGCTCATGGCATCGCCCAGTGTCGCGCAGTTCATGGTGATGTAACCCAGCACGCTCCAGGAGTTGGGTAACACAAAACGCGCGGCGTTGAGACCGAACAACGGATCACCCGAGTGTTCGCAGAAATAATCGAGCAGCCGTTCATGGGCTTCACCCGGCAACCGCAGGCTGTTGTCACTCAACTGCTGCGCCTGCAACCCGGCAGCCGCCAACGCAGGCTCGATGGCCACGCCCAGTTGTTCGGCATGTCGCAGGTACTTGAGCAGCGGCGGAACTGAAGTGAAGCCCAGGGATTGCATGATCGTATTCCTTTGATCAAGGCCCGCGTGCGCGGATGAATGCCCCGAAAGGTAATTTGAAACCACGGCTAAAGTAAATGGCTGATGCCTGCGCGACGTTTGACTCAATTGGCTACTCGAACTGGCCCGATGCGACCGTGACACTTTCGGGCGGATGACTAGTATGTGGCTTGAAATATCACTGATCAGAACCGCAAAAGGACACATGCATGCGACGCTGGAACGGCTGGGGAGATGCAACCACGGTGGTCGAACTGCCGGCCCAGGGCGCGGGGTTTCTCGCTGACCGGCTAGGTGCCGGTCGAACGCTGCCCGATGCGACGCTTGAGACAGCCTTGGTCCGCGTGCCGGCCTCGCGGTTGCAGGAACACACCTTGTTCAGCGTGGATGCGCATGATCGTCTACTGCATGCCCGGGGGCAGAGCCTGCCGGACTGGCTGGCGTTGCGTGAAGGTGCGCTGGGGAATTATCCCGACGCCGTGGCCTTTCCCGAGAGCGCCGAACAGATCCGCCAGTTGCTGACCCTCGCCCATGAGCAGGACTTGTGCCTGATTCCTTATGGCGGCGGCACCTCGGTGGCCGGGCACATCAACCCACCGAGTTCCGCGCGGCCGGTGGTGACGGTTTCGCTGGCGCGCATGAATCGCCTGCTGGACCTCGACGAACAGAGCCTGCTGGCCACCTTCGGCCCCGGCGCGACAGGGCCGCAAGTGGAAAGTCAGCTGCGCGCCCGTGGTTACACCCTGGGGCATTTCCCGCAGTCATGGGAGCTGTCGACCCTGGGCGGTTGGGTCGCCAGCCGTTCCAGTGGCCAGCAATCGTTGCGTTACGGGCGAATCGAGCAACTGTTCGCCGGCGGGACCCTGGAAACCTTTGCCGGGCCTTTGGAAATCGCCACGTTCCCGGCCTCGGCAGCAGGTCCTGATCTGCGCGAGGTGGTGTTGGGTTGCGAGGGCCGTTTCGGGATCATTTCCGAGGTGAAGGTGCGGGTCAGCGCACTGCCCGCTGATGAACGTTTCTACGGGGTGTTTCTGCCCGATTGGCCCAAGGCACTGCAAGCCATCCGCCAGTTGGCCCAGGCGCGCGTGCCGCTGTCGATGCTGCGCTTGTCCAACGCGGTGGAAACCGAAACCCAGCTGGCCCTGGCCGGTCACCCACAGCAGATCGCCTGGCTGGAAAAGTACCTTGCCCTGCGCGGCGCCGGTGAGGGCAAATGCCTGCTGACATTCGGCGTGACCGGTAATCGTCGGCAAAATGCGCTGTCCCTGAGCCAGGCCCGGCAGCACCTCAAGTCTTTCGGCGGGGTGTTTACCGGCACCTTGCTCGGCAAGAAGTGGGAGCAGAACCGCTTCCGTTTTCCCTACCTGCGGGAAAACCTGTGGAACGCCGGTTATGTGGTGGACACCCTGGAAACCGCCACCGACTGGAGCAACGTCGATAACCTGCTCACTCTCATCGAAAGCAGCCTGCGCGACGCCTTGGCGGCTGAAGGCGAACGGGTGCATGTCTTCACCCACCTGTCCCATGTCTACGGCGAAGGATCGAGCATCTACACCACCTATGTGTTTCGCCCTGCGGCGGATTACCCCGCGACCCTGGCGCGCTGGCAGGCGCTCAAGCAGGCGGCCAGCCGGACCATCGTCGACAACCACGGCACCATCAGTCACCAGCATGGCGTGGGCAAGGACCACGCGCCGTACCTGCGGCGGGAGAAAGGGGCGCTGGCGATGGACACCTTGCAGGCATTGAGCCGGCATTTTGATCCGGCCGGGCGACTGAACCCTGGCACGCTGTTGCAGGAGTGACGGACATGAGCCTGGACTGGAACGCCGCGTGGCGACAGCAGGTGCTGCCGACGCTGGCGGATGAAAACTGGGACCTGATCGTCATCGGCGGCGGCATCAGCGGCGCCGGTATCCTGCGCGAAGCCGCGCGCCGCGGCTGGCGTTGCCTGCTGCTGGAGCAGCGTGATTTCGCCTGGGGCACCTCCAGCCGATCCTCGAAAATGGTCCATGGCGGCTTGCGGTACATCGCCAAGGGCCAGTGGCGCCTGACCCGCGATTCGGTCCGCGAACGCCAGCGCCTGCTCGATGAAGCACCGGGACTGGTGGAGCCGATGAGTTTCATGATGCCGCATTACCGTGGCGGCTTTCCCGGACCGCGGGTGCTGGGTGGTTTGTTGTCCATCTATGACGCGTTGGCCGGGCGGCGTAGCCATCGCTTCCATGACGCGCAACAACTGCGTTATCTGGCGCCGGGGGTGAAGGAACATGACCTGCTGGGTGGCACCTGTTTTGTCGATGCACTGACCGATGACGCCCGACTGGTGATGCGCGTATTGGGCGAGGCCCGGGCCGACGGCGCCGTGGTGCTCAACAGCGCGCGCGTGCAGCAATTGCTGCGTGAAGAGGGACGGGTTTGCGGGGTCCAGGTCGAGGACAGCGAAGGTGGCGCGTCAATGCAATTGCGTTGTCGCGTGTTGGCCGTGGCCACCGGCGCCTGGGCTGGGCGCTTGCGCGTGCCCGATGCCCCTCGCCAGTTGCGCCCGTTGCGTGGCAGTCATTTGTTGCTGCCGGGTTGGCGCCTGCCAGTGGCGCAAGCCTTCACCTTCCTGCACGAGCGCGACCGTCGACCGGTGTTCGTTTTTCCGTGGGAGGGGGCCACGGTGGTCGGCACCACGGACCTCGATCATCACGAAGATCTGGACCAGAGCGCGAGCATCAGCAGCGAGGAACTCGACTATCTGTTGGCGGCCTGCACCCAGCAGTTCCCCCAGGCTGAGGTGGTCGCGGCCGATGTGCTGTCGACCTGGTCCGGTGTGCGCCCGGTGGTGGGCAGCGCTGCGAGTGAACATCAAGGCAAGCCGTCGAATGAAACCCGTGAGCATGTGCTGTGGCAGGAACCGGGTTGCGTGACCCTGGCCGGCGGCAAGCTGACCACCTTTCGCCCGCAGGCGATCGAAGTGCTCAAGGCCTGCGCGACCATGCTCGACCGCCCCTTCAATGATGACGCCGCGCCGGTGTTTGCCGTCGTGCCGCAGCTGACGATCCCCGGACTTTGTGGCAGCCAGTGGCGGCGCCTGGCCGGGCGGCATGGTCGTGACCTGCCGAGGCTGGCGAAACTGATCGCGGAACTGGGCCATGACAGCGTTGGCGCCACTGACACCTTGTGGGCGGAACTGGCTTTTGCCTGTGAGGCGGAAATGGTCCTGCACCTGGATGACCTGCTGCTGCGCCGAACCCGTCTGGGTCTGTTGCTGCCGCGTGGCGCCGAGGATTATTGGCCGGCCATACGCCGACTCTGCCAGCCACGGCTGGGCTGGGACGATGAGCGTTGGCAGCAGGAGCAGCAGCGCTACCTGGAGTTGTGGCAACGCCATCACGGTTTGCCCTACAGCCGCGTTGAGCACCCATAGCCCTGTAGCAGCTGTCGAGCGAAGCGAGGCTGCGTTCGGCTGCGAAGCAGTCGCAAAACCCCCAGCCCGGTGTTTCAGATAAACCTCGGAGCAGGGAGGGCGAGAACGATGTTCTCGGACGCAGCCTCGCTGCGCTCGACAGCTGCTACACGGATTATAAAAATTCAGGAATGTGCGCGACCCATGCCCATTGAAGAGAGCTCCATGGATAACCACCCGAACAAGCGTTACCTGCTGGCCATCGACAATGGAACCCAGAGCGTGCGCGCGCTGCTCTTCGACTTGCAGGGCAATCTGCTGGGCAAAGGCAAGGTCGAGTTGCAGGCCTATTACTCGACTCAACCCGGCTGGGCCGAGCAGGACCCGGAGTATTACTGGGCGAAATTGGGCGAGGCCTGCCAGCAGGTGTGGCAGCAAACCGGTATCGATCGTTCGCAGATTGCCGGGGTATCCCTGACCACTCAGCGCGGCACATTGATCAATGTCGATGCCCAAGGCAAGGCGCTACGTCCGGCGATCCTGTGGCTCGATCAACGCCAGAGCGAAGTCGAAGGCGGGATCAAGGGGCCGTGGGGCTGGCTGTTCAAACTGGTCGGCGCGCAAGCCACCGTGGATTATTTCCGCGCCCAGGCCGAGGCCAACTGGATCGCCCGCCACCAACCTGAAGTCTGGGCGGCGACCGACAAGTTTTTGCTGCTCTCGGGGTTTCTCACTCATCGCCTGTGCGGGCAATTTGTCGATTCCGTGGGCTGTTGCGTCGGCTACCTGCCGTTCGATTTCAAACGTCTGAAATGGGCCGCGCCCAGCGACTGGAAATGGCAGGCGCTGGCGGTGCGTCCCGAGCAGCTGCCGAGCCTGCACAAGCCCGGTGAAACCTTGGGTTACATCAGCGCCGAGGCCAGCCGCCACACCGGCATTCCCGAGGGGCTGCCGCTGATCGCCGCGGGTGCCGACAAAGCCTGCGAAGTCGTGGGTTCCGGTGTCGTCGATGCTGACACGGTGTGCCTGTCCTACGGCACCACAGCGACGATCACCTGCACCCGGTCGCGCTACCTGGAAATCGTCCCTTTGATCCCGCCTTACCCGTCTGCAGTGCCGGACCAATACAACTGCGAGGTGATGATTTATCGCGGTTACTGGATGGTCAGTTGGTTCAAAAACGAGTTCGGACTGCGGGAAATGCAGCAGGCCAAAGCGTTGGGCGTGGAGCCTGAGCAACTCTTCGATGCACTGGTCGACGCCGTGCCGCCGGGGTCCATGGGGCTGATGTTGCAACCCTACTGGTCGCCGGGCATCCGCGAGCCGGGTGTGGAAGCCAAGGGCGCGATGATCGGCTTCGGCGACGTGCATACCCGCGCGCACATTTACCGGGCGATCCTCGAAGGTCTGGCGTATGCCTTGAGGCAGGGCATGGAGAACATCGAGAAGCGTTCGAAGGTCTCCATCAAGCGTTTGCGCGTCGCCGGTGGTGGCTCCCAGAGTGATGCCGCGATGCAACTCACGGCGAACATTTTCGGCCTGCCGGCCGAGCGTCCGCATGTCTACGAAGCGTCCGGTCTGGGCGCGGCCATTTGCTGCGCGGTGGGGCTCGGTCTGCACGCGGACTTTCCCACGGCGATGGCGGCCATGACCCGGGTTGGTGCGGTCTTCATGCCGCAACCCGAGGCGCAGCAGATCTATGAGCGACTGTACAAAGAGGTCTACTTGCGCATGTATCGGCAGCTCAAGCCTTTGTACCAAAGCATCCGCAAAATCACCGATTACCCCGCCTGAAAAAACACCGGAAATCCCTTGTAGGG
>NZ_JBFUIH010000044.1:0-45216 GCF_056401975.1 Pseudomonas sp. P4_C8 | reverse complement strand
ATCCAGGGCGCTGACCAATTTGTCCACCTCAGTATTCTCGGCCTCTGCGTAAGCTTCGATAGACAGTCCCGCAGCCATCGCTCGCGCTCGACTTTCCAGGGTTTTCAAATGCTGCTGTGCTGCCTTGCACACCGTATCCTTTCGCTCGTTCTCGATAGATGTCCATTCCATGAACTTATGCGTCGTCACTCCAATCACCGCGATGATGATGGTGGTGGCCCCAATCAATCTGGCTCTCACGTTTCGCAACCTCAACTGAGTTTTGTGAGTGATTCCAGAATCCATTCGAGATATTAAAAGCTTAGCGGACCGACCGATCGTCACCAATTGGGTCAAAGCCAATACATGAGAGCCATGGTATACAACCAGCCGATGCTGAGGGTGATAGTCAGGTAGACCATCACGAGCATCAGAGCGTGATTCCACATGTCACTAACCTCCCATAACCACCGTTGGAGGCGCGTCAGGGGCGTCTGATAAACGGAATAAACATAGGTTAGGCCGTACCGCAGCATCCGCGTTGCTCCTGAAACGGCGGGCACTTCACCGTGCCAAACGAACAGAACACACAGCAGTCACCGGGGTTCGGGCGTAGCAGGGTTTTGCAACTGCCACACTCGTAGAAGAACTGGCAGGCATCCGTGGGCATGGCCTCCTGCTTGGCGAAACCGCAATGCGGGCAGGTCAACACGGATTCGAGGATGACGGTGTTCATGGTTGCCTCATTTGTGCATGGTGGAGGGATAACCCGCATTCGTCGTCGCCTTGGTCAACGCCTCAGGATCCGCCGATCTGCTGAGCCATCGTTTTCTCCATTGAATCGATCTAACCTAGAGTCACTCTACACTCCGTACCCCGGTACAGAATCAAGGGGCGTGTGATGGCGACAGGGTTGAGTATCGGAAAGTTGGCGGAAGCTGCCGGGGTGAATATCGAGACTATTCGCTATTACCAGCGACGCGGCTTGCTGGATGAGCCGCCAAAGCCGCTCAGCGGTTATCGGTGCTATCTACCGGAGCAGGTCAAACGGTTGCGCTTCATCAAGAGGGCGCAGGCGCTGGGATTCACGCTGGATGAGGTGGGTGCACTGCTGACACTTGATGCGGCCTGCACTTGTCGCGAGACTCGAGCACTGGCCGTGCGCAAACTGGCCCTGATCGAGCAAAAGATGGCCGACCTTGCCGCAATTCGGCAGGTGCTGGGCGGACTGGTGCAGGAGTGCGATGCAGGCGACGGCGGGGCTGCTTGCCCTATCATCGATGTGCTGAACAGGGAGTGATGCCTGGTTGCAGGGCATCGTGCACAGGCGTCAGGCCAGCAACCCATGCAGTGCAATCGTAAGGCCGCTTGCTAGCGGTCAGGAATGACCGCTTGTGGCCCAGAGTGTGTAAAAACGCCTCCGCGAACCCTTGCTATGATTTCTGAGGATTACATCGCAGGGATTGCCCATGACGCGCTTTATTCAAGGTGAACACCGAGGTCAAGGCACGTTGCTTCCCGAAAACCTTGACGACTATGTCAGCGATACCAATCCGGTGCGTGTGGTCGACGTCTTTGTCGACGAGCTTGACCTGGTCAAGCTGGGTTTTGAAGGCGTTATTCCTGCCGATACTGGGCGGCCTGCTTACCACCCCGCGATCCTGTTGAAGATTTACATCTACGGCTATCTCAACCGCATTCAGTCAAGCCAGCGCCTGGAGCGAGAAGCCCAGCGCAACATCGAGTTGATGTGGCTGACTGGTCGCTTGATGCCGGACTTCAAAACCATCGCCAATTTCCGCAAAGACAACGGCAAGGCCATCCGCGGTGTGTGCCGCCAATTTGTGGTGCTGTGCCAACAACTGGGGTTATTTTCCGAAGCGCTCGTTGCCATCGACGGCAGTAAGTTCAAGGCGGTCAACAATCGGGATCGGAACTTCACCAGCGCCAAGCTTCGACGGCGAATGGAGGAAATTGAGTCCAGTATCAATCGCTATCTGACAGCACTTGATACCGCAGACCGTCAGGAACCTTCCGTAGCTCAGGCCAAAGCCGAGCGCCTCCATGACAAGGTCTCGGCCCTGAAAGCCAAGATGCAAGAGCTCAAGCAAATCGAGGTACAGCTAAACGAAACGCCGGATAAACAGATCTCCCTAACCGATCCTGATGCTCGCTCGATGAAGACGCGCGGAACAGGAATGGTCGGCTACAACGTCCAGACTGCAGTTGATGCGAAGCACCACCTGATCGTGGCACACGAGGTAACGAATGATGGCGTTGATCGAGACCAACTGAGTTCGATGGCAAAGCACGCACGAGAGGCCATGGGTGTCGAAGAACTGTCGGCAGTCGCAGACAGAGGGTATTTCAAAGGCGAAGAAATACTGGCGTGCCATGAAGCTGGAATTACCGTTTTCGTGCCCAAAATACTGACGTCGGGAGCGACAGCGGCTGGTCGATTCGGCAAAGATGATTTCATCTATGACACCTCAACGAATGAATACCGATGCCCAGCCGGGCAAAGCTTGATCTGGCGTTACTCAAGTGTCGAGAAGGGGTTAAAACTACATCGCTACTGGAGTTCGAACTGCCGGAATTGTGCCTTGAAGGAGCGTTGCACGCCCAGCTCTGAGCGGCGAGTTAGCCGTTGGGAACATGAGTCGGTCGTCGAGGCGATGCAGAGTCGTCTTGATCAAGCACCAGAAATGATGCGGATCCGCCGCCAAACAGTGGAGCATCCCTTCGGCACACTGAAGTCCTGGATGGGGGCCACGCATTTCCTCACCAGAACTCTTACCCGGGTGAGCACGGAGATAAGCCTGCATGTGCTCGCCTACAACTTCAAACGCGTGCTACGGCTGTTGGGCAGTGATGCCATGATGGCGGCAATGAAGGCCTGAAGCCTTTTGAGCGGTGCGATAACCGCATCTAGCAGGTACCCGCTGGCACAAGTTCCGATCAATACAGCAACATTGATTTGGCTTGGATGAGGTCCCTAGAGACCTCCAGCGCAGCGAAAAACCACCGATTACCCAATCCTCTGCATCCAAAGCGTTTTTTACACACTCTTGAATGCAAACGGTAATCCCGCTACGCAGCATGAAGCGCAAACCCAAGCCGGGTTTACCGAGACTGTTTGACCGCCCCAAGTACCGGCAGCGCAACATCATCGAGCGTATGTTTGGCTGGTTGAAGGAGAACCGCCGCATCGTTACGCGCTTCGACAAGCTCGCGAAAGGTTATGCGGCGATGGTCTCACTGGCCTGTGCCATGCAGTGTTTACGACATTACTTTTCGTACAGAGCCTAGCCATCCGGCAGATGATTTCCCTGGCAGGGCTGTCGCTAAACCGAGTGCTTGATCACGTAGATCCACAAGGGTCGGCGAGGGCGTTGTTTCAAACGGGTGTGCAGTAAAAAGCCCCGTCCCCTTTGAAGGGGCGGGGGCTTTATGCGTTTCAGTGTCCCGTCCTGAGCTAAGGCTCATTGTCTGTGCGGTATCATCCCGGGCCTAGCGAATACCGGCACCCGCCATGGATTCTGGCACCCACTGCGCCGTCGATAGCGCTTCCGTATACCGAATTCCACCATGAGGACCTACCACGCCATTGATGTTGTAGGTGCCGCGCGACAGATCGTACGTCATGAACGGGGTGGCATCCGGGACCTGCTGGTCATAGCTCTGGCTGAGGAAAGCGAAGGAGCCACGGTATAGCTGGCCACTTGTGTCGTACTGATCGGAGGCCAGAGCGGCCCAGGTGTCTTCATCCAGGTAAAAGCGGCGTTTCTGGTAAATGTGCTTTGCACCGGGCTTGAGGTTGCCCTCGACGACGTAGACGCGGTGTTTTTCCCAGCGTACGAAGTCCGGGGAAATGAAGTTTGGGGTAGTCAGCGACTTGGCATCCCGGGCATAGGTCAGTTTGTAGGTGTTATAGGGCACGATCATTTCTTGCTTGCCCACCAGCGTCCAGTCGTACAGTTCGAGTGCACGGGCGGTACCGGGGTTCGGAGTGTCATAGGCCAGGATCGAAATCTGTTTGACCCGGCGCTGGGCCGGCATGTACTGCCAGGCACGGCCAGGACGCTGCAGCGGGTTGGTGGCGTTCTTGAGCATGATCGACTCGCCGGCTCGCCGCGCAGGTCCGGTATAGGACAGTTTCATCTGATAGTAGATGTCGGAGTTGTTGAAGGGCTTCGACAGGTTTTCGTAAATCGGGAAGGAGATGTATGCCTCCCCGGTGATAGCCAGGCTCGCCACTCCTGCCGAGTCGACGTTCCAGGAGTCGTACTTGGAATGGATGTTGACGCCCTGGTAACGCAGCAGGAAATTCCACATTGCCTCGGCGCCCGATTGCGGGATGGGGAACGGTACCCCCGGCATTACGTTGTCGATGGCTAACCCGCCTTCGAGGGACCGGGCGGCAGTGGCATTGCGGCGGCTATTGTTCAGTACCGCCTGCGGCAGCGCTGCGGTGCGGTGGGTCGGATACACGTCGATGCGGTAGCCGGGGTGGCGCTTGGCCAACTCGACGGTGGTGGCAGTTAGCATGCCTTTGTACTGCTCAACGTTCTTTCCATTGATCACCAGCAGTGGTTTCTCGTGCGCATAGGGATCCGGGCGCATGCTGTCACCGGCCTTGAAGCTGGCCGGGGCATTGGTCAGGCCACCGCTATAAGGCGGAATGGTGCCATCGGCATTACCGGCCTTTTCAGCGCCTACCAGCGTCAGGCTGGTGCCCAGTTGGGCAGCTTCCTGACTCGATACATAGGCCTGTGCATCGATGGTCAGGGCCATGAGGAGTGGAGCAGCCAGAAAACTTTTCACGAAGTTCATATTGTTGTTCTCCTGCTTGGCGTACCAAGCAATTCGTGACGCAGGCGCAGCAGTCGCGTTCGCCTTGTGGGCGACCAGACTGGCTAAATCGCCAGATGCTTTTTTATGGCTGACATTAAAGAGCCCCCGAAAAGGGGGTGCTTTTCATTTTGCGACAATCGCTTGGCTATTCATGACAGACCCAAAATATTCCGCGGGCATGGCGGCTGTGGTTGGTTCAGTCAGGGCCAGCAACGCCTTGTCGGTCACAACCGGCAGTTATGGCTCAGCACCCACCTGCACAAATCTTCTAAACGCCCTTTTCCAAAGCGCGGTAATTTAGCCGTCCGCACCGTTCAAAGCTGAACCATTACCTCTGGAGCCTTGCGTGGATAAACGCAACTGGATTGAGCTGTCCCAGGATGCCGATACCGGGATTGAATCGATTCGTGCCCATTTTCAGGGACATGCCTACGATCCGCACTGGCATGACAGTTATCTGGTGGGGGTCACCGAGCAGGGCGTGCAGCAGTTCAATTGCCGGCGCGTTCGCCACCTCAGTACGCCGGGCAAGGTATTCATGCTGGAGCCGGGGGAGATACACGATGGGCATGCGCCGACCGAGGAGGGGTTTACCTATTCCATGCTCTACCTCGATCCGCACTGGCTGGAACGGGAGTTGCTCGCGTTGTTTGAGCACGCGCCGAGCAACAGTCAGCCGGGTTTTGCCGACACCCTGAGCCAGGATCCGGGCCTGGCCACTGCCATTTATCTAGCCTTCCACGCGCTCCATGAGGGTGACTTGCGCATCGTGCGCCAGAGTGCCATCGACACCTTGTTGGGTTCGCTCACTTGCCACCTTGATTGGCGCAAGCGTCAGACCTTTGATCCGCGCCTGCCGTTGGTGGCCCAGGTTGCGCGTGACTATCTGCATACCCATGCCTACGAGGACATCGGACTGGATGATCTGGCCCAAGCCTGTGGTGTTGATCGCTTTCGTCTGACGCGGGCCTTCAAGGCAGCCTTTGGGCTGGCGCCTCATGCTTATTTGATCCAGCTGCGGCTGGCCAAGGCACGGCAGTTGCTGGCGCGGGGCGAGTCGCCGGCACAGGTGGCCAGTGCTCTCGGGTTCGCCGATCAAAGCCATATGGGGCGCTGGTTTCGCCGTGCCTACCAGCTCACACCCGCGGATTACCGCAAGCGCTGCTCAAACCTTCCAGACTGAATCCCGCCGACTCGCGACCATGGTTTCCTATTTGATCAAGGAGTCCATGCCATGTCTTTTTCGCTGTTCTTTTCCGCCCCTTCGATACGCCTTCAGGGAGTCTGAGCCATGGAATCGTTGCTGCCTTTCCTGCTGTTTGCGTTCGTTGCCTCGATTACCCCGGGACCGACCAATATTCTGGTGTTGAGTCACAGTTCGCGGTGGGGGCTGGGTGCCACACTGCCCATCATTTTTGGCGCATGCGTGGCGGCGGCACTGATTGTGTTTGCAGTCGGGCTCGGCGTGGGCGAGACGCTGCTGCGGTTTCCGCGTGTGCAGCAGGCAATGGCCTGGGCCGGTGTGCTCTGGTTGAGTTGGCTGGCCTGGCAGATTTTTCAAAGCGCGCCGCCATCCTTGGACCCGGCCACCTCGCGCGACGAGGGTCTCAGCGTGTTCGGCGCCGCCACCCTGCAATTGGTCAACCCCAAGGTCTGGATGATGGCGGTGGCGGTGGTTAGCGTATTTGTCGGTGGCGGCGACAAGACCAAGCGGCTGGTGGTGTTGTCGCTGGTGTTTCTGTTGGTCTCCTTGCCGTGCATGACCCTGTGGGCGTTGCTCGGCGTGGGCAGTGCCCGGGTTTTTGGTTCGCCACAGGCGTTCAAACGCATGAACCATGCACTGGCTTTTTTGCTGCTGGTGTCGGCCTGGTTGACCTTGGTGGTGTAGGTCGAACAAAGCTGCCTGTCAGGACCGAGACCCTTGACACTCTGGATGTCACGGGTGAGTGACAGGATCCATTCCGTCGCCCCACGTGCCCATCACGTTTTTGCCCGCTACAATGCGCACCTCGACCGTGATAACCAGATAAAAAATATGTCTCTTCCCAAACATCACCTGGAATTGCTCAGCCCCGCCCGTGACGTGAGCATCGCTCGCGAGGCCATTCTGCATGGTGCCGACGCCGTGTACATCGGTGGCCCGAGCTTCGGCGCCCGGCACAACGCCTGCAACGAAGTCAGCGATATTGCCCGACTCGTGGAGTTCGCCCGTCGCTACCACGCCCGAGTGTTCACCACTATCAACACGATTCTGCATGACAACGAACTGGAGCCGGCGCGCAAGCTGATCCACCAGCTGTACGATGCTGGCGTCGACGCGTTGATCGTTCAGGATCTGGGCGTGATGGAGCTGGATATCCCGCCGATCGAGCTGCACGCCAGCACCCAGACCGACATCCGGACACTGGCGCGGGCAAAGTTCCTTGACCAGGCTGGCTTCTCCCAACTGGTACTGGCCCGCGAGCTGAACCTGCAAGAGATTCGCGCCATCGCCGACGAGACCGATGCCGCGATCGAATTCTTCATCCACGGCGCGTTGTGTGTGGCGTTCTCCGGGCAGTGCAATATTTCCCACGCACAGAACGGTCGTAGCGCCAACCGTGGCGACTGCTCCCAGGCCTGTCGTTTGCCTTATACCCTCAAGGACGACCAGGGCCGCGTCGTCGCCTACGAAAAACACCTGCTCTCGATGAAAGACAACAATCAGAGCGCCAACATCCGTGCGTTGGTCGAAGCCGGCGTTCGCTCGTTCAAGATCGAAGGGCGCTACAAGGACATGGGGTATGTGAAGAACATCACGGCCTATTACCGTCAGCGTCTGGACGACGTGCTTGAAGATCGTCCGGATCTGGCTCGGGCATCCAGTGGCCGCACCGCACACTTCTTCGTGCCCGACCCGGACAAGACCTTCCACCGTGGCAGCACCGACTACTTCGTCAGTGAGCGCAAGATCGACATCGGCGCCTTCGACTCACCGACCTTCACTGGCTTGTCGGTGGGCGTGGTGGAGAAGGTGGGCAAGCGTGATTTACAGGTGGTGACCTTTGAACCGCTATCCAATGGTGATGGCCTTAACGTGCAGATCAAGCGCGAGGTGGTGGGCTTTCGCGCCAACATCGCCGAGCCCAAGGGTGAATTCCTCGAAGAGGGTCAGAAGCGCTATCGCTACCGTGTCGAACCCAACGAGATGCCGGATGGGATGTTCAAGTTGCGGCCTAACCATCCATTGAGCCGCAACCTTGACCATAACTGGCAGCAAGCCTTGCAGAAGACCTCCGCCGAGCGTCGTATCGGTTTGAGTTGGGTTGCACGTCTTGACGAGCAGCGCCTGCAACTGACCGCCACGAGCGAAGAGGGCGTGAGCGCCAGCTTGTCTCTGGACGGTCCGTTCGGTCTGGCCAACAAGCCGGAGCAGGCATTGGAGCAACTGCGCGATCTGCTCGGTCAACTGGGCACCACTGACTATCACGCCACCGCCATTGAGCTGGATGCACCCCAGGCGTTCTTCATTCCCAACTCGCAGCTCAAAGCCTTGCGCCGCGAAGTGATTGACGCGCTGACCGTGGCCCGTCTGCTCGCCCACCCAAGAGGTCATCGCAAGGCTGAAACCACTCCGCCGCCGGTGTATCCGGAGTCGCACTTGTCATTCCTGGCCAACGTCTACAACCAGAAGGCTCGGGACTTTTATCACCGCCACGGCGTCAAGCTGATCGACGCAGCGTTTGAGGCCCATGAAGAAACCGGGGAAGTGCCGGTGATGATCACCAAGCACTGCCTGCGTTTCTCCTTCAACCTCTGCCCCAAGCAAGCCAAAGGCGTCACCGGTGTCCGCACCAAGGTCGCGCCGATGCAACTGGTGCACGGTGACGAGGTGCTGACGCTGAAGTTCGACTGCAAACCTTGCGAAATGCACGTCATCGGCAAGATCAAGGGCCACATCCTTGACCTGCCGCTGCCGGGCAGTGTCTCGGAGCCGATCGTGGGTCACATCAGTCCCGAAGACCTGCTCAAGACGATCCCTCGCGCGCCGCATTGAGTGACAGGCGTATACGCAGCATCCTGTGCTGCGTTCGCCTTCTCAGGCTTTTTTGCTGGATTTGTCTGCGCTGGCCAACTCAGGACACCACAACTTCAAGCGGTACCTCACCACTGGCGGCGGCTTATGAAACTCATACTCTCGCGCAAAGGTTTCGACTCCAGCGCTGGCGGATTTCCTAGCCCGCTCGTGGAGGGGCGGCCAATCTCGCTCCCCATCCCCACTCGCATGCCAACGCCCATCACCTTCGGCGACCTGACCGAACCGATCCCGACCCTCATCGAACAACTCACCCGAGGCCGCCACTCCAGAGCAACTCCATGCCACCTCGATCCAGATCTTGATTCCAGCGTGCGCCCTCGCGCGTCCGGATGGCGCGGGGCGCTCGGTCAGCTTGCCGCAGCTCAGAGTCATCTCGCCGGGCAAGGTGTCGGCGTCGGCGATTTGTTCCTCTTCTGGGGGTTGTTCCGGCCGGTGACGCAAATCCAGGGCCGCTGGTCATACACGGGGCAACGCGAACATCGCGTATTTGGGTGGCTGCAAATCGGCGAGGTTTTCTCTTTGGGTGTCGATGGAACACACGCGGCTGAGTGTTACCCCTGGCTCGAAGAACACCCGCACACCCGGGCCGGCTGGAAGGAAAACAACACGCTTTACATTGCTGCCGAGCATCTGATGCTGGACGGTCGTATAACCGATCGCCCGGGGTTTGGCCTGTTCAAGACGGGCTTTCGACTGACCGAGAGTCGTGCGCCGCGTCCGTCCATTTGGTCGGTACCTGACTGGTTGAACCCAGCACGCGGCGGAGTTGGTCTGACCTATCACCCATCGCAACGCTGGTCGTCGTCCGGGACTCTGGAGGCCGCCGCACGTGGTCAGGAATTCGTCGCAGACATCTCGAATCGTGCCGATGCGCTCGCGTGGCTCGATCAGCTCTTTGCGCAGGAGGCATGATGAAGTGAGTCCTCGAAACCTGGCATACAGGCGAGCGGACTTGCATGGGTTTACCTGCTGACGGTTGCCATAAAGGAACTACATAAAGGAACTACATAAAGAAACTACATAAAGAAACTACCTAGAACACTAAGGTGATCGCCGTCCACCAAGGGGTTCGTCTCAATATCTCGCCTTTGAGGCTCTGGTTTAGGCTAGGGCAACGAATGAGCGGAGCACGTTATGCGATTGTTTGAACTGATTACTTTTACGGTGCGTGTGCGGACCGTTGCAGATGCACTGGTCCGAATCGAGGCCGCGCTGGCCAAGCCCGGAGTGGGGGGCACGCTGATGGGGTGCTGGGCGTCGGAAATCGGCCAGCTGAATCAAATTGCCGTGCTGCGCGGTTATGCCGACGAAGGCCTGCGGCAAGCGGAGCGCGAGCGCTTTCTGTTGGAGGGCGAAGCGTTCGGTATCAACGCCTTTATCACCGACCTGCGAATCGAAAATTACAGCTTGTTCCCGTTCCTCACTCCCTTGAGCGCCGGAAAACACGGGCCGTATTACGAAATGCGCGTGTACGACCTGGTCAGTTCCGGGTTGCAACCGACACTCGATGGCTGGAGCAAGGCCGTGGAACCGCGTACCGCCGAGCAGTATTCGCCGGTGTATGCGGCGTTTTATGCCACCGACGGTGCCTTGCCGCGCTACCTGCACATCTGGCCGTGGTCGACCCTGGAGCAGCGCCTGCAAGTGCGGACTCAAGCCGTGGCAGACGGTGTCTGGCCACCCGAGAACTCCGGTCCGCAACTGCGTGACATGCGCTCGACGATTTACCTGCCAGCGGCTTTTTCGCCATTGCAATGAACGTGTGAAGGCGCAGTGGCCGTTGCAGTGGGAACTTCAGGGCGCTGGCCAGGTCAGTACGGGCGCTGTGTTGGAGATGCCGAGCAGCGATGGTGCCTGTTTTACGGCAGCGCCGTCTCAGATCAGCCGAGTCCGCCCCTGATGCCAAACAAGAGTTTTCTGCCGGGTCTCATCCTGGCGTTCTGCGCCGTCGCGTCGCTTGGCTCGGTTGCTGCCGAGCGAAGAGTGCCCTCGCAAAGTAACAGCGCATCGACCACCCTGATCGAAACCGCCTCGCGGCAGTATGAAAATGGCCAGTTGGACCAAGCCGCTGCCACGCTGGAGCGTGCCCTGCATATCCAGCCGAACAATCCCGCGACGCTGCATTACCTCGGCGTGTTGCGTCTTCAGCAGGGGCAGTACCAGCAGGCTGAAACGTTGGCGGCGCGCTCGAACATGCGGGTTGGTCGCAACGTCGAGTTACGCAACCGCAACCTCCAATTGATCCAGGCGGCGCAGCAGGCCAAGGCTTCGGGTACTTCACCCAACGCCAGGGAGGACCTGGTCGCAGTACAGAAAGGGCTCGCAGAGGAGGCCCAAAGACGTCGCGAAGCAGAAATGGCCACTGCTGAACAATCTACTCCGGACGCCGCACCTCAGGCTGGCAACTTCGCTCGCGCAAATGAAAAGTGGGTATCGGATTCGCCAACGGCTGGCAGGCCCAATCCCGAAGGAGAGTTGCAAGTGGCTTCGGTCGAGCCAGAGCCCGCGTACGGGGAGGTTGAAATTCCCCGCGGCCATTGGCCGCCTCCGGGTAAATGCCGCATCTGGTTTCCCGATCGCCCGCCCGGGCATCAGCCCCCACCCGGTAAATGCAAGAAGCTGCGACATCGGGTTCCGTCAGGCGCTTACCTGGTGCGCGGTTGAGTTGCTGTCTATCAGGTAAAAACCAGAACGAAATCACTTTTTCGCCGGTTTACCGCTGTTAGGAATATGCAGGTACGACATCACGCTTTCTGTCAGTTCTGTTGCCAGCTTCACCGCTTCTTTATTGCGCGCCATCACGCCGGCGACCAAGCCTTCGATCAAGGCGAGCACGGCGATGTTGGAACTGGTCAGCACCGGGTGATCGCACGGCGCAAACAGCGTGTGCTCGGCGATGCCGGTGAGCGGTGAGGCGGGTGAGTCGGTAATTGCCAGCACCGATGCGCCACGTTCATTGGCGAAGCGTGCCAGTTGCAGGGTGTCGAGGGAGTAGCGCGGCAGGGAGATCGCCAGCAACACGTCCTGATCAGTGATCGCGGCCAGTCGGTAGGCGGCATTTTCGTTGCCACCCTCCATGCTGATGGCCGTGGCGTCGGCACAGAAGGGCATCAGGGTCGAGGCGGCGAGGCCGGCGAAGTAAACACTGTTGCCGAACCCCAGAATGTAGATTTTGCGTGCCGTGGTCAGGCGAGTGACGAACGCTTCAAAGGTGTCGGCGTGGTTGTTGCTCGTCGCCGTAGTCAGGTTGCTGCTGGCGCTCTGGAGTTGCTCATGCAGGCCAAACGCGCCGCCCGGGCGATGGGCAAGTTCGTTGCGCAGTTTGTCGACCGGCGACACCATTTGCTGCAACGTTGCGACCAGCTCGGCCTTCATGCCGCTGTAACCACCGAGGTCCAGCGCTTTGGCCAGACGGTTGACGGCGGCGGGCGAGGTCAATGTTTCGTGAGCCATCTCCTCGATGGTCAGCGTCGCGGCTTTGAGCGGGTGACGCAGGATAAAGTCCGCCACCTTGCGCAATGACGGCGGCAGTTCGGAAACGATTTCCGTCAGTTTGCGCATGACTGGCGCGGCATAGACAGTGGTGTCTTTCGATGGGGTGGGCATATCCAGCTCAACAATTCCTGAAGGTGAGAGAAGGGCTGTGCCTGATGCCCTGACAAGGTTGGCTGGAGTGTATCCGAAGCCAACCTTGTCAGGGCAGCGCCGAGCAGTGGATGGGTAGGCGGCGGTCTTACTTCAAGCTCCCGGCCAGAAACTGCTGGAGGCGTTCGGACTGCGGGTTGACCAGCACCTGCCGCGGGTCGCCGCGTTCTTCAACAACGCCTTTGTGCAGGAACACCAGTTGGTTCGAAACCTCGCGGGCAAAGCCCATTTCGTGAGTCACCACCACCATGGTGCGGCCTTCCTGCGCCAGATCCTGCATGACTTTAAGCACTTCGCCGACCAGTTCGGGGTCGAGCGCCGACGTCGGCTCATCAAACAGCATCACTTGCGGTTCCATCGCCAGTGCGCGGGCAATGGCCACGCGCTGCTGCTCGCCACCGGACATATGCGCCGGCCAGGCGTTCATGCGGTGCGCCACACCGACTTTGTTCAGGTAGTGCTCGGCCTTTTCCCGTGCCTCTTTCTTGCCCAGGCCCAGCACATGCACCGGGGCTTCCATGACGTTTTCCAGAGCGCTCATGTGTGACCAGAGGTTGAAGTGTTGAAACACCATCGATAGCTGCGAACGCATGCGTTGTAACTGCTTGGGTTCGGCCGCCTTCAGCCCGCCAAGCTTGTTGGTCACCAGCTTGAGCGGTTCGCCATTGAGCACGATATTGCCCGCATTGGGTTGTTCCAGCAGGTTGATGCAACGCAGGAACGTACTTTTGCCAGAGCCGCTGGAACCGATGATGCTGATCACGTCACCGGCCTGTGCTTGCAGGGACACGCCGTTGAGCACCTGGTGCGCGCCGTAACTTTTATGCAGGTCCTGAACTTCAAGTTTGTACATGGTTTGAACTCTCTGGAATCAGTCGCTGAGCAAGCGACCCTGGCGAATGGGGGTAGAACCGGCCACTTTGGCCAACCACAATCCGGGCTGGGCAAAGCGCAGCCGTTCGCGGGCATAGAGAATGCCGTCGGTGCTGGCGCGCACCACGCTATGGCGTTCGGTCAGCGGGTCGATGACCTCGAACAGCGGGTCGCCGACCTTGACCTGCGCGCCCAGCGGTTGCAGAAAACTCACTACACCCGGATGGGGCGCACAGGCGTACTGCGCGCCTGAGAATGGCACGGCCTGACAATGGCTCGGCGGTGCCGCTGGCCAGTCACCGCTGATCAGTCCTTGATCGGCGAGATAGCCGAGAATGGCGTGCGCACTGTCGACGCATTGCTCGCGTTCGGTGTCTGCCATGCCACGCAATTCGATGGTGGTCGCCGCGCACGCCAGGGGAATATTGGCTTCAGGAAACCGCTCAGCCAGGCGTAACCATGCAATGGCGCAGGCTTCGTCGAAGGCACTGCCGCCCGCATCTTCGGCCAATAACGTGACCCCGGCACCGAGGCGAGCGGCCAGTGACTGCAAGCGTGGCCAGTGTTGCGGCATCGCATACAGCAACATGATCGATTCGAAATCACAGTGCAGGTCCAGCACTACATCGGCGTCACAGGCATGCTGCAGCAACAGGCGGCGCAGGCCGTCGAGTTCCGAGGTCGGTGCCGGCATGGCGGCCAGGGCATCGCCCATGGCGCGGCGGATGAGTGCGATGTTGGCGTCGGCATCGTCTCCCAATTGGCCTTCCAGCAGCGGTGCAACAGCATCGACCAACTCCGGGAAGTCGCGATTGAAGTTCTTGCCGCTGGAGAACTCAAAGCGCCCCTGATGGGTGGCCTGGAACATCTGGGCGATACCGATCGGATTGGCCATTGGCACCAACTCGATCACCCCGGTCAGGCGGCCTTGTGTTTCCAGTTCCAGAAGACGGCGCTTGAGCTCGACGGCGACGCGCATCCCCGGCAACTCGTCGGCATGCAATGACGCCTGGATGTACGCTTTGCGTGGTCCACTGCCAAAACGAAACAGAGTCAGCGTGCGTTCGGTGCCCGATGCACTCCACGGCAAGAGGTATTGAATGTGCTCCATAGCAGCTCCTTAGTGCTTGCGTGGTGCCAGATACGCCAGCCAGCGGCGCTCGGCCAACTTGAACAGACGCACCAGAATGAAGGTCAGGGCGAGGTAGATGAGGCCGGCGGTGATAAACGCCTCGAACGGCAGATAGAACCGTGAGCTGACAGTCCGCGCAGCCCCGGTGATGTCGACGAGGGTGACGATGGAGGCCAGACTCGTGGTTTGCAGCATCATCAACACTTCGTTGCTGTACTGCGGCAATGCCCGGCGCAGGGCCGACGGCATGAGAATGCGGCGATACAGGGTCAGGCGTGACATACCCATGGCCTTGGCGGCTTCGATCTCACCATGGGGGGTGGATTTCAAACTGCCGGCCAGCAACTCTGCGCTATAGGCACTGGTGTTGATCGCGAAGGCCAGGCAGGCGCAAAAGGTGGCGCTGGAGAGGTAAGGCCAGAGCACGCTTTGGCGCACGGCTTCGAACTGCGCCAGGCCGTAATAGATCAGGAACAATTGCACCAGCATCGGCGTGCCGCGAATTACGTAGGTATAGAGCCAGGCCGGGAAATTGATCAGCGGTGATCGCGACACCCGCATCAGCGCCAGTGGAATCGCCAATACCAAACCCAGGGCCAGGGAAATGAGCAGGACTTTGAGGGTCAACAAAGCGCCATTGAAGTACAGCGGCAGGTTTTCCCAAATCAGGTTGTAGTCGAGAATCATGGGCGGCTCCCCCTCACAATTCGGCGGCTTTGATGCCGACCGAGTAGTGTTTTTCCAGATAGCGCAGCACCAGCAAGGACAGGCTGGTGAGCATCAGATACAGCGCCGCCACCGCGAGGAAAAACGTGAAGGGCTCGTGTGTGGCATCCGCTGCGTTCTTGGCTTTGAACATCATGTCCTGCAAGCCGATCACCGAGATCAGCGCGGTGGATTTGGTCAGTACCAACCAATTGTTGGTGAACCCGGGAATGGCGAAACGAATCATCTGCGGTACCAGAATTCGCCAGAACACCTGCGCACCGCCCATGCCATAGGCCACGCCGGCCTCGGCCTGACCTTTGGGGATCGCCATGAAGGCGCCGCGAAAGGTTTCCGAGAGGTAGGCGCCAAAAATGAAGCCCATGGTGCAGACGCCAGCGATAAAGGGGTTGATGTCGATATAGCGGGTGTAACCGAGCGCCAGGGCAATGCGGTTCACCAGATCCTGGCCACCGTAGAAGATCAGCAGGATCAGCACCAGGTCTGGAATGCCGCGAATCAGGGTGGTGTAACTTTCCCCGAGCATGGCCAGCCATTTGAGCGGTGACAGTCGAAATGCCGCGCCGATCAAGCCCAGGGCAATCGCCAGGGACATGGACGTCAGGGCCAGGTTTATGGTCAGCCAGGCGCCATCGAGAATGCTCGATCCGTAGCCGTGAAGCATGATGAAGTTCCTCAAGCGAGCGCCGCGAGGCGCGCAAGACAAGCCCCGACAGACGCCTGCAACGGGCCGTCGCCGGGTCTTGGGTCAGGGGGGCAGGGGTAAGGCTTACTCGCCGTAGATATCGAACGCGAAGTACTTGGCCATCACTTGCCCGTACTTGCCATTGGCGCGAATGGCGTCAATCGCGGCACTCAGGCGCGCAACGTTGACACTGTCGCCTTTGCGCACGGCAATCCCGGCGCCCCGGCCAAAATATTTCGGGTCGTTGATGTCGGGTCCTGTCAGCGCGAAGCCCTGGCCAGCCGGTGTCTTGATGAAGCTCTCATCGGTGTTGACGATGTCGGCGAGGGTGGCGTCCAGACGACCCGAGGCCAGGTCGAGGAAAGCCTCATTCTGTGAGCCGTAACGCACCACGACGACGCCGGCTTTTTCCAGTTGCTCGGTGGCAAAACGATCGTAAGTCGAGGAGCGTTGCACGCCGACTTTCTTACCCTTGAGGTCCACCAACGGGTCGTTGATCACGTTGCCGGCCTTCATCGCGAACTTGCCCGGTGTGTGGTAGTACTTTTTGCTGAAGTCCACGGACTTCATCCGGTCTTCGGTGATTGACATCGACGACAGCACGGCATCGATCTTGCGCACTTTGAGCGACGGGATCATGCCGTCGAACTCCTGAATGACCCACTCGCATTTGACCTTCATTTCTTCGCACAAGGCGTTGCCGATGTCGTAATCGAACCCGCTGACGTTGCCCTCTGGTGTCTTGAAGGAGAAGGGAGGGTAGGCGGCTTCGATACCGATACGCAGGCTGTCTTCGTCGGCATGTGCCAGGAAGCTGAAAGCGCACAGCGCCAGAGCACCTAGAAGTTCTGTCTTGTTCATATTGTTGACTCCTGGAGGGCATTTGGGGGAAACGGGTGCCCGCCATCCGGGTTGGCGCGGTGGATCAGTCCTGTGATCGGCGAGGCTATAAATGACACAATAAAAATCCGTTTGCAATATAGATGAAAAAAATCATATCAGTTTTGGGCGTGGCAAAGCGCGGGGGGGGATGGGGTTGGTCGGTGAGCCATGTGCGGAATCGGCGCCAAAGGTCAGCGCTGAGGTCGTGGCCGTGGTCGCTGAACTTGATGAAGCCTCACTCGTCGTCGGCGAGTTCGATGGGGCGTAGGCCTTTGATGGCCGGCGGCTGGGCGCCGAGGAAGCCGACGTGGCGTAGGTAGTAGACGCCAGGCACGGGGTTGTTGGCGGCGTCTGGGTGGTAGAAGGAGGCGGAGATTTTTTTGTAGCGGCCTTTGGCGACTTGCTCGGCGAAGGTTGCGTCAACTTGTTTGGGCTCGGCGATCAGGCCTTGGGCGGTGGCGGACAGGGATTTGATCCAGCCCCGGCGGCTGGGGCGTCGTGTTTGGGGTGGCCGATGACGATGGGGGAGCGTGGAGGGTTGGGTTGTAGGCGGCGACGGTGGCGGTCAGGTCGGATTCGGTGAAGTTGAGGGTGGTACCGCACATGGCGGTGTGGGTGCCGGGTTTGAAGATGAGGAGGGGGTTCATCGTTAAGCGCTACGCAGGGGAGATCTGCAGAACTTGGACTTGAAGATGGGCTTTGGCTTTTAATCGGGTTTAAAGCGGTCGATGAGACGGGTAGTTGATGAAGTGGTGGAACGCTACTGCTGCGCATTGCGGCAGGCTGGCTTTATAAAGCATTTACAGCGTGTTCTCCGCGCAACCTTGAACGGTCGCGCAGCGTGCCGTGATTCGTGCCGTCTAAGTCGACTGTGTACGGCCTTCGGATCCTAGTACCAGGCTCGGCTCTATTTTGGCTTGGACACATCCAGAACGAACACATCAATCAGCCCAATGAGTTCTGGCGGTAGCGTTTTTTCGATGCTGTTTTTTAGTTCCAAAGCGGTTTTGATACCGTGTCTTTTAAGCCCTGCAACCTTTTCATCGCCGCCAAACCAAATGGCAAGGAAAATGCCTTGTTGCGCTGCATCTGGGTGGATGGAGTAGCGTTCATAGAGTTGCGCGGACGCGGCGGTATATAGCTCGTTATGCCACTGTCCTTTTACTTCTGTAACAAGCAGTCGTCTTTTACCGCCAATCAACTTGGTCGCCGTGAAATCACTTCGGTTTGCATTCTTTAGCTGATGCTCCGGTGTGATCGAGATGCCCTGCGGCTCAAGCCTAAGGTTGAGACGCTCAGCAATAATCTCTGTAGCTCGGACTTCGCCCAGCCGCTCACCTTTCTCGTAAAAGCGACTTGCGGGGTTGAATTCCCCACCATCTATGGCTTTCTGAAAGTCTTGAAGCTCTTGGATCACCAGTTGGCGCAAGCCTTCCACAGTCACCACTGTGTCGTGGTCCAGCCGATTGACGATTTCCTGCGGCGTTGGCGGTTCGAAATCCCTCAGTGCTTTCTGCCTGATTTTACCGGCATGTATGCTCTTCAAGTCCTTGTGCAAGTCTGCGAAACGCCGATCGGCAAGAAGTCGGTCAAGAACAAGAATTGCTTCATCGGAATCATCTGAATTGATTGACCAGATCACTTCGGTCAAAAAGCGGTATGCGTTTTCATCGTTGGGGCTTTCCGACCCCCAGTGACTCGGCAGATCTACCTTAGGCCATTTGTCTATGAAGGCATTTAGAATGGCCTCCACTTTGCTTAATGAGAGCTTGGGCCAATAGGGATGATCGTCTTGCCTGATTCGCCCAGACCGATTGTTAAGTGAAAATATTGTTTCCTTATCAGCTTTGAGCCAGTTCCAGTATATTTCAGGTGTGTCTTTCAGGAAGTACAACGCACGCACGAACCAAAAATTTCGCTTTTGTTCTAGCTCCTCATCGTCAGTCGGATTGGGCCAGTCAGACATGAACCCTGCGCAACGCTCTATAATGATTTCTTGCAAGTCATCACGATCACCAAACTGTGCAGCAATCTCAAAAAGCGTATCTAGCGACCCAAGAGCCAACCCACGAAAACGTCTAAGCCATTCAATTGAAAGCGCCGCGCGTAAATGGCTGAAGACCTCTGCTCCACGTAATAACCAAATGTCGGGATGTAAACATCCCGACTGTGCCAGTTGTGGCTCAACGTACTGCCGGAGAAAATTCTCTGCACTCGCAGCATCTGCGAAAGCCAGGCGGTCAACTTCGGCCTTTAGTGCGTCGCGCTCTTCGTCGGTGACTGCACTGTAGCCCATGTCAATATTAGTTCGCAGCGCCTTCAGTAGCCGTAGATCAACACTCTCCAAGTCGCCTTCAACACGCATGATCTCCAAGCAAGCCGCAAAAAGAACCGTTACAGAGTTCAAGCCCTGTGACGCACACTGTAATTCTGCGAGTCTAAGCAGGTCGGGGATTTCCGGAGCAATGAAGTCGAGGCAGTTTCTAAGTGCGTTGCGTACGAGCGTCTCATCGCCCACCTTTTGCTGAATTTCGTCTGGACTCAACAGCACCAACTCAGCAAAAAGGACAAGAGAACTCCAGTGGCGTCCGCTTTCGATGAGCTCACGATTGTCTTGGAAGTACTGGATATTAGCTTTATCGATGTCGTCTTGTTGTCGGTCACGGCGCGTCATCCTTCGGGCATGCCTAAACATGCGCTTTCGATTTTCTCGTGCAGATTGCGCGGCAGCTCTGTTGAATTTTGCCCACTCGYGCATTAGTGAGGGTTTCTCCGATGCTTGCTCACGCATGTGCCGTCGTAAGCTGTTTGGGCCTCGTTCTGCTTTATTTCGATGGTATTGATGCATAGAGATGTAGCTGGCCCACAAAACTGGATTGCCGATCTCAAACGCCAAATCAACAATAAAACTGTAATCGCCAGTCTGAAAATTAAGGCCTGAATGGGAGTAAAAATCGAATTTTTCTATTTTTGTTTCGAAAATCTGGTCGCCGTTAGTAAGTTTTCCGAAGGCATGAGCCATAATTCCTTGACGCAGGCTATCGTCATTTTGAAACGCTTGAACTGCTTTGCTCTGACTTGGGCTTTTTTGCTCATGAAAGTGGAGGTTTTCGATCCATTGCCAAATGCAGGCTGGGAAAAAAGGAGGTGTTGCCAATTCGAAGTAACGGTCCAACATGAGGCCAATAATCTTGCTCATGCCAGTTCGACAGTCACATTCGAAATACTCCTTGCTGCATTTGCAGGCAAAGTCTTTGGATAAATTATCCAAAAGCCACTCGATCAGCGTTAAGCCTAATCCGCCTATGAAACGCTTCAGAAAGTAGCGCGTTCCTATTGTTCGCTCATAATGTTTTTTATGGTCAGGGTAAAGCTTTKAACAGGTGCGAAAAAAATCCGCAAGATACTCCAGATCAAATGTTTCCGGGCCCAGAGCGGTTATGATTTTTACTGCGACCTTCAGCGATGTTTGACTGGCTTCAGAAACCAGAGCCGCCAAGTCAACTCGATGGTCATGTCCCAATAGGTCGAGCAGGCATGTGCTCGCCAACAAGCGGGTGTTTTCGCTTTCGTCAGGATTCAAAGCGAGTTGACGCAACTCGTCTTTCAAATGCTCAACTGCTGGGGACCCCGTCAAAAGTTCAAGAATCAGATCTCGCAAGTGCCCATCACTTGCGGTAGCAAGAAGAGGTTTGATTTCTTCCATGACATCTTGGGTGAAGAAACCCGCAACACTGAACCTGCGCCAGGAATCTCCTCGTCGAAAATAGGGGTCTTTCGTTTCAACGTCTTTTAAGCGCTTGATAAGCAGGCGCTTTGACGAATGTTCAAGCTGAGAAGGGTCGCCGTTCGCTAGCACTGCATAGGGATCAAGTTGTATTGCGGATTCCTGAGTGGACCTGTTGCCTAGCGCGGCTAGCCAGCCCAGCAGGCCCCGGAGTTCATCTCGTACTGTGGAGTTCGGGGCGATGATAGGTAGACATTTCGGAAATGTCAGAGGGTCCGCCGGATCGGCTATTCGCTTGGTAAGGTAGTCCGCCGCACAGTATTCAACGACGATTTTATGTACCGGACGATGTTGATCTGCAGTGTCGCCGGGCTTGAAAAGTCGAGTTGCTAGGATACCTTCAGCCACTGTGTTGTCGCGGAATAGTGATGCCAGCAAAGGATACAATCGGTCTTCAATGGCTTCGTTCGTGCCAATGCCTTCAGTACCAGACAACAAGAGTTTGGCAAAAACTTCTGATGACAAGTCAACTTTTTGAGTGACTGAAAGCGTCAGATTGGTTTTTACTACATTAACGTTTGCTTCCTTGGCCAAACGATCGACGGCTAGTGAAAAAATAGATCGTTTGTCAGTGAAGTGTCTTTCGCTCTCGATATAGGCATCAGCAAACAGTTTCAGAAACTGAGGATTTGGAAGTAGCGCCACTAAATCAAATCGAGCGACTTCGGCCTGGAACGCTGAGAAATTCTCACCGTGCACATGATGATCAAAGATCGTCCGCTGTTCCGTCTCGTCAAACTCGCTCAGCCTAACCACCAGAGGTGGGCGTCCGAGGAAGTCGTTAAATGAGTTTGTAGCTGCGCTATTCCACTCACTGGACCGACTCGAAATAATGACATGCGTAGGTTTAGCTTTTTTAGCGTTAGCGAGAAGGCTGTGAATGCCCGTTTGATCTATTTTTGACAGCTCATCAAACGCATCTATCACGAGTGGACAATTCTCTACATCGGCACCCACGTACCTAAATTTGTTCGCGGTTACAGTAGTAGTGCCCAACCGTTGGGCAATGCTTCCCATAAGTTCAGTTTTACCTCCCCCTGGTTCAGCCAAGACAACGACGTAATTCGAAGCGGCCAGCAGCGCTTCTTCAGTGTAGATGCTGTCATTGCTGGAGAGTCTGCGTGGAAGATAGAAAGTTGAACTCATAGGGAAAAATCAAAATATTGTGTGATGAACTGCACCGGATTTTCGGCGCCATTTTATTTGAGTCAGACCGCTTCACTGGCTCTTCCTTCTGGCGATAGTACGCCATTTCACTATCAGACGGGGGTGTCTTTCCAACGATTCTGGCAGTGGATGATCATTGACCTAGTCAGCTCATTCCAGAGTGGTGATAGTCAATCGCACCGAGTCCTTGTTAGTGCTCAATTCCCAGCACGTTTACGACGTTTAATACCATTAGAAACCTCCATGATTGCTCAACGTATCACACCGTGCATCACATGCACTCCCAGCACGTTCAACATCGCCAAAGTGGCTTGTTTAAAAACCATCAAGGTTACGTCCTGAAAGCTACAAAACCTTGCGCCGTTGCCTACGGCTGCGCCAGAATCCGCCGGCTTGTGCGCCTTGGGGCCACTCGGTAACTTGATTCGTGTCACTGCCCATCAGTGATCGGGTTTAGTAGCCCGTGGTTTACTCAAGGCGCATAGCGCATCAAACAGTCGGGGATCTCGTCCCTGCACTTTATGGTGGCTGTGCGTAGGGCGCCCTCGGGCGCGCCGGCTCCTTGGGTCCCCGGTCTACTAACCTGCGCACAGCTACCACCTCTCCTTATTAGTAGAGAAGCGGTCGTAGCTCTCACTTTAAGGACCCAAATGATGTTCAAGGTAACGCCAAATCCGCCGGACACCGATCCGGTATCCCCGTACGAACCCGATTCAAAAAAGCTCAATGAGGCCGCCGAGCGGGCTCTGAACTTCCACTTCCCGTCGAATGCCGACATCAAGGCAACCAAGCGAACACGCAGTACCCTGTTTTCCGTGGACCCAGAAGCCACGACCGAAACCCTGGCGGTTTTTTTGGTCGAGACGCTGGCCTCGGTCGATGTGATGGTCCATCAGTTGGTGGATCATCTGGAGGGTGAGTCGCGCTACGCCCTGCTGGGTATTTCCAACAGCATCATGGTGGCCGAGATCACGGCGAACCGGGTGTTGGATACGATTGATCCACCTGCGTAGGTGCGCTCTGCTGTGGTGAGTGAGTAATAGAGTTGGGCTGTGCAGTGGTGCCTTTTTTGGGGCCGATGCGGCGTTCCGACAAGCTCCCTCGCCACAGGTTTCTCGGTGTTTGTATCTGCTCGCTGGCTGGTATTTTGGCTTGAACGTCAGGGTGTTCGAACTCAAAAACTGTCGGGTTGGGTTTTCTGCCATTTGGCACTATATTCAATGCCATATGTCGGAGCGACGGAGGCGGCCATGAGCGCCAAGAAAAAAGATGTTGTAGGTGGTGAGCTTGTCAAAGTTGACAGCCTTAAGAGAACGGTTAAATCACGCGCCCCCAAGGTTTCCGTCACCGTTTTGGAAGACGGTCGGCAGGCGCTTACAGTGACAGGGAAGGATTCGATTGCTGCACCACAACTGGTTACGATCCTGCTCGCAGGAGATTTGGGTGATGATCGTATGGCGATCTATAGGGCCGTTAAACACGGTTTCCCGCTGCAGTCGGTGCTGGATATGATCGAAAACAGCACTGTGTATAAGCAATGCGGGGTGTTGTCGAAGATCGTAGGTGCGTCTGATCGTACGCTTGCGCGGCGACTGAAAACGCCCAATGAAGCGTTGACCCCGGAGCAAAGCACGCGAGCGCTCAACTATGCCGAGGTGTTGGAAAAGGCCACGGATGTGCTGGGTTCACGTGAGCTTGCCGAACAGTGGATGGTCAAACCTGCGCGGGGTCTGGATGGTGAGACGCCTATCGACCTGATTTCAAATTCGGTCGGGTATGAGTTGGTGACTGACTTCCTGACGCGCATTGAATACGGGGTCTATTGATGGCTAAAGACCCTTTGAACAGTGAGATTCATTTCTGGCGCCTTGATCCTGCTGAGTATGCCACCACCTGGAATTCGGGCGTGGGGGCTGAAAAGGTGGGCGGGCGCTGGAACCCTAGGGGTATGGCCACGGTTTATGCCGCCCTGGACGCCTCTACGGCCATCCTTGAGGTGGCGGTGCATAAGGATTTCGATGCACTGGATTGCAAGCCCCATTGTCTGACGCAGGCCCGGGTGCTGGACCCGTCGAAGATTTATGTGGTGCAGCCGGAGAGTATTGCGAACCCGAATTGGCTGGTACCGGGTACCCCAAGCCGCAGCCAGCAGCAGTTCGGTGCGGACTTGTTGAGCCAGCATCCCTTTGTGCTGGTCCCTTCTAGTGTTTCGCCGCATAGCTGGAATTTGCTGATGAACCCGCAACTGGCTCTTGGGTTGTACGAGCTGGTGTTGCAGGAGCGTTTCGCCCTTGATGGGCGGCTTAATAAGCCGTTGCCCTGAAGATGGTTCAGCCCCTCTGGATCTGTGTCCGCCTACCTTCGAATGTCTGGCTGCTTAATGCCTTTTGCCATTAGCTACAGACAGTTTGTTTTCGATGAGAAGGCACTGACCAGCGCTTGCAGGTGGCCAATCTGAAGGTCAATAAACTTTCCTGCTGGAAAAGAAAACCCCGCCGCCGCGAAAGTAGAAAAACAGGCCAATGATCCGCACTCTCTGTCGAATGCTGAAGACATCTGCTGTGCAGCCTTTCAGCCAATTTTATCGAAAGAGCTTAATTCCAGAAAATCACTGAAGCGCTCAGGCTGAATGTTTAATGGATTTTAGCCACCTCGTCTACGTCTGTTTCGATGTGGATCAAACTCGTTCGTTAAACCAACTAAAAAGTTATGAGCTAATAACACTTGGCTTATAGCTTTTCTTCGGGCTTCGTAAAAAATTTGCTATATGGCTGTTCTTATATCTTTAGAATAATTTGTGATTGGTCAGGGCCGCTTTTATGTCTTTATGATCTGTCCCACAACTACTCGTGAGACAGGAGGTAGCTCGATGGCCATTCAAATTAAACCGGTCGCTGGTCGAATTGGTGCGCAACTGGAAGGCGTGAAATTAGGTGGAGACATCAGTGCTGAGCATTTCGAATTTATTAATCAAGCACTGTTGAAATATAAAGTGCTGTTCTTTCGCAACCAACATCTGGATGACGCCGGGCACGAAGCTTTTTCCCGGCACTTCGGGGATCAGGTGCCGCATCCGACCGTGCGTTCTGCTGAACAAAGCGCCGCCATATTGCATCTGGACGCCAAGGAAACCCGAGCCAATTCCTGGCACACCGATGTCACCTTTGTTGCCAATTACCCGAAAATATCCATCTTGCGCGGTGTGGTTATTCCACCTTATGGCGGTGATACGGTGTGGGCCAATACTGCGGCGGCCTACGCCGATTTGCCCGAGCCATTAAAACAACTGGCCGATAATCTACGCGCCTTGCATACCAACTTATATGACTATGCGGCGCCGCGTAATACCAATGAGTCAGGTCTCAAACGTTATCGCGAACAGTTTACCGCTGAAGTCTACGAAACCGAACATCCCTTAGTGCGGGTGCACCCGGAGTCGGGTGAAAGAAGTTTGTTGTTGGGGCACTTTGTCAAACAGATACAGGGAGTAAGCAATAGCGATTCGAAACAACTGATTCGCCTGTTCCACGACCGTATTACCCATGTCGACAACACCGTGCGCTGGCGCTGGGAGGAGGGCGATGTGGTGATCTGGGATAACCGCGCCACGCAGCACATCGCGATCAACGACTACGGCGATGCCCCGCGCATCGTGCGCCGAACCACCATCGACGGTGATGTGCCGGTCGGGGTGGATGGTCGCTTGAGTCAAGCGCTCAAGCCAAGCCCGGATACCCGCTCGCCGAAAACCGAAGCCGACAAAAAACATCGCGCCGCCTGACAAGCGAGTCTCACGGACACAAGGAAGGTTGCATATGGAACTCAAAGGTATTGCCCTGTTTCACAAACGCAGCATCGCTGCAGCACTGGCGGCGTTTTTTGCAATACCCCTGGCCCAGGCCGATGTATTGCGCATTGGTGTAGCGACAGCTGGCGGCGGTGACCCGGTGACGTTCAGTGGGTCGCCCCTGGGCATCGTGCGCAATCAGCAACTGCTGGAAAAAGCCTTCGCCGGGACCGGGACCGAAGTGCAATGGTTCTTTTTCAAGGGGGCTGGTCCCGCGGTAAACGAAGCCTTGTCAAACCAGCAACTTGACTTCGCCTACCAGGGCGATCTGCCCGCCGTCGTCGGGCGCTCCAATGGACTGGACACCAAACTGCTGGCCGCACTGGGCGTACGTGCCAATCTTTACCTGGCCGTTCCCAAGGGATCTGACGTCAAAGGCATCGCTGAACTGAAAGGCAAGAAGGTGGCGATCTTTCGTGGAACCAACGGCCATCTGGTGACGATCAATCTTTTGGCGGAGCAGGGTCTTACCGAACGCGATATCAAGGTCATCAACCTCGATACCGGCAGCACTCAGGCTGCATTGGTATCCAATGGGGTAGATGCCGCATTCGGCGGTCGCGAGTTGTTCAAGCTGCGCGATAAAGGCCTGATCGACATCGTTTACGACAATCCCACTCAGGATGTGCGCTACACCCGACAGACCGCACTGGTCGTTCGGGGTGCCTATGAAAAAGAACATCCGGACAACGTGCAAAAAGTCGTCGACACGCTGGTGGACGCGGCGAAATGGGCGTCGGAAGAGAGCAATCGTGACGCGGTCTTCACTGAATGGGCCAAGAGTAATGAACCGGCAGAATCACTACGCGCCGACTTTACCGGGGTCAGCATCAGGGACAGAGCCTCGCCTCTGGTCGACAACTTCCTGCTTGGCCGCTATCAGGCCGTGGCGGATCAAGCCAAGGAAGAAAAGCTGATCCGTCGCCCCGTCAGTATCGATGGCTGGTTCGAGACCAGCTATTTGCAAAAATCCCTCAAAACCAAGGGCCTTGAGAACTACTGGACGCCCTACGGTCCGGATGGCAAACAGCCGGCGGGTAATGCAGTAGCGGCCGCGACCAGCAAGCAAGGGAGCTAGGCAAATGGCCAGGGCACAGACCGTCAAACTAGAGCAGTACGCGGCACCGGGATTTGCGGGCGATAACGTCAAACGTTTTCCACCGTCACCGGCCCGCCCAGTTCGCAAGATTGAAGTGTCGCGCCAGTCAGCCTGGCCCGTCAGTCTGGTTGACAAGGCCTTGCCCTGGCTGTTGCCGCTGGTATTGCTGGGCTTATGGTACCTGGGGGTGGAACGCGGCTGGCTTTCAGAGCAGGTGCTACCCCCGCCAGTCTACGTCTACCAGACCTTGTCGGACCTGGTCACCAGCGGTGATCTCTGGCTGAACGCGTCCGCCAGCCTGCAGCGGGTTGTCGTCGGATTTACATTGGGCGCCTTCACCGGCATAGCGCTGGGCCTGGCCATGGGACTGTCCAGGACGCTAGAGGATTATCTCTTACCCACCTTCAACGCACTGGTGCAAATACCGGTACTGGGCTGGTTACCGTTTGCCCTGTTGCTGTTCGGCATCGGCGAGACGCTCAAGTATGTGCTGATTGCCAAGGCAGCCTTGGTGCCGATCACGCTGTGCACCTTGCAAGCTTTCCGCCAGGCGCCCAAAGGGTTGTTGGAAGTCGGCCGGGCCTACGGTTTCAGTCGTCGGCAAAGCGTCACTTCCATCGTCTTGCCTGCGGCTATCCCGACGCTGTTTACCGGTTTGCGTCTGGGGTTCACCAAAGCCTGGTTATCGCTGGTGGTGGTCGAGCTGGTGGCATCGAGTGAGGGGTTGGGTTACCTGATCGTCTATGGCCGTCAGCTGTTTCAACTGGACTTGGTGATGGCAGCCGTTGTGGTGGTGGGTGCGCTCGGTCTGCTGATAGACCGCGGTTTTGATTACGCGGAGAAACGCCTCAATCGTGGTCGGCCAACTGCCGGGGGGCGTCTGTCATGAGCGCGATCTTGTCAGTCGGTAGCGGTAGCCGCCGATATCGCGGTTGGGTCTTGCCCATTTCGGTCATTGCCGTGTGGTGGTTGGCTTCGAACCAGGGCTGGAGTCATTCGGGGTTGTTCGTTTCGCCAGAAAAAGTGGCTGCAACGGCCTGGGATCAAATCGCCTCGGGCAAATTCTGGCGGGCCATTTCTGCCAGCCTGGCGCGCAACCTCAGTGGTTTTTTTATCGGTACTACGCTCGGCCTGGTACTGGGTTGCCTGCTGGGCCTGTCGCGGAATTTCGAACGCGTGGTCGGGTCGAGCTTCAATACCTTCAAGCAAATATCGCTGTTCGCCTGGATTCCGTTGATCTCGGTGTGGTTCGGCCTGGGCGATGTGGCCAAGGTGGTGTTCCTGTCATTGGCAGCACTGGTGCCTGTGGTGGTCAATACCTGTGACGGTTTGCGCAACGTCCCGCCCAACCTGTTGGAAGTGGCGCGGGTGTACGGCTTCACCCGTTGGCAAACCATCGTCGGGGTGATGCTGCCCGCCGCCTTGCCGTCGATTTTTACCGGGCTTTACCTGGCGCTGGTCTATTCCTGGCTGGCGACCATCGGCGCTGAATACTTGCTGGTATCGGGGGAGGGGATCGGCAACACGCTGATTGATGGCAGCGAACATTTCATGATGGACCTGGTGTTGTTTGGAATGGTGATTATCGGCCTGGTGGGATGGGGCCTCAACGCAGTGGCCCGGACACTTGAGCGGCGGATGCAGCGCCTATATGGCATCGCTCCTCGTTGATTGGCACTTTCAAAAGGATTGCGACATGCTCAACAACAGCCTGACCCTGGAAAACATCAGCAAGCGTTTCGCTTCCCGACCGGGCAGTTCGACGCAACTGCAAGTACTCGACAACATCCAGCTCGACATTGCGCCTGGCGAGTTCATCAGCATCGTCGGCGCCAGCGGCTGCGGCAAATCCACGCTGCTGCGCCTGATTCTTGGCCTGGACGAAGAATACGACGGGCGCATCCTGCTGGATGGCAAACCCATCGAAGGCACTGGTCTGGAACGCGGCATCGTGTTTCAGGATCACCGTTTGTTCCCTTGGCTCAACGTCGAGCAGAACGTCGCTGTCGGGCTCAAGAATTCACCCCTGAGCGCTGCGCAGAAACGCGAGACCGTGCGCGAGCACATTGAACTGGTCGGCCTGCAAGACTTTATCGATGCCTACCCGCATCAGATATCCGGCGGCATGGCGCAACGCGTGGCGATAGCCCGCGGCCTGGTCAATCGACCGAGCGTGCTCTTGCTGGATGAACCGCTGGGTGCGCTCGATGCCTTGACCCGTGCGCGCCTGCAAGGCGAGCTGCAAAACATCTGGGCCAAGGAAAAAATCACCATGATCCTGGTCACCCACGATGTTGATGAGGCGGTATTCCTCGGTGATCGAGTGGTGGTGATGCAACCGAATCCTGGCCGCATCCGGCGCATTCTCGACATCGATCTGCCGCGCCCGCGCAACCGCAGTGACGGCTGCTTCATCGCCCTGCGCGACGATGTGCTGAGCGATTTCGCCGAGCTGCACTGAGCCTCTGCACCGCGCGCAAGCACATATTTTTCATGCTTGTTTTTTTCAGGGAACGGGAAATGTCCGAACGTCAGCTCAGCCTCAACCTATTCATCTACCCGAACGGCCATCACGAAGCCGCCTGGCGTCACCCGCAGTCGGTGCCGGAAGCTTCCATGGATATCGGCTATTACCAGCAACTGGCGCTACGCGCTGAACGCGAGAAGCTTGATGCGATTTTCTTCGCTGATTCGCCATCACTGGCCGAAAGCGGGCGTGAAGGTCTGCGCATTCGTTTCGAACCCGTTACCTGGCTGGCGGGAATTGCTGCGGTGACCCAACGCATAGGCCTGATCGCCACGGCCAGCACGACCTACAGCGAGCCTTACAATCTGGCCCGCTCGTTCAGTGCGCTGGATCACCTCAGCAAGGGTCGCGCCGGTTGGAACATCGTCACCACTTCCATGGCGGCTGCAGCCGCCAATTTTGGCCTGGACCAACATCCGTCGGCTCATGATCGCTATGCCCAGGCCGAAGAATTCGTGCAGGTGGTCGGTGACCTGTGGGACAGCTGGGAGGACGACGCGCTGGTGCTGGACAAGAATTCCGGGGTGTTTGCCGACAGTGACAAAGTGCATTCGATCAACCATGTGGGCACTCACTACAAAGTCAAAGGCCCATTCAACTCGCCACGCTCCCCACAGGGGCGACCGGTGCAGGTGCAGGCCGGGTCTTCCGAAGATGGCCGTGATTTCGCCTCCAGGCATGCCGAAGCGATTTTCACCGCGCACCAGACCCTGCAAAGCGCGACCGAATTCGCCAACGATATCCGTGCTCGGGTGAAAGCGGTGGGGCGCGATCCTCGCCAGCTGAAAATCCTCCCGGGCATCAGCCCGTACATTGGCAGCACCGAAGCCGAAGCCCAGCGCAAGTTCGATGAACTCAACGACTTGGTGCTGCCGCATGTTTCACTAGGCCAACTGCGCCGCATGTTGGGTGTCGACCTGTCCGGTCACGATCTGGATGCGCCATTCCCGCGCCACCTGGTCAATTTCGACAGCAGCGAGAGCCAGTCCAGTCGCTTCAAATTGATCCTCGACATCGTCGACCGCGAGAAACCGACGCTGCGTCAGCTGATTAATCGCCTGGCCGGTGCTCGAGGGCATTGGGTACCGGTCGGTACGCCGGTGCAGATTGCCGACCTGATTGAACAGTGGTTCCGCAGTAGCGCTGCCGATGGTTTCAATGTGATGCCGCCAGCGTTCCCCGAGGGCTTTGAAGTGTTCCTCGATGAAGTGCTGCCGATCCTGCGCAAGCGCGGGCTGTTCCGCCATGAATATGCGGGCAGTACGCTACGCGAGCATTATGGTCTGAGTCGCCCGGTGTCGCGTTTTGCCCTGAAGTCCGCTTCAGCGACCTTGCCATTGCGCAGCGCAGTGCAATCGATTCCAGACCCTGTTTGATCTCATTCAGGGCGATTCGAGTCAGGCAGGCGGTCCATACACCGACTATCTGACTCGCTTTTGTACATGTAAACATGCGTCGTCGTACAACATGGTTCATCGCTCCGAGTCCCCACATCCCCTCGTCAATGCCCGACAATTCACACGGCTAATGATCGCTGTACCCAGCGAGTTCTATAACAAACCGAAATTTTCCCAAGCAATCTTCGTCAAGACCAACGGCTATCTTTGATATTGACAGCCCACCCTCGAACTCGATATAAAAGGCACAGTTGTACGACGACAGACGATGCATCGACTGTTCATGCCAAAAAATAAAAAGAGTGTCGGCCCCATCATGAATTCAACTTGCGAACTCATCCCCCTCAACGTCGCTTCCTCTGGCCTGATCTTGTCTGCTTGCGCGCCCGCACAGTCAGTTCCGTCGCAGGCGACGGTCCCGCCAAACCCCTGCTAGTACTCGCTACACGCCCAGCTCCAGCCACCAGCAATCGCACTGCGCGTGATGCAACCGGCGGCGGGGTACAGCATAAGTTGATCGCAAGACCCGGCTGAATCTGACCAGCCTTGACGCGGACTCTTTGCGTCTTGGCAATGCTCTACGACACAATTGATCTCGCTTGAAACCGAGAGATCATCACCATAATCCAATAATAAAGTGATGCCATGAATCTGAACGAGCCCATCAATGCGAACGCGCAACGCGTCGGCCAAACGGTCGGCAAATACCGCTGGACGATCTGTGCGCTGTTGTTTTTCGCCACTACCGTCAACTACCTGGACCGCCAGGTACTGAGTCTGTTGGCGCCGCAACTGTCGACGCAGTTTGGCTGGAGTAACACTGACTACGCCAACATCGCCTCGGTTTTCCAGTTTGTGTACGCGATTTCCATGCTGTTCGCCGGTCGCTTCGTCGACAAGATCGGCACCAAGAAAGCGTATATCTGGGCGATTGGCATCTGGTCCACCGGTGCGGTCATGCACGCCTTCGCGGTGCCGATGGGTGAGGGCATTGGCGCCCTGAGCAGCGCGCTCGGCCTTGCCGTCATTCCGGTCTCGATTGCCGGTTTCATGCTGTCTCGCGCGGTTCTGGCGATTGGTGAAGCGGGTAACTTCCCGATTGCGATCAAGGCCACCGCGGAGTACTTCCCGAAGAAGGAACGCTCCTTCGCTACCGGCATCTTCAACTCCGGTGCCAACGTGGGCGCGGTCCTGGCGCCGATCTGCGTACCGCTGATTGCCGGTATTTGGGGCTGGGAAGCGGCCTTTATCGCGATCGGTATGCTGGGCTTCGTCTGGGTCGCCGTATGGATTGCGCTCTACCAGAAGCCGGATCATCAAAAGCGTCTGTCGGCAGAGGAACTGGCATACATCCGTAGCGATGAACCTGTGCAAGTAGCCACCCCGGAAGTGTCGGGTGTCGCTGCCAAAAAAGTATCGTGGTTCAAGTTGCTGACTTACCGCCAGACTTGGGCGTTTGCCTTCGGCAAGTTCATGACCGATGGCGTGTGGTGGTTCTTCCTGTTCTGGCTTCCGACCTACCTGTCGGCGCAATACGGCATGAAGGGAGCGGCCATCGTGGCGCCGCTGGCCGTGTTGTACAGCTTGACTATGATCGGCAGTATTGGTGGCGGCTGGTTCCCGAGCTACTTCATGTCCCGCGGCGACAAGCCATACGACGGTCGCATGAAAGCCATGCTGGTGATCGCGCTGTTCCCGTTGGTGGTGCTGCTGGCTCAGCCATTCGGTTACATCAGCTTTTGGGTCCCTGTGTTGCTGATTGGCGTTGGCGCATCGGCGCACCAGGCGTGGTCGTGCAATATTTTCACGACGGTGTCCGATATGTTCCCGCAAAAAACCATCGCTTCGGTGGTCGGCATTGGCGGCATGGCGGGTGGTTTGGGTGGTGTCGTGATGACCAAGGTTGGCGGTTATGTGTTCGACTACTACAAATCGATCAACGATATTCACACCGGCTACATGATCATGTTCGCTATCTGTTCGGTAGCCTATCTGGTGGCATGGAGCGTGATGAAGATGCTGGTGCCACGCCACAAGGAAATCACTGATCTGTAAACAACGGTCAATGCAGTAGAAAGCCCCGTCCCACTTGAGTGGGGCGGGGCTTTTTCGTTTCAAGCATCTGATCCGTATTTTCGCGTGCTATCTGCCTCTGTAATGCACTCAGATGGAGGCTCACAATGGCGGCACACAGCGAACTCATAATGTAGGAGGCCCCAATGGGCAAGATGGCAATTTTCCTGGGTGGATTTCTGGTGCTGACCATTTTGATTGGTGCCCTGGCCACGATCTCTCCCGTTTAATCCTTTCCTCCGATACGCCGATGCTTAATGCCGATCAAACATCTTCCCGCCACCGCCGCGCCTGAACCACCAATGCCGGCGCAAAGTGCAGCACAACCATGCGCACCAGATGATGAGTCAGGATGAACACAACGTTCAGCCCGCCACTGAAGGCGACCATGGAGATGGTCTCGATGGCGCCCGGCATGTAGGCCAGCCATAACGACCAAGGATCGCTGCCCCCAACCCGCCCGGCCACGCTGGCAAACGCTGCGGCGATCAGCAGCATCAGGCCAACGGACATCAGCGCAGCACGCCCGTGGCGAACAAGTTCGGCGAAGCGGATGTCCTTGAATTTCGAGCCGATCAGTACACCGAGCAGGATGGCCGCGGAGTCGACACTCCATGACGGCATGTGAAAGCCCTGCAAGTAGCCGGACTTGACGTAGACGCCGGTGAGCACGATGGCGGTGAGCATGAACGGTGCCGGCACGCCAACGTTCAACAGCAAACGACCGAGCAACAGGCACAGGGCGATCAGCGACAGCAGGCTCGGCGCCAGGCTCAAGTCCAACGGGCTGCTTTGGGCAATCGCCACGTCTGCCTGTCCGGGAATGCAAAAGCTGACGAGGAGGGTGATGGAGAGCAGTCGCACCAGATGCACGACGATCACCTTGCTGGACGCGCGTTCGGATTCGAGCAAGTCGAATACCGCCGCGAGTGCGCCGGGGTAGACGGCCAGCAGGGTATCCTTGCGGTTCCATCCGGCGATTTTCAGCAGCGCAAAACCGGCCACCGTGCTTTGAACCATCAGGCACAACAGCATGACGCCCAGGCTGGGCAAGATGGCAGCGACCGTGTGGCTGTCCCACGACGTAAACATCAAACCGGTCGCGATCCCCAAGACGATTTGCACATAGCCGAGGCCGAAGCGCAGGGTAGGGGAGAAGCGCAGGTTACTGGCGATCATTGCGCTCGCGAGTATCGAGCCCAGCAACAGGCCGTGGGGGATGCCGGCGTATTGCAACGCGGCGCCGACGCCGGTGGCGATCAGTAAACACAGTAGGGTTTTCATGAGCCTTCCTTGATTCTTGAATTCCCCGACGCTTAAATCCGGGCCGCCCCTGTTTTCCCACCTAACGGCATGATGCGTCAACAACGCTGGTCATCCTGTCCTTTAGGCGACATCTCCTGGCTTACTAGCGTTAGTCGGTAATCTGCGGACGGGTTAGAGTCGTGATCACGTTCCTGGCAAACCCGGATGACCCTGATGACGCGCCCTCGTTTCTTACCCGACAACTTCACCCTGACCCTGATCGGCGTCGTGCTGCTTGCCAGCGTGTTGCCGGTCAGTGGTCAGGTCGCAGTGGGCTTCGGGTGGCTGACTAACATCGCCATCGCCCTGCTGTTTTTTCTGCATGGCGCCAAACTGTCACGCGAGTCGATCATTGCCGGTGCCGGGCATTGGCGCCTGCATGTGCTGGTGTTCAGTCTGACCTTTGTACTGTTTCCGCTGCTCGGCCTGGCACTCAAACCGGTGTTGTCGCCGCTGATCGGTGACGATCTGTACATGGGCATGCTCTACCTCTGCGCGTTGCCCGCAACAGTGCAGTCGGCCATTGCCTTTACCTCTCTGGCGCGAGGCAACATTCCGGCGGCGATTTGCAGTGCGGCGGCGTCCAGTCTGTTCGGGATCTTCATCACGCCCTTGCTGGTGACGCTGCTGCTGAATGTGCAGGGCGATGGCGGTTCGACCCTTGATGCGATTGTGAAGATCAGTGTGCAACTGCTGCTGCCGTTCATTGCCGGGCAGATCGCGCGGCGCTGGATCGGCGCCTGGGTCGGGCGCAACAAAAGTTGGCTGAAGTTCGTGGATCAGGGCTCGATTCTGTTGGTAGTCTTCGGCGCGTTCAGCGAAGCGGTGAATGAAGGAATCTGGCATCAAATCCCGTTGTGGGAACTGGCCGGGCTGGTGGTGGCGTGCTGCGTATTGCTGGGGTTGGTGTTGGTGGCCTCTACGGTGCTGGGCAAAGCCTTTGGTTTTAATGTGGAAGACCGCATCACCATCCTGTTCTGCGGTTCGAAGAAAAGCCTGGCCACCGGTGTGCCGATGGCCCAGGTACTGTTCGCCGGCAGCACCATTGGCGTGTTGATCCTGCCGCTCATGCTGTTCCATCAAATTCAGTTGATGGTCTGTGCCGTGCTGGCCCAGCGCTACGCCAATCGCCAGGAATCGGTTGCTGAACTGATGGCGCAAGTAGATCCTTGATCGCCTGAGTTCCGAACCTCATCTGGAGTGATGCATGAAGGTTGGCGTGATTTCCGATACCCATGGCTTGCTCCGCGCCGAAGCCCTTGCGGCGCTGGAGGGGTGTGAGCGGATCATTCATGCGCAGAGCGTTACTGCAGCGTTGCTACTCTAATCAAATGCGACCGAATGAGTGGCTCAGGAACGTCGATCCGGGAACTGATCCCCAAACATAGGGTACCCGCCGGCGGAACCTTCGAGCGTCGCCTCATCCTGGATTACATCCCAGTGTTCGACCATCACACCGTCCTCAAGACGCAGGATATCGACCACGACCCAGTTTGCCGGTTGGCCGATTCCAGTGAACCGACCGTGCAACATGACGAAGTCATCTTCAGCGACTGCCAGCTGGCATTCGTAGCGCATATCGGGCGATCCTGCGGCGACCAGCTCGAACAGACCCTCGCGACCGGGCGGCACATGGGCACTGTGCTGGATATAGGAGGGTGACCAGAAGCGTTCGGCCGTCGCCAGATCCTTGCGATTGAAAAGGGTTGCGAAGCCTTCGAGGACAATGGCCTTGTTCTCGGCGGGGGTACGTGAAGTCATGGTCGGGTTCCTGCTATTGATGTAAAGGGTTGGTGGCTGAAGGGCCGCCCAAAGTTGCCTTGTTGTGTCAGGCGACAGCGGTAGAAATGTGGCGCGGATAATCGGTGTAGCCCCGGGCTCCGGATGCGTAGACGGTGTTCCAATCTATCTCCGCGAGCGGTGCTCCGACTGCGAGTCGTTCAACCAGATCCGGATTGGAAATGAAGGGCCGCCCGAAGGCGATCAGATCGGCGCTGCCTTCAGCAATGAGTCGGTTACCGCGTTCAGCATCCATCCCGACATTGGCGATCAATGTCCCCTTGAAAATGGAGCGCAAGTGCCGAAACATGGCATCACCCGCGAGAGGCTCTAGAGATGTGCCAGCGAAATCCGTCGTTGCTCCCATGATCAAGGCGTGGGAAAGACCGTAGTCACTGAGTTCGCGAATCGCGTATTCGGCCATGGGCAATGTTTCGTCATTTGCAGCGAAGGCGCCAACCTCGTTCATCGGGCCAATTCGGACGCCGACCCGGCGGGGATCGACCTCTTGTAGAACCGCCTCAATCACTTCGAACAAAAAGCGCGCCCGCTTCTCAATGCTTCCACCATATTCATCGGTTCGCAGGTTGGTTGTGCGGTTCAGAAACTGCGCAATGAGATACAAATAGTTGGCCTGAATTTGCACACCATCGAAGCCGACGCTCATGGCGTTGCGAGCCGCTTTCGCATAATCGGAGACGGTTCGGTGAATGTCCGAAAGAGTCATCGGACGTGGCGCTACAGTGGGTTTTCGACCAAGTGGCGTGGTGCTTTCATAGCCGATATTCACATCGGACGCGGACATCGGAGCAGCGCCAAAATCGGGATGTGAAATCGCCCCTGTGTGCCAAAGCTGAGCGACCATGCGACCACCTTTTGCATGCACGGCCTCAAGCACGTGAGACCAGCCTTGCAGTTGCTCCTTGCTCCACAGGCCAGGTGTGTCGGCCCAGCCAACAGCCTCCGGACTGATGGATGCGCCTTCGGAAATGATCAGTCCCGCCGATGCACGCTGCGCGTAATACTCGGCATGCAGTTCAGTCGGCACCAACCCCGGGTTGGCAGCCCGCATCCGCGTCAGTGGTGACATGACGATGCGGTTGGGAAGTTCGAGGTCGCCCATGAGGGTCGGCTGGAACAAGGGCGCCTTGCTTGAAGTGGTATCGATCATGAGACCCGCCTCCTGGAAAATTATGCCTGCAATGTCACTTGTTTCACGGGGGGCCGGCCATTGCGATGCAGTCGCGATCAATTAAAAGCCGGTCCGTTTGCAATCATGTCGTTGAACCCGTTGACCCAGGCATGCTCGTTCGGACCAGGATTGGCGCGCATGGCATCGGCCGGAGCGACGAGGATTTCGTTGGCACCGCTTTCGAACTGTTTCATCGCTTCTGTAATGAATTGGTCGAGGGGAATGGCGCGTTCCTCCTCGCTGCTGTTGAGCAGCTCGGTGCGTACCCACGGTGGTGCGATCTCGACCAATTGGATGCCGTGTTCGCGTAGCAGATAGCGCTGCGACAAGGTGTAGGAGTGCAGCGCTGCCTTGGTCGCCGAATAGACCGCCGTCACGGCCATTGGCACGAAGCCGAGCACCGAGGAGACGTTGACGATGACCGCATCAGGTTTGGACTTCAGATGCTCGACCAGCACCGAAGTCATCCGGATCGGACCCAGCAGATTTGTGGTGACTGTCGAGAGGGCAAGCGCATCGTCCACCGGACCTTCTGCATGATCAACCAGCATGATGCCGGCATTGTTGATCAGCACGTTGAGCTCAGGGTAATTGGCGATGAGGTGCTGAGCTGCTGCCTGGATGCTGGCCGTGTCGGTGATGTCGAGCTCGATGGCGGCCATGCCGGGGTTGGCGTCGAGCGTCTGCTGCAGTCGCTCCTTGCGCCGTCCGGAGATGATCACTTTATTGCCGAGCCTGTGGAAGGCTTCGGCCAGGCCCTGGCCGATACCGGACCCGCCGCCAGTGATGAAAATAGTATTGCCGGTCATACGCATCACACTTCTCCTGGAGAGATGAAGTAAGGAAATCCCGCCACGAACGAACAAGTCGACCGATGTGTCGTGCAGGCAGTGGCGCTAAGTTGGCAGCTTCGGCATGAACGGAGTAGCCACTCTTTTTCGCTATCATTTATGTAAAGGATGCATAGGCATTGCTGCACTATGCCGACCTGACGCTAGCTTGAAATGCCACTTCCCTCGCCAGCCAGGCTAGCTATAAGGTGCTCGATCAAGGCGCGGCCGGCACTGCGAGTACGCGAGCCATGGGGGAAGTAGGCATGAACAGGTACGGATTCGGTCTCCCAATCGGTGAGCAGTGCGACGAGTTCACCGCTTTCAAGCTCCCGTCGGCACGCCCATGCCGTTGTCGAAGTAATCCCTAAACCAGCAGTTGCCGCTGCGACAGCGCCTTCGTTTTCGTCGGTCGAGAAGTGAGCCTCAAGCTGAATTGTCCTGGTCTCGCCATCGCGTTTGAACATCCAGCCACTCGGGACAGTCGAGGCTGGCCCCGCGATGATTCGATGCGATTGCAGATCCTCAGGCGTAGTGGGCTCCCCGGCGGCGTGCAAGTAGGACGGTGAGGCGAGGATAAATCTGGAGATCGTCATGATCTGACGGCTCGTAGCACTGGAATCCAACAGCCGTCCCAACCTTATCGCTACATCGATATTTTCGCGCACCAGATCCTGCCAATGATCGGCGAGCAGGACTTGGATATGAAGGTTGGGGTGTATCGCTGCAAACGACGCCATACGCGGAATGATTTCCCGTACGCCGATGCTCGTTGGCATGCTGATCCGGACAACGCCACGTAGCTCTCCACCCCCGCGAACGCTTTGCTCTGCTTCTTCCACCGCGGCGAGGATGGGCTCCATGCGCGCCAGAAAATCTGCCCCTGCCTCAGTGGGAACGACTGCACGTGTCGATCTCGCCAGTAGCAGGGTGCCGAGATCGGCTTCGAGTTCGGCAACAATCCTGGAGACCTGGGATTGAGAAAGACCCACTTCGCGTGCCGCGGCCGAAAAGCTGCCCAGTCGCGCCACCCTTGTGAAAAGCCTGTAGGAGAAAAGGTCCTTCATGCGTTAGCACCTTCCATCAGCCAGCATGCACCTTGAGTCCGCTGGAAGAAGCTACGGTGAAACGGGGCAGTAAGCTGGCGCATCGCTGCTTGGGTGATTGATTTTTTTTGCGGGGAGGTAGCTGGGGCACTATGACCCCAGTTACCAGTGGTGAAAATTATCACGCAACTTCAGTGTGGAAAGGATAGTCCGTGTAACCCACTTGCGTGCCGCCGAAGAACGACTCGCGGTCGTACGGGTTCAGCGGCCAGCCGTTGCGCAGGCGCTCTGGCAAGTCAGGGTTGGCGATGAAGTGGCGGCCGAATGCGACCAGGTCTGCATCGCCGGCCTCGAGGATCGCGTTGGCCGATTCACCGGAGAAGCCGCCCGCCGCGATAAGGGTGCCCTTGTAGTGCTGGCGGATGAGTTGGGACGCCACCGGATTCTGGTCCCGGCGCTCGTCTTCGACGAGACCCAGGATGCGTGGCTCGATCAGGTGCAGATAGGCGAGGTCCAGCTTGTTCAGTTCGCGCGCGACATAGGTGAACAGGCCAATGGGGTCGCTGTCGGACATGTCGCCGAAATTGCCGCTCGGCCCCAGACGCACCGCCACTCGATTGCTGCCCCAGACGGAGATCACCGCCCCTACCGCTTCGAGCAGGAACCGGCTGCGGTTTTCGAACGAGCCACCGTAGATATCCGTACGTTTGTTGCTGCCGTCCTGGAGGAATTGATCGAACAGGTAGCCGTTGGCCGAGTGCAATTCCACACCGTCGAATCCGGCTGCGATACCGCGTTCGGCCGCGGCGCGGAAGCTGTCTACCAGCCCGCGGATTTCAGCGATGGTCAGTTCGCGCGCCGGGGAGCCCGGGGTCCAGCCGGTCTCGGTGAAGGCAAGGCCGCCGTGCTCCACGACGGAAGGGGCCACGGGCTGGGCGCCGCCCGGCTGCAGGAGGCTATTGGACTGGCGCCCCGCATGATAGAGCTGCAGAAAGATTTTGCCACCCTTGGCATGAACGGCGTCGGTCACGAGCTTCCAGCCGGCGATCTGGCTGTCGTCATACAGACCGGGAGCACCGAGGTAGCCATTACCATTGGCTGCGGCGATAGTGGCTTCGCCGATCAGCAGGCCACCGGCGGTGGTACGTTGGGCGTAGTACTCGGCCATCAACTGGCCAGGGATGGCGCCCGGCTCGGCACGCATGCGGGTAAGTGGCGCCAGAACGACGCGATGGGAAATCTGGTATGGGCCTATCTGGATGCTCGTATGCAGTTTGGACATGACATCGATACCTATCAGTGGTGGGATGGGCGCAATGTAGGCGTAAGATTCGCGGAGAAAAATATCCCGCGATGCCGAACATTTCGGATGGTTTTTCCGTAATCCCGCCTTGTTGGTGGAGTTCTACTGGTGCAAGCAGGAAGAGTGATGGAAAGTCTGAGTGGCATCTCAGTGTTCGTGCAGGTTGCCGAAACGCGCAGCTTTACCGAGTCCGCCCGCCAGTTGGGGGTGTCGTCCTCGACAGTGGGCAAAACCATCGCTCGAATGGAGGAACGCTTGCATGTGCGGCTGTTTCATCGCAGCACACGCAGCATCACGCTGACGGCCGAGGGGACTCTGTTCCTTGAGCGCTGCCGCCGCATCCTCAGCGAGGTCACCGCTGCCGAGTCCGAGCTTTCAGGCCTGGCCGGCAGTCCACGTGGGCGGCTTCGCGTGGGCACACCTCTACTGGGCGACCTGATGATGCCGGCCTTTGACGGGTTCATGGAGCAGTATCCGGAAGTCGAACTGGATATCGATTTTTGCGACCGCATGGTCGATGTGATCGAGGAAGGGTTCGACGCCGTGATTCGGACCGGCGAGCAAACCGATTCTCGCTTGACCGCGCGCCGCCTCGGTTCCTGTGCACATGTGCTGGTGGCGTCGCCGACGTATCTCAAGCGGTATGGCGTACCTGCTAATCCGCGTGAACTGGAACGCCATTCTTGCCTGCAGCACAAATTCCCTGCGACGGGAAAGCTGGAGCGTTGGCCGTTGCGGCTCGAAGCATCCGAGGCTGAATTGGTGCTGCCCGCCACGATGACGTCGAACACGATCGAGCCTCTTGCCTACTCCGCAATCCAGGGCAGGGGGATTGCCTTTCTGCCGGCTTTCCTGGTGCACGAAGCGCTGGAAAGTGGCCAGCTGGTCACTGTGCTGGACGATTACATTGACCGCCAGGTCGTCTTCTGGATGCTGTGGCCAGCCAGCCGTTATGCCTCGCCCAAGTTGCGCGTTTTTATTGACTACATGAGTGCGCACTTGCGCATCTGATTGCTTACGCCTGTAGCTTCAGGCGCACGCCGTCGCGGTTGGAGATCTCGATGGCATCGATCAATTCATGCATGCGCATGGCATCTGCCAAGGTAGGTGCCAAGTGGGTACCGTCGCGCACATCCTTGGCGTAGGCAGCACCGCATCGAAATAATGACCGCCATAGATGGAGAGCAGGCTGGAGAAGTTCTCCGGTGGAATGGTGAAGTGCAGGGCGGCTTTGCGCTCGCGCTGGAAATATTCAACGCTGATATGCAGCCGCACTGAACGCAGTTCCCCGATGTAGCCGTCCTGCAACAGGTCGCGCACGTAGCGATAATCCGGGTTCAATCGACGTTGCCTTCATCGACACCATGTTGCGTCAACACGCCCATACCAAGCAAAAAGACTTTTTCGAGTTTGACCTGGAGGGGGGGCATATTGGGCCACCCCAACCCCACCCCCTACAACCGGGTCGAGGTGGCCCATTCAATGCCTCACAGATTCAACAATCGCATCACTTCACATCAAACCGATCCAGGTTCATCACCTTGGTCCATGCCGCCACGAAGTCTTTAACAAACTTCTCCTTCGCGTCACTGCTCGCATAAACCTCAGCCAGCGCCCGCAACTGCGCATTCGAACCAAAAACCAGATCCACACGCGTCCCGGTCCACTTCACTGCACCGGTTTTGCGATCACGTCCTTCGAACTCTTCAGCGGCCTCGGAGGTGGGTTTCCATTCCACGCCCATGTCGAGCAGGTTGGTGAAGAAGTCGTTGGTCAGCGCTTCCGGTTGTTGGGTGAAGACGCCGTGTCGGGTTTGTCCGACGTTGGTGTTCAGCACGCGTAGGCCACCGATCAGCGCGGTCATTTCTGGCGCGGTGAGCGTCAGCAGTTGCGCCTTGTCGATCAACAGTTGCTCGGCCGGCACGCGGTAGCGGGTTTTCAGGTAGTTGCGGAAGCCATCGGCAATCGGTTCGAGGAAGCCGAAGGAAACCACGTCCGTTTGCTCTTGCGATGCGTCCGTCCGTCCTGGCGTGAACGGCACTGTGACGTTTTGGCCGGCGTTTTTTGCCGCTTGTTCGACACCCGCATTACCAGCCAGCACGATCAGGTCGGCCAGCGAGATTTTCTTGCCGCCGGCGTTGAACTCGCTCTGGATGCTTTCGAGTTTCGCCAGTACGTTCGCCAGTTGTTCAGGCTGGTTGGCTTGCCAGGATTTCTGCGGGGCCAGACGCAGGCGTCCGCCGTTGGCGCCGCCGCGCTTGTCGGAGCCGCGGAAGGTGGAAGCGGCTGCCCAGGCAGTCGATACCAGCTGCGAGACCGACAGGCCGCAGGCAAGGATTTTGCCCTTGAGTGCAGCAACGTCGCTGTCGTTGACCAGGGGATGATCGACCGCCGGGATGGGGTCTTGCCACAGCAGTTCTTCGTTCGGCAATTCCGGGCCGAGGTAGCGGGAGAGGGGGCCCATGTCGCGGTGGATCAGTTTGAACCAGGCGCGGGCGAAGGCGTCGGCCAGTTGATCGGGATTGGCCAGGAAGCGTCGTGAAATCGGCTCATAGATCGGGTCGAAGCGCAGGGACAGGTCCGTGGTCAGCATGGTGGGATTACGCCGTTTGGACGGGTCGTGGGCATCCGGAATGGTGCCGGCACCGGCGCCGTTTTTTGCGACCCACTGGTGCGCCCCAGCTGGGCTTTTGCTCAGTTCCCAGTCGAAGCCGAACAGGTTTTCCAGGTAGTTGTTGCTCCATTTTGTCGGCGTGTTGGTCCAGGTCACTTCCAGACCACTGGTGATGGCGTCCGCGCCTTTGCCGGTACCAAAACTGCTTTTCCAGCCCAAGCCTTGCTGTTCGAGACCAGCAGCTTCGGGCTCGGCACCGACATTGTCGGCAGGTCCGGCGCCGTGGGTTTTACCGAACGCGTGACCGCCAGCGATCAGCGCCACGGTTTCTTCGTCGTTCATCGCCATGCGGGCGAAGGTCTCGCGGATGTCCGTGGCTGCAGCGACGGGATCGGGATTGCCTTCAGGGCCCTCGGGGTTGACGTAGATGAGGCCCATTTGCACGGCGCCGAGCGGGTTTTCCAGATTGCGGCCCTGTTCGGTGCGGCTCTCCTCGTTTGCCCCTGGTTCAGCAACCAGCGGGCCGTCGCCGGGCTCTTGCATGGGCTTGTTTTCTTTGCCATAGCGGATATCGCCGCCCAGCCATTTGTTTTCTGCGCCCCAGTAAACGTCTTCGTCCGGCTCCCAAACGTCCGGACGACCACCGGAAAAACCAAACGTTTTAAAGCCCATCGACTCCAGTGCAACGTTGCCGGTGAGCACGATCAGGTCAGCCCAGGAAATGTTGCGACCGTATTTTTGCTTGATCGGCCAGAGCAGCCGGCGCGCCTTGTCGAGGCTGACGTTGTCCGGCCAGCTGTTGAGCGGTGCAAAGCGTTGCTGACCGGAGCCAGCGCCACCCCGACCGTCACCGGTACGATAGGTGCCTGCGGCGTGCCAGGCCATGCGAATGAAGAGTGGCCCATAGTGACCAAAGTCCGCTGGCCACCAGTCTTGCGAATCGGTCATCAGCGCTGTGAGGTCTCGCTTGACCGCTGCAAAGTCCAGTTTTTTGTACGCTTCGGTGTAGTTGAAACCCTCGTCCAGGGGATCGGACAGGGATGAGTGCTGGTGCAGGATTTTCAGATTCAGTTGGTTCGGCCACCAATCGCGGTTCGTCGTGCCACCGCCAGCGGCGTGGTTAAACGGGCATTTCGATTCATTTGCCATGTGCGAGCTACCTTTGGTCGTGATCATCCGGGCTATCCGGCCCGTTGTGGGCTCTAAATAGCGACGAGCGAAAGCAATGACACAGGCTGCTGGGCCAGCAGTTCGATTCACTGATTGTTTTGATTACACGGAAATCGGTACAGCAGAAAACGAGGTGCAATCACGGTGGCCCACGGCAGGCTTAGTCATGTTTCTGACTCATTCCTGTCTCCTTATCAGCTCAAATCCGGCCGGCTGACGCCAGCGCAGGGATAAGGTTAGACGCCTATCCGCAAGTCAGCTAATAGGTGGAGTATTCGGGGCTCATAGGCAAAAGCTTTTGCCGCAGCCCTTGAGTTGCCCCGCCGGCCGCCACGACTTCGGAACCCCTGCCGCCCAGGCGAATCAATTTGATTTGTAGGGACATCATTTGCCCGGAGTGTCGACAACCCGAATCACCCTGAGGCTGGAAGGAAACGCGTCAGGCCAGGAGACCAGAGCATGCAGCCCAAGGCAGATGCGCGATACGACCTGACGTTGTTGAGTCTGCTGGTATTGATCGCCGTGGTGCTGGGCTATTCGCCGCACAGCCGGATCGATTGGGCGCTGGAAAACCTGTTGGCGCTATTGCTCGTCGGCACGTTGGTGGCGGTCGCACGCTGGTTTCGTTTGTCTGCTGTGTCCATCACCCTGATTTTCGTGTTCCTGTGTATTCACGAATTGGGTGCTCACTACACCTATGCCGAAGTGCCTTATGACCGTTGGTGCTCAGCCTTGACCGGGGTCGGCCTCAATAAGGCACTCGGGCTGCATCGCAATCACTTTGATCGACTGGTCCATTTGAGTTACGGGCTGTTTATGGTTTATCCCGTGCGGGAAGTGCTGTTGCGACTAACCCCATTGCGGGGTTTTTGGGTGGTTTTTATCGCGTTGAACATCATGCTGTCGACGTCGGCTATATATGAACTGGTGGAATGGATCGGCGGGGCGTATCTGGGAGACGACACTTCACGCGCGTTTATCGGCGCACAAAACGACCCGTGGGATTCGCAGAAAGACATGGCGCTGGCGGTCACCGGCGCCTGTGTCAGTCTGTCGGTGATGTTCCTGATCAAACTAAAGAAGGCATGAGCGCGTAATGCCGATCAGTTAAGCCATAACGCGATCCGTAGCAGCTGGCGAAGCCTGCGTTCGGCTGCGCAGCAGTCGTAAAACCTGAGTTTGCGGTCTTCCTGAAACACTGCATCGGTCTTCCTGAAACACTGCAT
>NZ_JBFUIH010000043.1:0-66359 GCF_056401975.1 Pseudomonas sp. P4_C8 | reverse complement strand
CACGCGATTTGAGGCGTTCTTCATAAAGCACCTGGCCCAGAGCGTCTTCGCCTGCGACCTGAAAGACCTGCTTGGCAAGATCGACCGCCACTGTCGTACAGGCCGACACATCGGTTGAAGACAGGGACTGTTTAAGCGTCGTATTCTTTTTCATGGACTCGCCCTCGCTGCCGTTGGCTTCTTAGACTGCCACCGTGGCGCATTGACGCCTCGGCGTGGGCGAGTCCATCCAATTACAGGGGTACGCACAGGGATTCGAAAATTGCACAGGCAAAAAAAACGGCCCGCCTCCAAATGGAAGCGGGCCGTTTTCATGTGCGGCGATAGGTCAGAGCCGAAGCTCCCCCATCACTTGTTCAGGCGGAAATCTGCCTCGGCAGCAGCGAAACGCTGCAGCATGCCGTGAGTCGGCGCGCCGAGTTTGCTGACGATGTAGATCGCCAGGCTGGCGAAGATGAAACCAGGGATGATTTCGTACAGACCCAGCAGTTCGAAGTGTTTCCAGACGATCACGGTGATCGCGCCAACCAGGATGCCGGCCAGTGCGCCGTTGCGGGTCATGTCTTTCCAGATCACGGAGATCAGCACCACCGGACCGAACGCAGCACCGAAACCGGCCCAGGCGTAGCTGACCAGACCCAGCACGCGGTTTTCCGGGTTAGCAGCCATCGCGATGGCGATCAGGGCAACCACCAGGACCATGGCGCGGCCGACCCAGACCAGTTCGACCTGGGAAGCGGATTTACGCAGGAAGGTTTTGTAGAAGTCTTCGGTCAGGGCGCTCGAGCACACCAGCAATTGGCAGCTCAGGGTGCTCATTACGGCAGCCAGAATGGCCGACAGCAAGATACCGGCAACCCATGGGTTGAAGAGAATTTTCGCCAGTTCAATGAACACGCGCTCGTGGTTCTCGCTCACCGGCATTGCAACAGCTGGGTTGGCCGAGAAGTAAGCGATACCGAAGAAGCCCACCGCCACGGTGCCGCCCAGGCACAGGATCATCCAGGTCATGGAGATGCGACGGGCGTTGGCGATCGACTTGACCGAATCCGCCGCCATGAAACGCGCGAGGATGTGCGGCTGGCCGAAGTAACCCAGGCCCCAGCCCATCAGCGAGATGATGCCGATGAAGGTGGTGTTTTTCAGCATGTCGAAGTTGCTTGGGTCCTGTGCCTCGATAGCCAGGAATGTGGTGTCGACGCCGCCGGTCGCCAGCAGCACGATGATCGGCGTCAGCAACAGGGCGAAGATCATCAGCGTGGCTTGTACGGTATCGGTCCAGCTCACGGCCAGGAAACCGCCGACGAAGGTGTAGGCAATCGTCGCCGCAGCGCCGGCCCACAGCGCTGTCTCGTAGGACATGCCAAAGGTGCTTTCGAACAGACGGGCACCAGCGACAATGCCGGATGCGCAGTAAATGGTGAAGAACACCAGAATCACCACCGCAGAAATGATCCGCAGCAGGCCGCTTTTGTCTTCGAAACGGCTAGAGAAATAATCCGGCAGGGTCAGGGCATCGCCGTTGTGCTCGGTCTGCACACGCAGACGGCCAGCGACGAACAGCCAGTTCAGGTAAGCACCGATGATCAGGCCAATGGCGATCCAGCTTTCGGACAGGCCGGACATGTAGATGGCGCCCGGCAGACCCATCAACAACCAGCCGCTCATGTCGGAGGCGCCAGCGGACAAAGCCGTCACGACACTACCCAGGCTGCGACCGCCCAGAATGTAGTCAGAAAGGTTGTTGGTGGAGCGATAGGCCATGAAGCCGATCAGCACCATTGCTGCGATGTAGATCACAAACGTGATCAGGGTTGGATTGCTTACGCTCATTAAGTGATGCCCTGGCTTTGTTTTTATGTAGCGCCAGCGTGTGAAACCGCCGACAAACGACAATGTTTGTTCAGATGATTTCGAAGCCTGCGCATTTAAGACTGATGTTTCCCCAGGAAAGCCATCAGCCGGCGCACCGGTTTTTCATCCGGTTGCACCTTGGGGCGCGAATCCTATTCAACAACACAAATAAGGTGCAACCCATTTTGTGAGAATAAGTTGCACCCAGTCGGAAATATAATTAAAAACCACGTTTTTGCTCCTTTTCGAAGCAAGCGCGAATGCCGACCGCTCTAAAAAGCACCCACCCGATGCAGCACTGCCGTACCAGAATTTATTTCCTGACGAGCTGCCTGTTATTCCGACAAAAAAAGGGTTGCACCCGGTTGCACCTCAACAGTTGCACGGCTAATCTTGCCGCCAGCTGATGCCACGCAATCGTGGCAAACATGAGGATAAAAAATGGCTACCACCACCCTTGGGGTCAAACTTGACGACCCGACCCGCGAGCGCCTCAAGGCTGCCGCGACCTCGATTGATCGCACGCCGCACTGGCTGATCAAGCAGGCAATTTTCAATTACCTGGAAAAACTCGAGGGTGGTGCAACCCTGTCCGAGCTGAGTGGTTTGATCAGCAAAGACGCTGACGACGCCGGTGAAGTCCATGCCGACCACGCGCACCAGTGCTTCCTGGAGTTCGCCGAAAGCATCCTGCCGCAATCGGTGCTGCGCGCTTCGATCACCGCCGCCTACCGTCGCCCTGAGCCGGAAGTGGTGCCGATGCTGATCGAACAGGCTCGCCTGCCGGTCGCCATGGCCGAAGCCACGAATAAGCTCGCCGCATCGATTGCCGAAAAACTGCGCAATCAGAAAAGCGCCGGTGGCCGTGCCGGGATTGTTCAGGGTCTGCTGCAGGAATTTTCTCTGTCGTCCCAGGAAGGCGTAGCACTGATGTGCCTGGCCGAAGCGCTGCTGCGCATCCCGGACAAAGGCACCCGTGACGCGCTGATCCGCGACAAGATCAGCACCGGCAACTGGCATCCACACTTGGGCAACAGCCCGTCACTGTTCGTCAACGCCGCCACTTGGGGCCTGCTGCTGACCGGCAAACTGGTCGCCACGCATAACGAAGCGGGTTTGACTTCATCCCTGAGCCGCATCATCGGCAAAAGCGGCGAGCCGATGATCCGCAAGGGCGTCGACATGGCCATGCGCCTGATGGGCGAGCAGTTCGTCACCGGCGAAACCATCGCCGAAGCCTTGGCCAATGCGAGCAAGTTCGAAGCCAAAGGTTTCCGCTACTCCTACGACATGCTCGGTGAAGCGGCACTGACCGAGCACGATGCGCAGAAGTACCTGGCCTCGTACGAACAAGCCATTCACTCGATCGGCAAAGCGTCCCACGGTCGTGGGATTTATGAAGGCCCAGGCATCTCCATCAAGTTGTCGGCACTGCACCCGCGTTACAGCCGCGCGCAGTACGAGCGCGTGATGGACGAGCTGTACCCGCGCCTGCTGTCACTGACCTTGCTGGCCAAGCAGTACGACATCGGCCTGAACATCGACGCCGAAGAAGCTGACCGTCTCGAACTGTCGCTGGATCTGCTGGAACGCCTGTGCTTCGAGCCGCAACTGACCGGCTGGAACGGCATCGGCTTCGTGATTCAGGCATATCAAAAGCGTTGCCCGTATGTGATCGACTACGTGATCGACCTGGCTCGCCGCAGCCGTCATCGCTTGATGATCCGCCTGGTGAAAGGCGCGTACTGGGACAGCGAAATCAAGCGCGCCCAGGTCGAAGGCCTGGAAGGCTATCCGGTCTACACCCGCAAGGTGTACACCGACGTTTCCTACATCGCCTGCGCACGCAAGTTGCTGTCGGTGCCGGAAGTTATCTACCCGCAATTTGCCACGCACAACGCCCACACCTTGTCGGCCATTTATCACATCGCCGGTCAGAACTATTACCCCGGCCAGTACGAGTTCCAGTGCCTGCACGGCATGGGTGAACCGTTGTACGAACAGGTTGTAGGTAAAGTTTCCGAAGGCAAGCTGAACCGTCCGTGCCGTGTGTACGCACCGGTCGGTACTCACGAAACGCTGCTGGCGTACCTGGTGCGTCGCCTACTGGAAAACGGCGCGAACACCTCATTCGTCAACCGGATCGCCGACCAATCCATTTCGATCCAGGAGCTGGTGGCCGATCCAGTGGCCAGCATCGAGCAGATGGCGACGCTGGAAGGCGGCTTCGGCCTGCCGCACCCGCGTATCCCGCTGCCGCGTGATCTTTATGGCGCCGAGCGCGCCAACTCCAGCGGCATCGACATGGCCAACGAACATCGTTTGGCTTCCCTGTCCTGCGCCTTGCTGGCCACTGCTCACAACCACTGGAAAGCCGCGCCGATGCTCGGTTGCGCTTCCAGCACTGAAACCCCTGCGCCGGTGCTGAACCCGTCCGATCTGCGTGACGTGGTCGGCCATGTGCAGGAAGCCACCGTCGAAGACGTCGACAACGCGATCCAGTGCGCCCTGAACGCCGCGCCGATCTGGCAGGCCACCCCGCCCGCCGAACGTGCCGCGATTCTGGAACGCGCCGCCGATTTGATGGAAGGCGAGATCCAGCCGCTGATGGGCCTGTTGGCTCGAGAAGCTGGCAAGACCTTCGCCAACGCCATCGCCGAAGTGCGTGAAGCCGTGGACTTCCTGCGTTATTACGCGGTGCAGGCACGCAACGATTTCACCAACGACGCCCACCGCCCACTGGGCCCGGTTGTCTGCATCAGCCCGTGGAACTTCCCGCTGGCCATTTTCAGTGGCCAGGTGGCTGCGGCGTTGGCCGCCGGTAACCCGGTGCTGGCCAAGCCTGCGGAACAAACCCCGCTGGTAGCCGCTCAAGCCGTGCGCTTGCTGCTCGAAGCCGGGATTCCGGAAGGCGTGCTGCAACTGCTGCCGGGCCGTGGCGAAACCGTCGGTGCCGGTCTGGTCGGCGACGATCGCGTCAAAGGCGTGATGTTCACCGGTTCCACCGAAGTTGCCCGCCTGCTGCAACGCAACATCGCTGGCCGCCTGGATGCCCAGGGCCGTCCAATTCCGCTGATCGCCGAAACCGGTGGCCAGAACGCGATGATCGTCGACTCTTCGGCACTGACCGAACAGGTGGTGATCGACGTGGTGTCATCGGCCTTCGACAGCGCCGGCCAACGTTGCTCGGCACTGCGCGTCTTGTGCTTGCAGGAAGATTCCGCTGACCGTGTCATCGAAATGCTCAAAGGCGCCATGGCTGAATGCCGTCTCGGCAACCCTGAGCGCCTGTCCGTGGACATCGGCCCGGTGATCGACGCCGAAGCCAAGGCGGGCATCGAGAAGCACATCCAGGCCATGCGCGACAAAGGTCGCAACGTGTACCAGGTGGCCATCGCCAACAGCGAAGAAGTCAAACGCGGCACCTTCGTGATGCCGACCCTGATCGAACTGGAAAGCTTCGACGAGCTGCAACGGGAGATCTTCGGTCCAGTGCTGCACGTGGTTCGCTACAAGCGCAAAGACATCGATCTATTGATCGGCCAGATCAACGCTTCCGGCTATGGCCTGACGTTGGGCGTGCATACACGCATCGACGAAACCATCGCCAAGGTGATCGACAACGTCAACGCCGGTAACGTCTACGTGAACCGCAACATTGTTGGCGCCGTGGTTGGCGTACAACCGTTCGGTGGCGAAGGTTTGTCGGGTACTGGTCCGAAAGCCGGTGGTCCGCTGTACCTGTACCGCCTGCTGTCGACGCGTCCTACCGATGCAATCGAACAATCCTTCGCTCGCGGTGACGCCATCGTAGCGCCGGACGTTCGTCTGCGCGACGCCATGAGCAAGCCGCTGACCGCCCTGAAAGCCTGGGCCGACAGCAACAAATTTGCCGACCTGAGCACCCTGTGCGTGCAGTTCACGGCGCAATCGCAAAGCGGGATCACCCGTGTTCTGGCCGGTCCGACCGGCGAGCGCAACAGCTACGCCATCCTGCCGCGCGAACACGTGCTGTGCCTGGCGGAAGTCGAAGGTGATCTGCTGACGCAACTGGCAGCGGTGCTGGCTGTCGGCGGTTCGGCGGTGTGGCCGGACGCTGATTTGACCAAGGCGTTGTTCGCACGCTTGCCGAAGGATGTTCAGGCACGCATCAAGCTGGTGTCCGACTGGAACAAGGATGAAGTGGTGTTTGATGCAGTTCTGCATCATGGCCATTCGGACCAGTTGCGTGCGGTGTGCCAGCAAGTGGCCAAGCGTGCTGGCGCCATTGTCGGTGTTCATGGTTTGTCGCAAGGCGAGACCAATATTGCGCTGGAGCGTTTGGTAATTGAACGTGCGCTGAGCGTCAACACTGCTGCAGCGGGTGGTAATGCCAGTCTGATGACTATCGGCTAATTAGCTATGCGGTCACTGTAAAAATGGGCGCCCTCATCGGCGCCCATTTTTTTTGCCTTTACACAATCCGTAGGAGCCGGCTTGCTGGCGATGGCGGCGCATCAGGTAGACCGCGCTGTATTGATCGCTGGCAAGCCAGCTCCTACAGGTCGATGTTTTGCCCTTCTATCACCGGCATCAATCATCCTGTTCAGCCTTTATTTCCGCGCCTAGACTCGGTCCATTCCAAAAAAAGGTAGGCCGCCATGTCCGAGACGTTGCTCAGTTCCCGCAATCTGGCTTTCGAGCTGTATGAAGTCCTCGATGCCGAGGGCCTGACCCAGCGTGAGCGTTTCGCCGAGCACAATCGCGAGACCTTCGATGCCGCCATCGGCACCGCTCGCAATATCGCCGAAAAATTCTTCGCCCCGCACAACCGCAAGGGTGACGAGAACGAGCCGCGCTATGAGAACGGTCAGGCGATTCTGATCCCGGAAGTGAAACCGGCGGTGGATGCGTTCCTCGAAGCCGGTTTCCTCAATGCCGCGCGCAGTTTCGACGCGGGTGGCATGCAGCTTCCTACCTTATTGTCCCAGGCCTGCTTCGCGCATTTTCAATCCGCCAATGCGGCATCCACTTCGTACCCGTTTTTAACGATGGGCGCGGCGAATCTGATCGAAAGTTTCGGCACCGAGGAGCAGAAACAGCGCTTCCTGCAGCCGATGATCGACGGCCGCTTCTTCGGCACCATGGCCCTGACCGAGCCGCATGCCGGTTCGTCGCTGTCGGATATTCGTACCCGCGCCGAGCTTGCGTCTGACGGCACTTATCGCCTCAAGGGCAACAAGATTTTTATCTCCGGCGGCGACCACCCGCTGTCGGAAAACATCGTGCACATGGTGCTGGCCAAGCTGCCGGACGCACCAGCCGGGGTGAAGGGGATTTCGCTGTTCATCGTGCCCAAGTTTCTGGTCAACGATGACGGCAGCCTCGGCAAGCGCAACGATGTGTTGCTGGCCGGGTTGTTCCACAAAATGGGCTGGCGCGGCACCACGTCCACCGCGCTGAATTTCGGCGATAACGGCGAGTGTGTTGGTTATCTGGTGGGCAAGCCGCACCACGGTTTGAGCTACATGTTCCAGATGATGAACGAGGCGCGGATTGGCGTCGGCATGGGCGCGGTGATGCTCGGTTACGCCGGTTATTTGTACTCGCTGGAATATGCCCGCGAGCGGCCACAGGGTCGCGTGCCGGACAGCAAGGACCCGAACACCGCGCCAGTGGCGATCATTCAACACGCCGACGTTAAACGCATGTTGCTGACCCAGAAGGCGTACGTCGAAGGTTCGTTCGATCTCGGCCTCTATGCGGCGCGATTGTTCGATGACACCACCACGCTTGCGACCGAAGCCGAGCGTAAGCAGGCCCATGAACTGCTGGACTTGCTGACGCCCATCGTCAAATCCTGGCCGTCGGAATTTTGCCTGAAGGCCAACGAACTGGCGATCCAGATTCTCGGCGGCCACGGTTACACCCGTGAATACCCGGTGGAACAGTACTATCGCGACAATCGTCTGAACCCGATTCATGAAGGCACGCACGGGATTCAGTCGTTGGACTTGCTAGGGCGCAAGCTGGCGCAGAACGGTGGTGCCGGGCTCAAGCAATTGATCCGACTGATCGCCGACACCGGCGCGCGGGCGCAGGCATATGAATCCTTGACCGCGCTGCGTGAACCGCTGGAAAAACTGGTGGCACGCCTGCAAACAGTGACCATCGGCCTGCTGACTGATCTGGCTCAAGGCAAGGTCAACAGCAGCCTGGCGAACTCCGCGCTGTACCTGAAAGTGTTCGGGCACACGGTGATTGGCTGGCGCTGGCTGGAACAGGCGATTCGTGCCGAGGAAGGCTTGGCCAAAGGCAATGCGGCGGATGTCAGCTTCTATAAAGGCAAGCTGCAGGCGGCGCGGTATTTCCTGACGTGGGAAGTGCCAGGTTGCCACCATGAGCTGGCGATTCTTGAGGCTCGGGATGATGTTTGTCTTGGGATGCAGGATGAGTGGTTCTGATCCCGAACTTGTGCTGCAGCTGAAATCTATTCGCTGGCAAGCCAGCTCCTACAGGGTTTGGTGTGAACGCACCGGCCATGTAGGAGCTGGCTTGCCAGCGAAGGCGTCAGCATAGCCAACGCACTTTTTCAGCCCAGCTTGAACCCACCCATCTGCCGCGCCAAATCATCAGCCAAGCGCTGCAACGTCTGACAGTCTTCACGACAAGCCCTGACCTCCCCCGCCGTCGCCCGGGCCAAATCCGAAATCCCCTGCACATTGCGGTTGATCTCTTCGGTGACCGCCGACTGCTCTTCCGTCGCCGTCGCCACCTGATGGTTCATGTCACTGATGCGTTCCACCTGCCCTGTAATCGCCGTCAACGACGCCCCGGTACGCTGGCTCGATTCGACACCCGTGCCGGTCGCCGCTTGTCCGCTGTGCATTGATGACACCGCATTCTCCGCCCCCTGCTTGAGGCTGCCGATCATCTGTTGAATCTCATCGGTCGACGACTGCGTGCGTCGCGCCAAGGTGCGCACTTCATCCGCCACCACCGCAAAACCACGGCCCATGTCCCCGGCCCGCGCCGCTTCGATGGCCGCGTTGAGCGCCAGCAAATTGGTCTGCTCGGATATCCCGCGAATCACTGCCAGCACTTGATCAATCGATGCCACCTGATTGGCCAGCTCACCCACGGCACCCGCCGCGATGCCGATTTCGTCGGACATGCTTTCGATATGCCGGATCGAGCCGCCCACCACTTCGCGAGCCTGCATCGCCTCATCGCGAGCATTCTGCGACGCGACCGCCGCGTTGCCAGCGTTCTGGGCGATTTCCTGCACGGTCAGGCCCATCTCATGAACAGCGGTGGCCACCATGTCAGTCATTTCCTGCTGACGACCAGAACGTTCCGCGGTGTTGTCCACCACCTTCGCCACTTGGCCAACTGCGGTGCGCAGTCGTTCGCTGGTGGTCAGTACTTCGCCGATCATCTCGCGCTGACTGTCCAGAAACCGATTGAAGCCGCGCGCCAGATCGCCCAGCTCATCGGCGCGACTGGCATCCAACCGATGGGTCAAATCGCCACCACCGCTACCAATGGCTACCAGCGCCGCTGTTACCTGACGGATCGGACGCACCAAACCACGAGCCAGCAATACCACCAGCAACAGGCACACCAGCGCTACCGCCAGGCCGATGCCGCTGCTCATCCACATCGCGCGGCGGGCTTCGGCATAGATCTGCGACTGCGGCACTTCGGCCACCAGCGTCCAGCCCAAGTCCCGAAGCGGCAGGCTCAAGGCGAGGAAGTCTTCGCCGTCTCTTATAAAGCTGCTGTTGGTGGCGGACGCTGTGGAGTTAGAGAGTTGACCCATGACTGCTTGCGCCGCCGCAGAGCCGATCTGCTCGGTCAAGGTACGTTTGCCGCTGAATTGCGCCTCGGGATGCACCTGGATCAAACCGTCGGAACGCACGAGATAGACCTTTCCGCGCTCACCAAAGCTGAAGTTGTGGATCAGCTCCGACAGCTCTTTCATGCTCAGGCCAAGCCCGGCAACGCCCACGACTTTACCAGCCTGCTCAACCTTGAGGTCGATGAACAGCGCCAATTCTCCGGTCGCGGTGTCATTGTCGATATTGAGGGTGCGCGGCTGATTGCTGTCCAGGAATGAGTAGAACCAGGCGTCTTTGGGGTTGGAACGGCTGAGGGTCCGTTCCAGGCCTTTTTCGGTCAAATAGTGATTCGAAGCCGTGCCGATAATCAGCGCGGTAAAGGCTTTGTGTTCAGCGCGAATGCCTTCCAGGTACCGTACGAACGTCGCCGTCCGGACATCGTCTTCACCCCCGGCCAACCAGTCGCGCACCATGCTATTGCTGGCGATGTCCTTGGCGGCGGTGAGGGGTTGAACGAGGATTCGCTCGATGTCGTTGCGCATCGCTTCGATGCTCGACGGCAGGGCTTGTTCGACCAGATAGCTCTGGGCGAGACGGTTAACCACGAGGGTATAAATGCCCACCACGATCAGAATACTGACCAGCAGGGCGGTGCCCATGCTCAGGATTAACTGCCATTGAATACTGCGTCGCCAAAACTGCATGGAACACCCCCAAAGAATAAGAGGCTGAAACACTGCAACAGCCGTGCCGATTGTATACAACACATATCGACAATTTATTCTTTGGTTGTGCGCAAAGCCGATCAGGCCTGATTGATCGTCTTGGAGATCACTTCAACCGTGGCGCTGACTTGCTCTTGGTAACGGTCGAGTTCCTGCTTGTGCTGCTTTTGCATTTCGATCTGCTGCGAGCACAGATTCATCGCGGCCAGTACCAACAGGCGGTCACCGATCAATGTCGGGTACTTTCTTTTGGTGTCGGCCAAAGCAGCCTTCAACATCATCGCGGCGTCCAGCAGGGTTTGCTCTTCCCCGGCCGGCGCCTTGATCGAATAGTCCTCCCCCAGGATCGAGACGACTTTTACCCCTGCGGCGCCTTGATTCATGCGCTGACCGGACCAGCGCTGACGCGCTCAACCAGGGCCTGAATGCGTGCGGCAGTGGCGCCTTGTTTCTCTTCCTGTTCCATCAGGCTCAGTTGCAGGCTTTCGTTTTCATCCTTGGCCTGAGCCAGTTCTGCACTCAGGGTCTGGTTGCTGCCGAGCAGTGCCTGGTTCTGTTGCACCAAGTCATTTACCAGCTGTTCCAATTGGCTAAGGGATGCTTCCAACATTTTGATTTTCCGAGCATTTTCAAAGGGCGCGTACGATAAAGAAAAGTCACCACGCACGCCAGGGTTATTCCGGGCCAAGGCCTTGGCTTTCCTGGCAGGCAACCTTTCTCGCGAGCAGTAAAGACTGTGATTGGCGGATGGGGTTCCTGCACTTCGTCGCTGGGAGCCCTTGTGCGACAAAAACGCGCAGGGACTCAAGACTCACTCAAACGTCAGCGTGACGCGCCGAACGGGTGCGCAGCAGTCGTCAAATTGTGATTCGCGGTATGTCAGGAAGATCCGGCATGCCGGAATCACGACTGCTGCGTCCGAACGCGGCCCGAGCCGAACGCAGGCTGCGCCAGCTGCTACAGGGGCAGGTCGCGTCTACTGCTGCGATACCACCAAAACCTTTTTGACAGCATCACATTTCAACAGGTTAGAATCGCTGGCACGCAGACTGCATGGTCAGTTTGTGCCCGCCTTTCAGTTTTTTGGAGTAACGCCTTTGAATGCAATCACCATCAACAGCCTGTTTCTGATCGGCGCGTTGCTGGTAGGTGCGAGCATTCTGGTGAGCTCACTTTCGTCACGCCTCGGCATCCCGATTCTGGTGATTATCCTGGCCGTGGGCATGGCCGCCGGTGTCGACGGTGCCGGCATTATTTTCGATAACTACCCCACGGCTTATTTGGTCGGCAACCTCGCGTTGGCGGTAATCCTGCTCGACGGTGGTTTGCGTACCCGGGTCGCGAGTTTCCGCGTTGCACTCTGGCCTGCACTGTCGCTGGCCACGGTCGGGGTGTTAATAACGACCGCATTGACTGGCATGGTGGCCGCCTGGCTGTTTAACCTGAGCATCATTCAGGGCTTGTTGATCGGCGCGATTGTCGGCTCTACCGACGCCGCAGCGGTGTTCTCGCTGCTGGGTGGCAAAGGCCTGAACGAACGGGTCACCGCCAGCCTCGAAATCGAATCCGGCAGCAACGACCCGATGGCGGTGTTCCTCACCGTGACCCTGATCGACATGCTCGCCAGCGGGGAAACCGGCCTGCACTGGAGCCTGCTCGTGCACTTCATGCGGGAGTTCGGAATCGGTGCCGTCGTCGGTCTCGCAGGTGGCTGGGTCATGCTGCAACTGGTCAATCGCATCAATCTGGCCAACGGCCTCTACCCGATTCTGGTGATTGCCGGCGGCCTGGTGGTGTTTGCCCTGACCAACGCCCTGCACGGCAGCGGCTTCCTCGCGGTGTATCTGTGTGGCCTGGTCATCGGCAACCACCCGGTGCGCAGTCGGCACGGCATTTTGCACATGCTCGACGGCATGGCCTGGCTGGCGCAGATCGGGATGTTCCTGGTGCTGGGCCTACTGGTCACACCGCATGACCTGCTGCCGATTGCCCTGCCCGCGCTGGGTCTGGCGTTGTGGATGATTCTGTTTGCGCGGCCGTTGTCCGTGGTGGTCGGTTTACTGCCGTTCAAGGCGTTCCATGGCCGCGAAAAAGCGTTCATTTCCTGGGTCGGCTTGCGCGGCGCGGTCCCGATCATTTTGGCGGTGTTCCCGCTGATGGCCGGCCTGCCCAACGCTCAGCTCTATTTCAACCTCGCGTTCTTTATTGTGCTGGTGTCGCTGCTGGTGCAGGGCACGAGCCTGCCGTGGGTGGCCAAACTGCTGAAAGTGACGGTGCCACCTGACCCCGCGCCGATCTCGCGTTCCGCCCTGGAAGTGCATGTCACCAGCGAGTGGGAGATGTTCGTTTATCGCCTCGGCGCCGAGAAATGGTGCATCGGCTCACCCCTTCGCGAACTGAAAATGCCCGAAGGCACGCGCATCGCCGCGCTGTTTCGTCGCCAGCAATTGCTCCATCCGTCGGGTAGTACTGTGCTCGAAGTCGATGATTTGCTGTGTGTTATTGGCCATGAACACAACCTGCCGGCCCTCGGAAAACTCTTCAGCCGGGCACCGCAACGGGGTCTGGATCTGCGCTTCTTCGGCGACTTCGTGCTCGAAGGAGACGCCCAGCTGGGCGCGGTTGCGGCGCTGTACGGGTTGAAAGTCGAAGGCATCGATCCGGACATGTCGCTCGGCCACTTCATCGCCCAGAAAGTCGGGGGTGCGCCCGTTGTCGGTGACCAGGTGGAGTGGAACAACACCATTTGGACCGTCGCGGTCATGGAGGGGAACAAGATCGGCAAAGTGGGCGTCAGATTCCCCGAAGGAAGTCGCCCCGGTCCGGGCTTGTTCCTCTAAACTCCATTCTTCGTCTCGTTTTCGATCGGTCTCTATGTCAACCCTGCGCACCTTTTTCATCATGGCCCTGTTGGGCCTGAGCCTCTCCATCGGCACGCTACAAGCGGCCGAACCGCCGTCCAGCGAAGCCGTGCAGACGAGTCTGGACAAGATCGCCGACCGCAAACTGCCGGAAGCCGATCAGAAAGCTCTGCAAGCCATTCTGCAAAACACGCTAACCCAGCTCAACTACCAGCGTGACTACGAGCGAAAACTGGCCGATGTCAAACAACAACTGGCCGCCGCGCCAAAGCAAGTCATCGAGAATCAGCGTGAACTGGCGCGCCTGAAGGCCAGCAAAGTGCAGCCGGTGACACAACGCTATGCCAACCTGTCGATCCCGCAACTCGAGCAAATGCTCACCGAGCGCTCGACCCAGCAAAGCGATCTGCAAAGGGCCCTGACCGACGCCAACACCCTGGTGATTACCGCCCAGACTCGCCCGGAGCGCGCCCAGGCCGAAATTTCGGCCAGCCAGACGCGCATTCAACAAATCAACAACGTCCTCAAGGCCGGCAAAGATGCCGGCAAAACCTTGAGCGGCGAACAGCGCGATTTGCTCAATGCCGAACTCACCGCCCTGAACGCACTGATTCCGCTGCGTCGCCAGGAATTGGCCGGCAACAATCAGTTGCAGGATCTGGGCAACAGCCAGCACGATTTGCTGTCGGAAAAATCCGATCGCCTGGATCAGGAAATCCAGGAACTGCAAACCCTGATCAATCAGAAACGCCTGGCCCAGTCCCAGGAAACGGTGACCCAGCAGTCCATCGAGGCGCAGAAATCCGGCGGAAGCAGCCTGTTGGCCACGGAAAGCGCAGCCAACCTGAAGCTCTCCGACTACTTGCTCAAAAGCACGGACCGCCTCAACGAAGTCACCCAGCAAAACCTGCAAACCAAGCAGCAACTGGACAACGTCACACAAAGCGATTCGGCGCTGGACGAGCAGATCAACGTGCTCAAGGGCAGCCTGCTGCTCTCCAAGATTCTCTACAAACAGAAACAGTCCCTGCCGCGTTTAAGGCTCGACCGCAACCTGGCGGACCAGATCGCCGACATTCGCCTCTATCAGTTCGAAGTCAGCCAGCAACGCGAATTGCTGAGCAACCCGGCCTCTTACGTTGACAACCTGCTGTCCACCCAACCGCCGGAGCAAGTCACCCCGCAACTGCGCAAGAGCCTGCTGGAACTAGCCACGACCCGCGCCGACCTGCTGGACCGACTGAACCGCGAATTGAGCGCCGTGCTCAACGAATCCATCACCCTGCAACTCAATCAGAAACAATTGCTGAGCACCGCGCAAAGCCTGCGCGCGACTCTCGACGAACAAATGTTCTGGATTCCCAGCAACAAGCCGCTGGACATGGAATGGATACGCGCGGTACCGGAACGCTTGCAGCGCCAGATCACTACCTTGCCGTGGTTCTCCAGCCTGAGTGAATTGAGCGATGGCCTGATTCAACGGCCGCTGTTGTTTCTGCCGCTGGTACTGCTGATCGGCGCCCTGCTATGGCGACGCAAAAGCCTGTATGCCCGACTGAACAAGGTTCACAAGGACATCGGCCACTTCAAGCGCGATAGCCAGTGGCACACGCCGCAGGCCATTCTGGTCAATATTTTACTGGCGATGCCTGTCGCGTTGGGCCTGGCCTTGTGCGGCCTCGCCTTGCAGATCGACGCCCGCGGGCAGAACGCCAACATGGGCGCTGCACTGCTGCAAATGGCGATGGCGTGGCTGGTGTTTTACACCGCTTACCGGATTCTCGCGCCGGGCGGCGTGGCCGAACTGCATTTCCGCTGGGAAAAACCTCAGGTCGAATTCCTTCAGGGCTGGATCCGTCGACTCGGCCTGGTGGTGATGGCGCTGGTGGCGGTGGTGGCTGTCGCCGAGCTGCAACCGGCGACCTTGGCCGATGATGTGCTCGGCATGCCGGTGGTGTTGACCTGCTACGCCTTGATGGCGTGGCTGCTCAGCCGTTTGCTGATGCGCAGCCCGACGCACGAGAACGCTTCCCTATTCCGCAAAATCGTGGGGATCCTGTTTACCGCCCTGCCGATCGCGTTGTTCGTGGCCGTGTGCTTCGGCTATTACTACACCGCGCTCAAGCTCAGTGACCGACTGATCAACACCCTTTACCTGCTGATGTTCTGGCTGGTGATCGAAGCCACTTTTGTCCGCGGGCTCAGCGTTGCAGCCCGCCGCCTGGCGTACCATCGAGCCCTGACCAAACGTCTGGCTGCGAAAGAGGCCGGTGACGGCGAAGCCGTGATCGAAGAACCGACACTGGACATCGAGAAGGTCAACGAACAATCCCTGCGCTTGATCCGTCTGGCGCTGCTCGGCGCTTTCATGGGCGCACTGTACTGGGCCTGGTCCGATCTGATTTCGGTGTTCTCGTACCTGGACAACATCACCCTCTACGAATACACCAGCGGCACGGGCGCAGCCATGAGCATGGTACCGATCAGCATCGGCGACATGCTGGGCGCGCTGATCATCATCGGCATCACCTTCGCCCTCGCCCGCAACTTGCCGGGTCTGTTGGAAGTGTTCGTGTTGTCCAAGCTCAATCTGGCGCAAGGCAGCGCCTACGCCACGACCACGCTGCTGTCTTACGTGATTGCCGGGGTCGGTTTCGTCACAACCTTATCCACGCTCGGCGTGAGCTGGGACAAATTACAATGGCTGGTGGCAGCGCTCTCGGTCGGTCTGGGTTTCGGGATGCAGGAAATTTTTGCAAACTTCATCTCCGGCATCATGATTCTGTTCGAACGTCCGGTGCGGATCGGCGACACCATTACCATCGGCAACCTGTCGGGCACGGTCAGCAAAATCCGCATCCGCGCAACGACCATCACCGACTTCGACCGCAAGGACATCATTGTCCCGAACAAGACGTTCATTACCGGGCAACTGATCAACTGGTCCCTGACCGACACCATCACCCGGGTAACGCTCAAGCTTGGCGTCGACTACGGATCGGACCTGGACCTGGTAAAAGAGCTGCTGCTCAAGGCCGCCCGGGATAACCCGCGTGTGCTCAAGGACCCGGAACCGCACGTGTACTTCCTGAATTTCGGCGAAAGTACCCTCGACCACGAATTGCGCATGCATGTGCGCGACCTTGGCGACCGGAACCCGGTGCTCGATGAGGTCAACCGCTTCATCAACCGCGAGTTCAAGAAGCAGCACATCAATATCTCGTTCCGGCAGATGGAGGTCTACCTCAAGAACCTTCATGGCCAGGAATACAAATTGGTGCCGATCGAGCCGGAAAGCAAAACCATCGTGCCGATGGCCGATGGTAAACCGCTGCAAGAACCGCCAGCCGCCAAGCTCGACTAACTGCCCTATCCCTAGCAGAATGCTCGGACATTCTGCTGGAGATGGCCGTTGAAAGCCCTCGACGAACTGACCTTCGATAATCGTTTTGCCCGCCTGGGCGATACGTTTTCCGCCCATGTGCTGCCTGAGCCCATCGATAACCCGCGCCTGGTGGTGGCCAGCCCTGCGGCCATGAAGCTGCTGGACCTGGACCCGGACGTGGCCGAAACCCCGGAGTTCGCCGAGCTGTTCAGCGGCCACAAGCTCTGGGCCGACGCAGTGCCACGGGCGATGGTCTATTCCGGGCATCAGTTCGGTTCCTACAACCCACAGCTGGGCGACGGTCGCGGCTTGTTGCTGGGCGAGGTCTACAACGAAGCCGGTGAGCACTGGGACTTGCACCTCAAGGGTGCCGGCCAAACGCCTTTTTCGCGTATGGGCGATGGCCGCGCGGTCTTGCGCTCCTCGATCCGCGAATTTCTCGCCTCTGAAGCGCTGCACGCGCTGAACATCCCGACCACCCGCGCACTGTGCGTGATCGGCTCCGACACGCCGGTCTGGCGCGAGAAGCAAGAACGCGCGGCAATGCTCCTGCGCCTGGCACCCAGTCATGTGCGCTTCGGGCATTTCGAATATTTCTACTACACCAAACGCCCCGAGAAGCAGAAAGAGCTCGGCGAACATGTGCTGGCCATGCATTTTCCCGAATGCCTGGAACAACCGGAACCGTATCTGGCGATGTTCCGTGAAATCGTTGAGCGCAACGCCGAGCTGATTGCCAAGTGGCAGGCTTATGGCTTCTGCCACGGGGTAATGAACTCCGACAACATGTCGATCCTCGGTATCACCTTCGACTTCGGCCCGTTCGCCTTCCTCGATGACTTCGACGCCCACTTCATCTGCAACCACTCCGACGATCAGGGCCGGTACTCCTTCAGCAACCAGGTACCGATCGGCCAGTGGAACCTCAGCGCCCTCGCCCAGGCCCTGACGCCATTCATCAGCGTCGAAGCCCTGCGCGAAGCCCTCGGGCTGTACTTGCCGCTGTACCAGGCCCATTACCTGGACCTGATGCGCCGTCGCTTCGGTTTCACCACCGCCGAAGACGATGACCAGAAACTGCTGGAACAGCTGCTGCAACTGATGCAGAACAGTGGCGTCGACTACAGCCTGTTCTTCCGCCGACTTGGGGATGAATCACCTGAACAGGCCGTCGCCCGATTGCGCGATGACTTCGTCGACATCAAAGGCTTCGATGCCTGGGGCGAGCTTTACGTCGCCCGGGTGGCTCGCGAGGGCGTGGTTGATCAGGAACAGCGCCGAACACGGATGCACGCGGTCAACCCGTTGTACATCCTGCGTAATTACCTGGCACAAAAGGCTATCGATGCGGCTGAGAGCGGCGACTATTCAGAGGTTCGTCGGCTGCACGCGGTGTTGAGTAATCCGTTTGAGCAACAGCCGGGGATGGAGAGTTATGCCGAGCGGCCGCCGGAGTGGGGCAAGCATTTGGAGATTAGTTGTTCTTCCTGAAACTCGACACTCAGGTTTCCGACTTGATAAACGCACTCCCGGCTCCAGATCAGCTTCATAAATTTTCCACTTATTCAGAGCACGACCATGTCTGACCCACTCCTCATCCCTTGCCCCCACTGCAACGGCCTCAACCGCATTCCCGCTGAACGCCTCAACGACCATCCAAAATGTGGTCGCTGCAAGGCCGAGGTCTTGCTGAGCAAACCGTTCGAATTGAAGCAAGGCGATTACGCCAGCCAGATCAAAGGCGATTTGCCATTGCTGGTGGACGTGTGGGCGGATTGGTGTGGGCCGTGCAAGTCGTTTGCGCCGGTGTTCGAGCAGGCGGCCGGTCAGTTGGCGGGCAAGTGCCGGCTGGCGAAACTGGACAGTGAGGCGAACCCGCAGTTGTCGGCGCAGTTGGGGATTCGCTCGATACCGAGTTTGATTCTGTTCAAAAACGGCCGGGAAGTGGCGCGCCAGAGCGGGGCTTTCCCGTTACCGCAGTTGATGAGCTGGTTGCGTAGCCAGGGGATTTAAAAGCCACCAGCATTCAAATGTGGGAGCGAGCCTGCTCGCGAAAGCGGAGTGTCAGTCGATATCAAAGTTGACTGTTACATCGCCTTCGCGAGCAGGCTCGCTCCCACAGGGGTTCGGCGGTATGCGCAAGAATCAGGCACTTTCCAGCAGTTTGTGCAGCTCGACGAATTGCTGGGTCAGCTTGTGCCGTGGGTCGAGGTGGATCAGTGGCGTGTTGGCCTGGTGGGATTCGCGCATGCGCACTGAACTGGCCAGATACACCGGCAATACCGGCAAACCTTCGGCAATCAATTCGTCGAGGATCTGCTGGGGCAGGCTCGCGCGGGCCTGGAACTGATTGACCACGATACCTTCGACCTCCAGGCCTTCGTTGTGGTCTTCCTTGAGTTCTTCGATTTCCGCCAGCAAGCCGTAGAGCGCCTGACGCGAAAAGCTGTCGCAGTCGAAGGGGATCAGCACACGATCCGCGGCAATCAACGCTGATACTGCATAGAAGTTCAGCGCGGGCGGTGTATCCAGGTAGATCCGGTCGTAATCTTCCCCCAGCTCCTCAAGCAACTTACGCAGCTTGTTGATCTTGTGTTTGGCCTCCAGCTTGGGCTGCAAGTCGGCCAACTCGGCGGTGGCGGTGACCACGTGCAGGTTGTCGAAGGGCGTTTCGTAGATGTCGACCTGGTTTTTCTTCGAAAACGGTCCGGAGGACAGGGTTTGCTTGAAGAAATCGGCGATGCCCATCGGAATGTCACTGCCGGTGAGGCCTGTCAGGTATTGAGTGGAGTTGGCCTGGGCATCGAGATCCACCAATAGGGTGCGATAGCCCTCACTGGCGCTGACCGCCGCCAGATTGCAGGCAATACTGGATTTGCCCACGCCACCTTTTTGATTAAACACCACGCGCCGCATGTCAAAACCTCTCCGTGTATCAAAGAATGACCGAGTGTAGTGTTCCAGAGCATCGCTTAGCTACCTCGGCGGAACAGGACTACACAGTCAGCTCCAATCTCCTTATGAAAAAACAGTAATAACTTCCATTGACCCGGGCAAAGGCCGACAGCCATGAGCTTCACACTGTGGATAATGGCTAATCGATACTTTTTTTTGCCGAACCGGACGGTACATTTCATTGCGCAAAATGTAACCAGCATTTGCTACGCACCCGTAGCACCGGGATAATGCGCGCCACTCGGCGCTACGCGTCACGTAAGGTCTGTCGCTGTCTGTGCGACTCACCGCGTCAAAGAAGCCCCGCTGGGGCGGGATGTATGTCTGTGATCAACTTCAACATCGCCCAATGGCGCGCGTGGGCTCCCGGGCTCGAAAGCGTGGACGATTGGCAGGCATGGAGCCGGCAGCCGGTCGTGCTTGCGAGCAGCGATGCCGCCCCCGATGTGTCGTTCCTGCCCGCCATGCAGCGCCGACGACTCAGCCGTTTGGCGCGAATGGCATTCAGTGTTGGCTGGCCCTTGGCCGATGGCCGCCTTGACCTACCGTTGGTCTTTATTTCCCGCCATGGCGAAACCCCGCGCACGTTCGAAATCCTCAGCGATCTCGCAGCCGACCAACCGTTGTCGCCGACTCACTTCAGCCTGTCCGTGCACAACGCCGTCATTGGCCTTTGGTCGATCATGCGTGGCGAAACCAGCGAAATGACGGCCCTCGCCGCAGCCGGCGACGGGCTTGAACACGGCATGCTAGAGGCCGCGGCGATGCTCGACGAAGGCGCACCTGCCGTCCTGCTGATTGTCACCGAAGAACAGCCGCCCAGCGCCTACGAGACCTGGATCGACGATGTGCCGTTTCCCTATGCCGTCGCTCTGTTGCTGACCCCCGGTACCGACTGGCAGCTGTCCCTGAACAGTACGACGCAAAGGTTGTCCAACGCCCACTGGCCCCATGCCCTGAATCTGTTGCGTACCCTGCTCGGCCAGCAAACCACCTGCCAACATGCCTGGAAGAATCGTGTATGGACCTGGCATCGCACCCGGTAACCGAAAAAAACCGCGACGCCTATTACTGGCGTCTGCTGGCCACTGCAGCAAGCTTCACCCTCTTCGGGTTGGGTGGCCTGTGCCTGCGGCTGGTGGTTTTCCCGTTGCTCAATTGGCTGCCCGGTGATGCCCAGACCCACCGTCTGCGCGCGCGACAAACCGTCAGCCGCTGCTTCTGGCTTTTTGTCCGGTTCATGGCCCGCACGGGCGTTCTGACCTACGACATCCAGGGCGCGGAAAAGCTTGGTCGCCCCGGGCAAATGATTCTCGCCAATCACCCGTCGCTGATCGATGTCGTGTTTCTGATTGGCCTGGTACGACACGCCAACTGCGTCGTCAAACAAAGCCTCTGGGAAAACCCCTTTACTCGCGCCCCGCTACGCCGCACCGAATACATCAGCAACGACGGCAGCATGGACATGCTCGACGCGGCTGCCGACGCGTTGAAAAGCGGTCAGACCTTGATCATCTTTCCCGAAGGCACGCGCACCCAGCCTGGCGAGGCGCCGGCCTTTCATCGGGGGGGCGCGGCAATCGCCCTGCGAGGTGCGAAAATCCTGACCCCGGTGATCATCAAGGTCAGCCCGACGACATTGACCAAGGCCGAGCCCTGGTATCGGATCCCGAAACGCCGCGTGCACTTCAGCTTCCGCGTCGGGGCCGATATAGACCCACAGACTTTCGCCGCGAGTGGCCCACCCCCACAGGCTTCTCGCAAGCTCAACGATTATTTGCATACTTACTTTATTAAGGAGCTCGCCGAAGATGAGCGATCTGCACACGAATAGCCTGGTGCTGGAAATCAAAGAACTGATCATCGATGCCCTCGGCCTCGAAGACATCAGTGCCGACGACATCGACAACAATCAAGCGCTGTTCGGCGAAGGCCTGGGTCTGGACTCGGTGGATGCTCTGGAACTCGGTCTGGCGATTCAGAAAAAATACGGCATCAAAATCGATGCCGACGCCAAAGACACCCGCAATCACTTCACTAACGTGGCGAGCCTTGCGGCGTTCGTCACTGCAAAACAGGCAGCTTGAGACCGGACCATGCAAACTCGTGACGACATTTTCAACACCCTGCGTGATGCTTTGGTCGAACTCTTCGAGCTGGACCCGGCACGTGTGAGCCTCGAATCGAACCTGTATCAGGATCTGGAAATCGACAGTATCGATGCCGTCGACCTGATCGATCACATCAAGCGCCAGACCGGCAAGAAAATCGCCGCCGAAGAATTCAAATCGGTGCGTACTGTCAGCGACGTGGTCGAGGCGGTCTATCGCCTGGTTCAACCCGCCGCATGAGCCGACTGATCGGCCTTGGCCTGCTGCTCGCGGGCCTGTTGTACCCCTTCGCGGTGTATTTCGGCATGGAACATTTTGCTCCATGGCAATTCGGCCTGCTGTTGGGCAGCCTGTGGCTGGCTCGGGCGTTGTTCGGCACTCGCCGTCCCGGCAGCCTGTGGATGGCGACCATCGCGATAGTTTTTTGCCTGTTGCTGGCGCTGTTCGACAGTCCGCTGTTGCTACGCTGGTACCCGGTGCTGATCAGCGCGTTCATGCTCGGGCTATTTGGCCTGAGCCTCAAATTCGGCCCGCCGATGGTCGAACGCCTGGCGCGCCTGCGTGAACCGCACCTGCCAGCCAGGGCCATTATTTACACGCGCCAGGTGACGATTGTCTGGTGTGTGTTTTTCATCTTTAACGGCTTGCTCGCCGCCGCCCTGACCCTTTGGGCGCCGCTGAGCTGGTGGATGTTGTACACCGGCCTGATTTCCTACGGATTGATGGGCCTGCTGTTTGCCATTGAATGGCTGATACGACAACGGGTACGAGGCCACTCATGAATTGGATAAAGCTTGAGCAGTTGTTGCTCAAGGCTCAGCCGGAGCGTGCCGTAACGGCCGAACCGGCGTTGAATCATGCACAACTGTGCGATCAGGCCCTGCGCTTGGCGGCCGGCCTGCAAGCCCAAGGTGTGCAGCGCATCGCCGTGCACCTTGAAGACGCCGCCGACCTGGCTATTGCCCTGCTCGGTGCCTGGCGTGCCGGCGTCAGCGTGCTGCTGCCTGCGGATCTCCAACCGCAGACACGCCAACGCTGGTCCAGCGAAGTCGATCTGTGGCTGACCGATCTGGCCGATGACGCGCACCTGAGCGATTACCGCCATCCGCCTCTCGCGGGTGCCGCACTGGATTTAGACACCTGCCAGCTGAGCCTTTGCACCTCCGGCTCCAGTGGCGAACCCAAGCGTATCGACAAAACCCTGCGCCAGCTGGCCAATGAAGTTCAAGCGCTGGAACAGCTCTGGGGCGCGGACCTGGGCGGGGCGTGCATCATCGGCAGCGTCGCCACCCAACACATCTATGGCCTGTTGTTTCGGGTGCTGTGGCCCTTGTGCGCCGGGCGCCAGTTCGCACGCAAGCAACTGGCGTTCCCCGAGGACTTGCAGCGCGCCAGTCGTGAACACCCGGCCTTCGCCTGGGTCGCCAGCCCGGCGCTGCTCAAACGCATGGGTGACAACCTCGACTGGCCGGCCTTGAGCGCCGTACGACGGGTGTTTTCCTCCGGCGGTGCGTTACCTGCCGAGGCTGCGCAGAGCCTGCACCAACGCCTGCATCAATGGCCGACAGAAATTTTCGGCAGCTCGGAAACCGGCGGCATCGCCTGGCGTCAGGGTAGCGATCTCTGGCAGCCGTTTGCTGGCGTCGAGTTGAGCCAGGACAGCGACGGCGCGCTGCTGATCAAATCTGCGTACTTGCCAGCCGGCCACCTCGAACACACAGCCGACGCCGCACGAATCACCGCCAACGGCCGCTTCGAACTGCTGGGACGACTGGACCGGATTGTCAAACTGGAAGAGAAACGCATCTCGCTGCCCATGCTGGAAAAAGCGCTGATGGACCATGACTGGGTCGCGGAAGCGCGCCTCGGCGTGGTCCAGGAAAACCGCGCGTCGCTAGGTGCGCTGCTGGTGCTGAGCGAATCGGGTCTGCATTCCTTGCGCAATCAGGGTCGACGCACGCTAACGCAAGCACTGCGTCAGCACCTGAGCCAACATTGCGAAGCCCTCGCCCTGCCTCGACGCTGGCGATTGCTGCGGCAATTGCCGCTGAACGCTCAGGGCAAACTGCCTCAGGCCGATGTCGAGGCCCTGCTGCTGGCGCCCCGCGTCAAAACGCCCGAAGTGCTCGAACAGGTCGAAGTCGAGGGCGAGTGGAGCCTGCAACTGGCAGTCCCGCCGGACCTCGCTTATTTCAGCGGCCACTTCCCGCAAACGCCGGTACTGCCCGGCGTGGTGCAGGTGGAGTGGGCGTTGAATCTCGGCCAGCAATTGATGGACCTGCCGGCCAAATTCGCCGGCATGGAAGTGCTGAAGTTCCAGCAACTGGTGCGCCCGGGCGACGAAATCCAGCTGCACCTGCGCTTTGACCCGGAACGCAGCAAATTGTATTTCGCTTATCGCAATGAGACTGCTACCTGCTCCAGTGGGCGGATTTTGCTGGAGGCTGCTTGTGGATAAGTTGAAGTCCCCTGTAGCAGCTGCCGAAGGCTGCGTCCGAGTGCGAAGCGCTCGCATCGACTCCACCCCCCATATTCCGAGAAACCGCAAGTACCGGTTTACGACCGCTTCGCGGCCGGACGCAGGCTTCGCCAGCTGCTACATAGGCGAGGTGTGACTCGGTATGCATAACCCCTGCGCCATCATCCCGGTCTACAACCACGAAACTGCCATCACCACGGTGGTCGACGCGCTGATCGCCAGTGGCCTGCCGTGCATTCTGGTGGACGATGCCAGCGATCCAGCCTGCGCCAGAGTCCTCGATCAACTCGCCCAGCGCGAAAGAGTCAACTTGGTCCGCCTTGCCACCAACCAGGGCAAGGGCGGCGCCGTGATGACCGGCCTGCGCGAAGCTTCACGCCTGGGTTTCAGCCACGCGTTGCAAGTGGACGCCGACGGTCAACACGACCTGCAAGACGTGCAGCTCTTTATCGAACAATCACGCCTTCATCCTGACGCGGTGATCTGTGGGTACCCGCAATACGACGCCAGCGTGCCCAAAGGTCGTTTATACGCTCGCTACCTGACGCACGTGATGGTGTGGATCAACACGCTGTCCTTGCAGATTCGCGACTCCATGTGCGGCTTTCGCGTCTATCCATTGCCACCCACCCTGGCGCTGGTCGACTCGGCGAAGATCGGCAAGCGCATGGACTTCGACTCGGACATCCTCGTGCGCCTGGCCTGGCGCAATCAGGCGATGCAGTGGTTGCCGACCCGGGTTCATTACCCGCTGGACGGCGTCTCGCACTTTCGCCTGTTTCACGACAATGTGCTGATTTCCAGCATGCACACGCGGCTGTTTTTCGGCATGTTGCTGCGGGCTCCGGTGATCCTCTGGCGACGGTGGCGAGCATGAGCAGTGACGTAGACAAGAAGCACTGGGCTGACCGCCAGGAGCGAGGCAGTTTCTGGCTGATGAAGCTCACCGCGTTCGGCGCCAAAGTCCTGGGGCGGCGGCTATTGAGTCCGATTTTGTACGGCATCGTCCTGTACTTTTTCCTGTTCGGGCGCAGCGCTCGCCACAGCGCCTGGCAATACCAGCAACATCTCGCCGACTGGAGCGCTCGCCCTGAGTTGCGCCCTACCCATTGGCGCGTGTTCGGCCAGTTCATGGCGTTCGCCGACTCCATGCTCGACAAGCTCGACGTGTGGAACGGCAAGCTGAGCATCGACCAGATTGAAATCATCGACCCGGCACTGCTGCGCAATCAACTGCGTGGCAGCCGCGGACAGATGCTGGTGGGCGCACATTTGGGCAATCTCGAGGTCTGCCGCGCACTGGCGGAAATCGGTGAAAAAGTCACGATGAACGTGCTGGTCCACACCAAACACGCCGAGCAGTTCAACCGTTTGCTCGGCGAGGCCGGCGCGACCAACCTGCGGCTGATCCAGGTCAGCGAGCTGGACCCGGTGATCATGCTTCAATTGCATGAGCGCCTGGAGCGCGGTGAATGGCTGGCGATTGCCGGCGACCGCGTGCCGCTGCACGGCGCACGCACAGTGACCGTGGATTTTCTCGGCCATCGCGCTGCGTTCCCTCAGGGGCCGTGGTTGCTGGCCGGTTTGTTGAAATGCCCGATCAATCTGTTGATGTGCCTGAAGAAACCGTCGGGCGAATATCGCGTAACCCTCGAACCGTTTGCCGAGGCCGTGGTCTGGAAACGCAGCGACCGCGAACAGGTCATTCATCAGTGGGCGTCCCGCTACGCCGAGCGCCTGGGTCACTATTGCCTTGAAGCGCCCCAACAATGGTTCAACTTTTACCCTTTCTGGAAGACCGATGACGACGCCAACGCATGAGCCGGTAACCTTCGGCGAACTCCCTTTGCGCATCGAAGACGTGCTGGCCCTGGCCAACCGTCAGGTGCCGACGCAGTTGCAGGGCGATCCCGCGTACCGCGAGCGTATCGCCAAGGGCGCGCGATTCCTCGACTCCCTGCTGGACAAGGAAGGCGTGATCTATGGCGTGACCACCGGCTATGGCGATTCTTGCGTGGTCGCGGTGCCGCTGCATCACGTCGAAGCGCTGCCCCGTCATCTGTACACCTTTCACGGTTGCGGTCTGGGCAAACTGCTCGATGAGCAGGCCACTCGCGCGGTGCTCGCGGCGCGCTTGCAGTCGCTGTGTCATGGCGTGTCCGGGGTGCGCGTGGAGCTGCTGGAACGCCTGCAAGCCTTTCTCGAACACGACATCCTGCCGCTGATCCCGGAAGAAGGCTCGGTGGGTGCCAGCGGTGATCTGACGCCGCTGTCCTACGTCGCCGCGACCCTTTCCGGCGAGCGCGAAGTGATGTTCCGTGGCGAGCGCCGACACGCGGCTGACGTCCACCATGAACTCGGCTGGCAGCCGCTGGTGCTGCGCCCGAAAGAAGCGCTGGCCTTGATGAACGGCACCGCCGTGATGACCGGCCTTGCCTGCCTGGCATTCGCCCGCGCTGATTATCTGCTGCAACTGGCCACGCGCATCACCGCGCTGAACGTGGTGGCTTTGCAGGGCAACCCGGAACATTTCGACGAACGCCTGTTCGCTACCAAACCACACCCGGGGCAGATGCAAGTCGCCGCTTGGCTGCGCAAGGATCTGGCGATCGACGCGCCGACCGCGCCGCTGCACCGCCTGCAGGACCGCTATTCCCTGCGTTGCGCGCCTCACGTCCTCGGTGTGTTGGCCGACAGCCTGAATTGGCTGCGCTCGTTCATCGAAATTGAACTCAACAGCGCCAACGACAATCCGATCATCGACGCCGAAGCTGAACGCGTGCTGCACGGCGGGCATTTCTACGGCGGCCACATCGCGTTCGCCATGGACAGCCTGAAGAACCTGGTGGCCAATGTCGCCGACCTGCTCGACCGGCAACTCGCACTGCTGGTGGATGAGCGTTACAACCATGGCCTGCCGAGCAACTTGTCCGGCGCCAGCGCTGACCGGGCAATGCTCAACCACGGCTTCAAAGCCGTGCAGATCGGCACCAGCGCCTGGACCGCCGAAGCACTGAAAAACACTATGCCGGCCAGCGTGTTCTCGCGTTCCACCGAGTGCCACAACCAGGACAAAGTGAGCATGGGCACCATTGCCGCCCGCGATGCGATTCGCGTGCTGGAGCTGACCGAGCAGGTCGCCGCCGCGACCCTGCTCGCCGCCAACCAAGGCGTGTGGCTGCGCAGCAAGGCCGAAGACGCTCGCCCGTTGCCGCCGGCCCTGGCCGCTATGCACGAACAGCTGGCCAAGGACTTCCCGCCGGTCATCGAAGATCGTGCCCTGGAAGGCGAATTGCGCCTGTGCCTGAAACGAATAGCCGAGCAACACTGGAGGCTGCATGCGTAGCAAGGGAGTGCTTCATACCGATACGGAAATCCTCGTGCCGTTCTTTGACGTCGACACCATGCACGTGGTCTGGCACGGCCATTACGTCAAATATCTGGAAGTTGCCCGTTGCGCACTGCTGGACAAGATCGGCCACAACTACACGGCGATGGCCGAGTCGGGTTACGCCTGGCCGGTGATCGACTTGCAACTGCGGTACGTGCGCGGCGCGATGTTCGGCCAAAAATTGAACGTGCGCGCCAATCTGGTGGAGTGGGAGAACCGGTTGAAGATCAACTACCTGATCAGTGACATGGAAACCGGCGAACGCCTGACACGTGCCAGCTCGGTGCAGGTCGCCGTCGACATGGCCAGCCGCGAAATGCAGTTGGCGTCACCAAAGGTCTTTACTGACGCCGTCGAAAGGACGCTCGCATGAACCTGCTCACAACCCTCTGTAGCAGCTGGCGCAGCCTGCGTTCGACTGAGCAGCAGTCGCCCCGCGTTTCCCCAGACGTACCGCATGTTCAGGTTTTACGACGGCTCCGCCGCCGGACGCAGCCTCGCGGGCTCGGCAGCTGCTACATGTTGGTGGTGGCGTTGGGTTTTTCTTCGTTGGCGCAGGCGTTTGATTTGCAGCAGTTGAGTGATCAGCTGGCCAAACCCGATGTGATCCACGGCAACTTCATCCAGGAAAAACACCTGCGCGCCCTGCCCCAGCCGCTGACCAGCAAGGGCACGTTCGTCCTCGCGAAAAATAATGGCCTGCTGTGGTTGCTGAGAACTCCGTTGCAACAGGATTACCGAATCACCGCCAAAGGCATCGCCCGACGTGACGTCAGTGGCTGGCAGATGCTGCCGGGCAAGAGTGCAGGCGCCGAGCAGAACCGTTTGTTCCTAGCGGTACTGCAAGGCGACAGCAGCGGCTTGCAGCGTGACTTCGAGCTTTCAATGAGCGGCGATGCGCAGAACTGGAAGTTGACGTTGCTTCCGCGTTCGCTGTTGCTCAAGCAGGTGTTCAATCAGATCAACATTACTGGTGGCGAATTGGTGAGCACCATCGAGCTGCTGGAAACCCAAGGCGACAGCACGCTTTTGCGTATGCAGGACAGCACCAGCGCCCAACCGTTGAGCACTGCGGAGCAACATGACTTTGCCGAGTGAACGCAGGCTGCCATGGCTGTTCCTGATCCTGCTGCTGGCGGTGCTTGCGCTCGCCGGTTGGCAATGGCGTGACGGCGCACCGCTGTCGGCCAACCTGATGGAACTGGTGCCGGGCACGGCGCCGGACGCGCTGGAACTGCGTGCAGAACAACGCATGCAAGAACCGCTGAACCGCGAATTGCTGATGCTGGTCGGCCATAAAGATCGTGAGCAAGCCATCGCCATGGCGCAGAAACTCGGCGAACAATGGCAGGCCAGCGGTTTGTTCGAAAAGGTCCAGTGGACTCTGCAAGCCGACTTGCCCGCGCTGCGCACGCAACTGCTGCAAGGCCGACTGGCCATGCTGTCCAAGGCGGATCGCCAGCAACTGATTGAACATCCCGACGCCTTCATCCAGCAGCGGGTACAGGCACTGTTCGACCCGTTCACCGGGTTCAGCCTGGTGCCGAGCCAGGATGACTGGCTGGGCCTGACCGGGCGCATCCAGAACAGCCAGCCACAACGCGGCACCGTACAACTGGACATCGGCAGCGGCGCCTTGATCGCCGATGCCGACGGCAAGAACTGGGTGTTGCTGCGGGCAAAAACCACCGGCAATGCCTTTGACATGAGCCTGCCGTTGCAAGTGGCCGACCTGCTTGAACGCAGCCGAGAACAAGCGGCTCCGTTCGACGTGCAACTGCTGGCTGCCAGCGGCTTGCTCTACGCCGCCAGTGGTCAGCAACAAGCCAGCCGCGAGATGACATGGGTCGGTGGCGGCGCCACGCTGGGCATTCTGGCTCTGCTATTGCTGGCCTTCCGGCGCTGGCGGGTATTGCTCGCGTTTGTTCCGGTATTGGTGGGCATGCTGTTTGGCGCCGTGGCCTGCGTGGCGCTGTTTGGCCATATGCATGTGATGACGCTCGTGCTCGGTTCCAGCCTGATCGGCGTGGCCGTCGACTATCCGCTGCATTACTTGTCGAAAAGCTGGAGCCTGAAACCCTGGCACAGCTGGCCAGCATTGCGGCTGACGCTGCCGGGCCTGACGTTGAGCCTGATCACCAGTTGCATCGGCTACCTCGCGCTGGCGTGGACACCGTTCCCGGCCCTGACCCAAATCGCCGCGTTCTCCGCCGCCGGTTTGCTCGGCGCCTATCTGTCCGCTGTCTGCCTGCTGCCGGCACTGCTCAAAGGCGTGGATATACGTCCGGCGCAATGGCCACTGCGCGTCTGTGAATCGTTGCTGAGTCTGCGTGAGGCACTGCTCAGTCATTTCAACACGCCGGTACTGCTGGCACTGCTGATTGCCTTCTGCGTGGGAGGCCTGCTGCAACTCGAAAGCAAAAACGATATTCGCCAGTGGATCGGCGCACCACAGCAATTGACGGACGAAGCCCGGACCATTGCGCGCATCACCGGTTTTCAACCGACCAGCCAGTTTTTCCTGGTGCGTGGTGCGAATCAGCAGGAGTTGCTGGAGCGTCAGACCGCGTTGAGCGAGCGCCTGGATCAGTTGGTCGGCCTGGAAAAACTCCAGGGTTACCTGTCGCTGAATCAGCTGGTCAGCCAGCCAAGCGATCAGCAGCAAGTGCGTGACGCGTTGAGCAAACTGCCGCAGTTCTGGCAGCCGCTGCTCGACGTCGGCGTACCGGCAGAAGCGCTGCACGCAGAGTTGACGAAATTGCAGGCCTTGCCCGCCGAAGACATCGACGCAGCACTGCTCGGTCCGCTGGCTGAGCCCTATCGCCCACTGTGGCTGGGGCCGACCGATGACGGTGGCGTGGCGGCGATGGTCAGCCTGCAAGGCCTGAACGACCCAAGCCTGTTACGCGTTCAAGCGTTGGACTTGCCAGGCGTCGAACTGGTCGACCGTCTCGGTGAATTGAACAGCGTTTTCGCCGCGACACAGATCAGCGCAGCAGAGCTCAAACTCGCCTCCTGCGCGTTAATCGTACTGGTGTTGATGCTGCCATTCGGTCTCGGTGGCGCCCTGCGCATCGTCGCCCTGCCATTGCTCGCCGCCCTGTGCAGCCTGGCCAGTCTCGGCTGGCTGGGGCAACCGTTGACACTGTTCAGCCTGTTTGGCTTGCTGCTGGTGACGGCGATCAGCGTCGATTACGCGATCCTCATGCGCGAACAGGTCGGCGGCGCGGCAGTGAGCCTGCTGGGCACCTTGCTGGCGGCGCTGACCACCTGGCTGTCGTTCGGTTTGCTCGCCGTATCAAGCACGCCGGCCGTGAGCAATTTTGGTCTGTCGGTGAGTCTGGGCCTGGCCTTCAGTTTCATCCTGGCGCCGTGGGCGGGACGACATGTCCACAACGTTCCGGTCGCGGAGCCGGCAGCATGATGACCGTCCTGTTTTGGCTGATGGCCCTCGCGTTGTTCGCCGTGGCCACCCGTGTCGGTCGTCATTTCGGTCTGATCCCCATCGTCAGCCAGTTGCTGCTGGCAACTTTCGGCCTGCCGCTGCTGATGTACTTCTGGATCGAACCCGGTTGGCAGCTCAGCGGCGCTGAACTGATCTCGCCGACATGGCTGAAAAATCTCTACAGCCTGAGCTTTGCCTTGCTGCTGGGGCACATTCTCAGTGACGTGATCGACCTGCGGCTGGATCGCCAGAGCCTGAAAATCGCCCTGCCGAGTTTTTGCATTCCGTTCGCGGGCGGGCTGGCGACGGCGGTCTGGTTGCTGCCAGCACAGCCGTGGATCAGTTCATTGGCAGTGGGTCTGGTATTCGCCATCACCGCAATCCCGGTGTTGTATTTGTACCTGCGGCACATCAACTACCCACCAGACGCCACCCGGCGTCTGGTGCAGACCGCGATCCTCATCGACCTGGCGTGCTGGACGCTGTTCGGACTCGCTCAGGGCAGCCTGCACGTGAGCAGCCTGCTGCTGCCATTGGCCGGTGCTTGTCTGCCGGTGCTGCTGCGTTTGCTCGGTTTGCGTCAGGCGTTGCTGCACAGCGGCTGCTTCTTCGCTCTGCTGGTGGTCGCCGAGCACTTCAAGCTCAATGCACTGATTTTCGGCATCGGTTATCTGCTGTGCATGGCCGCGTTGAAAGTGCCGCTGGTGTGGCCAATACCTGCGCTCTGGATGAGCCGTTTACAAACCTGGATCGCCATTCCGCTGATCCTCACGTTCGGCATCGTGCAGATCAACGTACACGCCGCCATCACCAGCCTGAGCTGGCTACAACTGGCTGCCCTGCTGCTGTTTCCGATTGCCAGCAAACTGCTGGGCAACTGGCTGGGTCTCGGTTGGGCCGGTGCCTCCTTTGAAGGCGCCAGCCGTTGGCGGGAAAGCCTGCTGCTGAATATTCGTGGTTTGAGTGAGATCGTTTTTTTGAATCTGTTGCTGCAACTACAGCTCATCAGCCCCGCGCTGTACTTTGCGCTGATGGTGATGGGCCTGATCGCGACATTACTGCCGGCACTGGCCGGCATGCACACTCCCCCTTTGAACATCGCCGCCCCGGCAAGGAGCCCTCGTGCCAACAGTTGAAATGCAACGTCGACAAGTCGTCGTCATCGGCGCGGGGCCTTCGGGTGCCATCGCTGCCGCGCTGCTCAAACGCAACGGTCACGATGTGCTGCTGATCGAACGCCAGCACTTCCCACGGTTTTCCATCGGCGAAAGCCTGTTGTCACATTGCCTGGATTTCGTTGAAGAAGCCGGCATGCTCGATGCTGTGAATGCTGCCGGATTCCAGTTAAAAAACGGCGCCGCATTCGCCTGGGGCGATCAGTACAGCGCCTTTGATTTCGGCGACACGTTCAGCCATGGCAAGCCGACCACGTTTCAGGTGCAGCGGGCCGATTTCGACAAGCTGCTGGCCGATCAGGCCGCGCGACAAGGCGTGGAAGTTCGTTACGGCGAAGCCATCGTCAGCGTTGATTTCGACTTGCCGAAACCGCAACTCGACGTGCTGCGCGAAGACGGCAGCCAATACCGTATCGAAGCCGATTTCGTGTTGGATGCCAGCGGCTATGGTCGTGTGCTGCCGCGCCTGCTGGACCTTGAAGCACCGTCGAACTTTCCGGTGCGCCAAGCCGTGTTTACCCACATCGAAGACCACATCGACAGCCCGGCCTTCGAGCGGGAAAAAATCCTCATCACCACCCATCCCATCCATCGCGACATCTGGTTCTGGACCATCCCGTTCAGCAACGGCCGTTGCTCGGTGGGGGTGGTCGCGGCCGCTGAACATTTCGAAGGCCGCATGGATAATCTGGACGAATGCCTGCGCGGGTTCATCGCTGAAACCCCAAGCCTGGCTGGCGTACTGAAAAACGCTGTGTGGGACACACCCGCACGGACCATCGGCGGCTACTCGGCCAACGTGAAAACGCTCCACGGCCCCGGCTTTGCGTTGCTCGGCAACGCTGCGGAATTCCTCGACCCGGTGTTCTCTTCCGGCGTGACCATCGCCATGCGTTCGGCGAGCATGGCCGCTGGCGTGTTGCATCGCCAACTGCAAGGGGAAAGCGTCGACTGGCAGACCGAGTTCGCCGAACCGCTCAAGCGTGGCGTCGACACCTTCCGTTGTTATGTCGAAGGCTGGTACGCCGGGACCTTCCAGGATGTGATCTATCATCCGGGCAGCTCACCGGACATCCGCCGTATGATCAGCGCGATTCTCGCCGGTTATGCCTGGGACGAGCGCAATCCGTTCGTCAGTGAACCCAAACGTCGGCTGCGGGTGCTGTCAGAACTCTGCGCAAAAGATGTCACATGAATGACAGAACCGCCTGTTTGCGGCGCAACACCCTTGAAGGTAATGCCTGATGACCCGTTTTCTGCTCCTTGGGTGCCTGCTGTTGCTGAGCGCTTGCGCCAGCCGGGCACCGCTGCCCGAGCACCTGCCAAACCTGACGTTGCCACTGCAAATGCACATCCAGCGCCTGGTGGCTGACCAACGTCAGGACTGGGTATTGGTGATCCAGCATGAAGACACGGGCCTTCGCTGGTCGATGATGGACTTGCTGGGCATTCCACAGGCGCGTCAGGTACTGATCGATGGCAAGTGGCAAGCCGACGGTCTGTTGCCGCCCAACCCGGAAGCCCGGGAGCTGTTCGCTGCATTGCTGTTTGCGCTGACCCCCAAAGATCAACTGGCGGGCAACTATCCCACTGCTTGGCAGCATGGCCGGCAACGTTCCCTGCCCAAGCGCTGGGATGTCAGTTATTCACAACCCATGAGCTTTGAATTGAACCTGCCCAAGGGGCCCCGGTATCAAGTCACGCCGTTGAGTGGGGAAACGCCATGACGGCTTATCTGAGCGCCCTCGGTGTGATCTGCGCGTTGGGGCGTGGCAAACGCGAAGTCGCCGCCAATCTGTTTGCTGGCGATTGCTCAGGCCTGCGCACCGAGACCGGCTGGGTGCCGGAGCGCGCCTTGCCGGTCGCGGCGGTGAGCGGCGAACTGCCAGCGATCCCGGTTGAGCTGAAAAAGCAAAACACCCGCAACAACCAGTTGTTGCTGGAAGCCGCGCTGCAAATTCGCGAAGAGATTGACCAGGCGATCAAGACTTATGGCCGCGATCGTATCGGCGTGATTCTGGGCACCAGCACCTCGGGCATCGATGAGGCCAGCCGTGGGTTGGCCCATTACATCCGCGAGCATGAATTCCCTGCCGAGTACGACTATCAGCAACAAGAGCTCGGCGCGCCGGCAAACTTCCTGGCTGACTGGCTGCAATTGAGTGGCCCGGCCTATGTGATTTCCACCGCCTGCACCTCCAGCGCACGGGCGCTGATGAGTGCCCAACGGCTGCTGGATCTGGGCCTGTGCGACGCGGTGTTGTGCGGCGGCGTCGACAGTTTGTGCAAACTGACCCTTAACGGTTTCTCGGCCCTGGAAGCAGTGTCCGGGCAGCGCTGCAATCCGTTTTCGGTGAACCGCAACGGCATCAACATCGGCGAGGCGGCCGTGTTGTTTCTAATGAGCAAAACCGCCGGAAATGGCCGGGCCATCGCCCTGCTCGGCAGCGGCGCCAGTTCCGATGCGCACCATATCTCTGCGCCGGAACCGACCGGCCGGGGTGCCCTGCAAGCCATGAACAAAGCCCTGAACCGGGCCAACCTGCAACCGCAACAGATCCATTACCTGAACCTGCACGGCACCGCGACCCAACATAACGACGCGATGGAAAGCCTCGCCGTGACGGCACTGTTCCCGCAAGGCGTGCCCTGCTCGTCGACCAAGCCGATGACCGGTCACACCCTCGGCGCTGCCGGCGCCCTGGAAGCCGCGTTCTGCTGGCTGAGCCTGAGCCCGGACAACCGCGACCACGCGCTGCCACCCCACATCTGGGACGCCCAGCCCGACCCGCTGCTGCCCGCCTTGCATTGGGTGACCCCGGCCGATCGCCTGACGTCCATTGCACCTCGCTATTTGATGAGCAATTCCTTTGCCTTCGGTGGCAACAACGTCAGCCTGATTATCGGAGACGCACCATGATTGACTGGCCGCTCGCCGAGTTGCTGCCGCACGCTGGCGACATGATCCTTATCGAGCAGATCCTGGCATTCGATGAAGAGCAGATTCACACCCGCCTGACCGTCAGACCCGGCGGCCTGTTCAACAATTGCGATGGCAGCCTGCCAGCCTGGGTCGGCATTGAAATAATGGCCCAGAGCGTCGCCGCCTTTGCCGGTTGCCGTGCGCGCCAGCGCGGTGATGCGGTGGAGTTGGGCTTTCTGCTCGGCAGCCGTAAATTCGAATGCAACGTCGAGCAGTTCCCGGCCGGCACCGAACTGACCATCCACGGTGTTCGCTCGCTGGAAGACGACAATGGCATGGGCGTGTTCGAATGCCATATCAACGCCCCCGGCATCCACGCCAGCGCCCGCCTGAACGTATATCGTCCGCCTCAGGCCGCTCAATATCTTCATGAACCCGAAGGAGTCCAGTCATGACTGAATCCGTACTGGTCACCGGTTCCAGCCGTGGCATCGGCCGCGCCATTGCCTTGCGTCTGGCCCAGGCCGGGCATGACATCGTGCTGCATTGCCGCAGCGGTCTGGCGGACGCCATCGCCGTGAAAGGCGAAATCGAAGCCTTGGGCCGCAACGCGCGCGTCCTGCAATTCGATGTATCCGACCGCGCCAGCTGCAAAGCCATTCTCGAAGCCGACGTAGAAGCCCACGGCGCCTATTACGGTGTGGTGCTCAACGCAGGCCTGACGCGTGACGGTGCTTTTCCGGCGCTGAGCGAGGATGATTGGGATGTGGTGATGCGCACCAACCTCGACGGTTTCTACAACGTGCTGCACCCGGTGATGATGCCGATGATCCGTCGTCGCGCTGCCGGGCGAATAGTCTGCATCACCTCGGTTTCCGGCTTGATCGGCAACCGCGGCCAGGTCAACTACAGCGCCTCCAAGGCCGGTCTGATCGGCGCAGCCAAGGCGCTGGCGATCGAATTGGGCAAGCGCAAAATCACCGTCAACTGTGTCGCGCCCGGCCTGATCGACACCGCCATGCTCGATGAAAACGTTCCCGTGGAAGAACTGATGAGAATGATCCCCGCACAACGCATGGGCACCCCTGAAGAGGTGGCCGGCGCGGTGAATTTCCTGATGTCGGCGGAAGCGTCGTACATCACCCGGCAGGTTCTGGCCGTCAATGGAGGCCTGTGCTGATGAAGCGCGTTGTCGTCACCGGCATGGCCGGCATTACCTCGTTGGGCAACGACTGGGAAACCATCGCTGGCAACTTCGCCGCCAATCGCAGCGGCATTCGCCGGATGGACGAGTGGGATCGTTTCACCGAACTCAACACGCGCCTGGCCGCCCCCATCGATGATTTCAAGGTCCCGAGCCACTGGACCCGCAAGCAACTGCGCAGCATGGGCCGCGTGTCGCGGCTTGCTGTAGGCGCTGCCGAGCAAGCGCTGGCCGATGCCGGACTGCTTGGCGACGAGTCGATCAAGGACGGGCGCATGGGCGTCGCTTGCGGCTCATCCACCGGCAGCACCGACGAGATCAAGGCGTTCGGCAACATGCTGCTCAACTCGGTGGCCGAAGGCCTGAACGCCAACTCCTACGTGCGGATGATGCCGCACACCACGGCCGCGAACATCAGCATCTTCTTCGGCCTCACCGGTCGGTTGATCCCGACGTCCAGCGCCTGCACCAGCGGCAGCCAGGGCATCGGTTACGCCTACGAATCGATCAAGTTCGGCCGCCTGCCGCTGATGCTGGCGGGCGGTGCCGAGGAGTTGTGCCCGACCGAAGCCATGGTCTTCGACGCGCTCTACGCCACCAGCCTGAAAAACGACGCCCCGCACACCAGTCCTCGCCCTTATGACAAGGGTCGCGACGGCCTGGTGATCGGTGAAGGCGGCGGCATGCTGGTACTTGAAGAGCTGGAACACGCCCTCGCTCGCGGTGCGCGCATCCACGCCGAACTCGTCGGCTTCGGCAGCAACGCCGACGGCCAGCACACCACGCGTCCAGAGCAACTCACCATGCGCCGAGCCATGGAACTGGCCCTGGAAGACGCCGGCCTTCAGCCTTCAGACATCGGCTACGTGAACGGCCACGGCACCGCGACAGAACAGGGCGACATTGCCGAAACCCTGGCGACCAGCGCGCTGTTCGGCGAACACATGCCAATCAGCTCGCAGAAAAGCTTCCTCGGCCACACGCTGGGCGCCTGCGGTGCACTGGAGTCCTGGTTCAGCATTGAAATGATGAACCGTGACCTGTATGCACATACCTTGAACCTCGACGAAGTCGATCCGCATTGCGGCAAGCTGGATTACTTGCGCGGCGAGTTTCGGCAGATGAGTAACCAGTATGTGATGAACAACAACTTTGCGTTTGGCGGTGTGAATACTTCGCTGATTTTTCGGCGCTGGTCGTGACTTAGAACTTCAAGGTCAAGGATATCGTCAGCGTCTACACGCGCAGCCCCCAAGACCGATGAATGCCACATCGGGTTGCGTTGAAGGGGGTCTGGTGAAGGTGCAGTCATCAGTCTGGTTCTACCTGAGGCGCGCAAGCGCCTTCTTCCAACGCCGCCGGGCCCTCGAACTCAGCCTGCAGTAGCGTCAAAAACGCCTCCCTGGCGGGGTGTCGACCTGCGTTTTCATGCCAATAAAAAAGGTTGTCGATACTCGTCAGTTCCGGGAACTCATATCCTTGCCAACCCGCACTTTGGCGATATTGCTCATAGATACCGCGAGGTACCAGCGCAACGCCGGCACCGGCACTGACGCAACCCACTATGGTGCCGTAGCTTGCGATGCTGACGATCGGCAACACCTGATCATGGCGTAACAGCCACTGCTCCAGCGCCAACCGGTACGGACAGCCCGGGGGCCACATGAAAATTTCCTTACCTTGCAGATCCTCTGCTTTGCGTAATGGCCCATGCGACTCGGACGCGATGAGAATTAAATCTTCACGGTACACCACTGCCCGCTCGAGACCGGGGCGTTCAATGTTCACCGCCACGATCACCCCATCAAGTCGGTGATGCTGAACGTCGTCCAGCAGTTGAGCCCAAGTGCCAGTGCTCAACTCCAGCGATACCTGCGGGTACAGCGCATGGTACTTGGCCAATAACCGTGGCAACCGCCCCGTAGCACTGGATTCAATGGCGCCAATGCGCAGAGGACCGCCAGGCGTATTGGTGGGCGCTACCGCGCGTTTAGCTTCTTCAGCCAACCCCAGGATTTTCGTCACGTAATCGAGAAAAACCACCCCGGCAGGAGTGATTTGCAACCCTCGACCCTCGCGGAAAAACAGCGGTGTACCCAGCTCTCGCTCCAAGGACTTGAGTCGTGCGGTGATATTGGACGGCACGCAGTGCAACAACTCGGCGGCGCGCGCGATGCTGCCGACGTCATAAACCGTCTTGAACATACGTAGTTGGGATAATTCCATCGTTCACCCAGAGTGAATGCACAGCTCAGTTTAAGTCACTTGTAGTAAACACTGGTGTTTTTGATACTTCAACCGGCGCACGTTGCAGTGACGTCGTTGCCCTTTCCTACCCCTCGATAAACAGGAGTTTTCATGGAGTTAGTTGAGCGGAGAATCCAGTCCCTAGCCGAAAGTGTTTTTACCCATAAAGCCTTGGATAATGCGTTCTATCGACGGTGGATGGGCGGCTCACTGCCCCTCGCCGACGTTGAGGTGTTTGCTCGAAACTACCTGGCCCGCACCACGCTGACCTCTCGTATGGTCGCCCTGTCATTTCTGGGCGCTGACGGCCTGCATGCTCAGGTCGAAATCGTCAAAAACCTGTACTTCAAGATGGGCTACGGCAACCCGGAAAAGGCTCACCTCGCCCTACTGGAAAGTTATCTGATCGACCTTCTCAGCCGACTCGCTGATCGGCCATACAGCATGGACGAACTCATGGCGTTGCCTGTGCTGAAAAGCACCCGCACGTTAATCCACGAACAGTTGAGCTTGTATACCGACGGTGGCCGCTACAACAATCCACGCCATGTGCTCGGCACGTTGTTGGCTCAAGAGTGGCTGGCCTATTCGATGCTCACCCGTTTGTACGAAGGGGCACGCAACTATAAGCACCTGTACGCCAATAACGACGACTTTCATGAGCACTGCGAGTACTTCTACATCCACATCGGGGATGCAGAGAAAGAACACAAGATTCAGGCGGTGAAAGCGGCCACTCAAGAATGCACCACCGACCGGCACATAGAAGACGTCAGCGCTTCGTTCAACCGCTTCCTGAACATCACCGAGCAGTACTGGGACGGTATAGCCCGTGCCATGCCCACCATGCAAAATCGGGCCGCGTCCAAGGTTACGGCTTAATGAATAAAAGGCCCGGCATAAAAATCGCTTTGGCGGTGATTTTTGTAATCCTTTGCTGGGCCTATTCCCCCATTGGAATCCACATTGGGCTAAAGGCCTATGAGCCCGGTCATCTCGCGCTGCTGCGATTTCTCATCGCATCAACGTTCATGGCTGGCGTTGCATTGGTGATGCGTATTTCCCTGCCTCGCCTGAAAGACTTGCCACTGCTGGCGGTGTTGGGGTTCTTTGCCGTCAGCCTGCACCACATAGCCCTGAACAACGGCCAACAAGGTGTTAGCGCCGGGGCCGCCAGCGTACTGGCACAATCCACGCCGCTGTTCAGCACGTTATTAGCGCATTTCGCGTTCAAAGATCGGGTCAACGGCTGGCAATGGATCTGTGTGCTATGCGGCTTACTCGGCGCAGCGGTGGTAGTCACCGGAGACCATGGTTTTGGTGAGTTGGACGCGCATGGGCTGTTGATTCTCTTAGCGGCGTTGTCCTGGAGTCTGTATTTCGCCTTGCAAAAACGCCATTCCCATCGTTATGACGGGTTGACGATGGTGTGTTACACCATTTGGTCAGGCACGGTACTGCTGCTTGTTTATGTCCCGGGGCTGTGGAACGAGGCACAAAATGCCTCTACTTCGGTCAACCTGGCGGTGCTCATTCTGGGCATCTTCCCCAGCGCCCTCGCGTACCTCGCGTGGGCATACGTACTGACGCAAAGCAACGTGAGCCGCGCGTCCATTTCGCTTTACCTGATCCCCCCCACAGCGATGTTGATGGCCTCGTTGGTTCTGAGTGAACGCCCTTCTGCCATGGTCATCGCAGGAACGGCCATTGTGCTGACGAGCGTACTCGCCCTCAATCTGGAACCCTCTAAAGCCGCAGTTCCTGTCGACAAAGTTTGAATAGAGGTCGTGACCACCTATGAATGACGCAGAAAATCCGACCCTGGCCTACGAACACCATGTGTTGATTTGCACCAATCTGCGCCCCGATGGGCGCCGTAGTTGCTCGGGCTCAGGTGCTCATGAACTGCTCAGCGCAGCAAAACGCAAGCTCGCCAAAATGGGGGAACCGGGAACATCGCGCGCCAACGCATCGGGCTGCCTGGGCCGCTGCGACCACGGCCCGGTCATGGTGATTTACCCCGCTAATTTGTGGTTCTCATGCAAGACACCGCAACAGGTTGAACATATTCTCGATCAACACTTCTTGCGCCCCGATCAGCAATTGTGAACGAAGGGCTTTCAGCAGGAATCCACGCCATGACCTGGACAAATGAAGACATGTGCATCGCAAAGTGGATGCTGGCCGAATACCGAAAACAGAACTTTCTACCGCAAGCCCTCGCGGCGCGGGAGATCCGTCTGATGTTCGGCGAAGCTTATGTATACCAAAACTGCCATGGAAACTGGGCCGTAAATAAGCCGATACTCGAAGCCTTCAAAACACTGACTGCTGAGTACGTGGTATGGAGCCGAAGCTTTCAACTATGGAGGCCAAGAACCGCACAAGATCCGGCTGGCACGCGCGTGAGCCGCTGACAAAATATCCCGACGGATGCGATGCAGCAGGATTCCTGGCCTCGCGAAACATCTGAGTGCCCCCCTCCACGCCTGCGGTGCACTGGAGTCCTGGTGTGAATACTTCGCTGATATTTCGGCGCTGGTCATAAGGACCGAACAGACACAAACGGAAGGTGGAGTACTCCATTTCGGAAACGTCCCACAACCAGAATTGAGGCTTTGCGCTAGGTTCAATGCCCCGTGATACATCGGTGCATCCCAAGGAAGAACGAACCATGACTAAAAAGGCTGTTATCGTTTTCAGCGGTGGGCAGGACTCCACCACTTGCTTGATCCATGCGTTACCGCTCTACGATGAAATCCACTGCATTACGTTCGACTATGGCCAGCGCCACCGCGCGGAAATCGAGGTGGCGCAGCAGCTTTCGAAAGAGCTTGGCGTGACCGTGCACAAGGTGCTGGACACTACGTTGTTGAATGAACTGGCAATCAGTAGTTTGACGCGCGATAACATTCCAGTACCCAGTGTGAATAGGTCAGGGGAAAGCCTGCCAAGTACTTTTGTGCCTGGTAGAAATATTCTGTTTTTAACCTTGGCCTCTATTTATGCCTATCAAGTTCGCGCCGAGGCTGTCATCACAGGTGTTTGCGAGACGGATTTCTCTGGCTACCCGGATTGCCGTGACCAATTTGTCAGGGCTCTGCATAAAGCCATTGAGCTGGGTATGGACTACCAGCTGCGGATTGAAACGCCGCTCATGTGGTTGAACAAGGCAGAAACATGGGCCCTTGCTGAGCATCATGGAAAGCTTGAATTGATTCAGCACCAGACACTGACTTGCTACAACGGAATAGTAGGGACGGGATGCGCGAATTGCGACGCGTGCAATCTTCGAGCGAAAGGGCTGAATGAGTTTTTGGAGAACAAGTCGGCGGTTATGAAGAGCCTGGGAAACAATGGAAAACTGAAACAGTAAAAAATCCAGGGGAAGCCAAGCCACTTCCCCTTTTTTGTTTGTCTTAGGCACTAACCACATACCTTTTAAATAGGGACCTGGCTCCATAGGCGGGCAAAATATTAAAAACAGCGAAACACATTTTTATGGCGATTTGGACATAAACGATATTAAGTATCTCGACATTAGTCATCGACCCGTAAAACGCAATAAAACAAAAGATGAAACTGTCTATTATTACTGCAAAAAATGTACTGAAAAATACCCGCAAAAATAGAAACCTAGAGTTTGTAAGCTGCTTTATTTCGCTCAACAAATAAGAGTTCACGTATTCTGAAAAAACGAAAGATATCGAGGACGCCACCAGCACGGACAATACATGACTCATGACCTCGCCATATGCCACATCAAGATTCCAACCAGACAAACCGGGAAGATTGCTTGTAGCGCCAAGCAAAATAGTAACGAGAATATTAGCTGCGAAAGTAAACAATATAGCTTTCCTTGCAAGTCCAAGCCCATAAAACTCGTTCAACATATCAACTATTAAAAATGTCAGCGGATACAGAAAAACTCCTGGGGTGACAACAATATCAAGCCAATCTATGTATACAAGCTTGGTCGCAGCAATGTTTGCGAACATATACAGCGCAAAAAGCAGCAAGTTTAGAGCAACATAAATCATCCATGATTTTTCATGCCTGTCAGTTATATCATAAGCAGTCAACACGGCTCCCCGCGAATAAAACTTTCTGTATATGTTTTTAATTTCACCCATACTTAAATCGTCGATAATTTCACTTCTCAACAATTCGCCTATCTTAATTTTAATAACCTTCCCTGTCCCTGTAGACGTGACCATAATGACAGCAAGACCTTTGCTATTCTCAAACCCTAGTAGTTTGTATTTTCTGTTTTCTGACTCACCATTGTCGGACTTCAAAATCTTTCCTCCACTATTTCTCCGACAACGCAAACACCCTCAGAATCATAAGACAACTCATTAGTTATAAATAATTTTTTTGTGACCTTATCGTACGCCAGTATTTCCCCACCTCTATTCGCCAGACCTTTTTTAACTATCAACAAGTCACCCACCTCGTTGGCACCACTAATATCACTATCCAAAAGCACGCCTATTAAATTACAGGCCTCCCCAAAATAATACGTTAGAGGATGAGTAGTGGCCAGCTCACCAATTCTTTTATCAAGATTCCGAATCAATAAACTTTCTTTAATTATAGGAACTGCCGCGGGATTCATATTTCCTTGCAAAGAAATACTGCTCTCTATCATTTCTCTTTCTTCGAAATCAACACTCTCTATTTCTTTATAAGATACACCAAAAAAATCAGAAATTTTGCGAATGGTGGACTGCTGTACATTCACTACTCTCCCTTCCAAGATGTTATATATCGTCGTCCTGGTCAAACCACTGGAATTACACAATGAAAGCTGCGTCTCCCCTCGGCTTTTTATCAAGTATTTAATATTATTTTTCAAATTTTCTGTTTTTTCTTTCCTGTACATTTAACAGCCACCATTTGTTTACAATCACAAAGAGCCACATCAGCTCTGAATACCCGCAGCCATGCTTTACTCGAGATAAGTTCTCTACATCCTAGCCGCTGTACAAATGGCAACACCACAAACAAGACAAACATTCGTTAGATAATGTTTCACAGTTACAAACCCTGTAGGACTATCGACGAGCTAAAAGAAATTTCTTACGGAAATAAGGAAGCGCAAATGCGTATGCATCGGCATATTCCAGCCGACCAAAATCGCAAGCTTTCAGCAGTGCCTTTTGCGAAAAAATACGAGCCTGCCCGATAAGAATCATTTAATTAAGCAAATGTTTAATAGTTTGATTAACCACTTGAAATTTATAACGAACTGCTTTACCAGCCAAAAAACTTGAGTACAGTGACTAACCAGTTCCATTTCAAACAATGGAATTGGCACTTTCTTAAATTTTGCAGGGAGCATCATCATGAAAAAAAACAAACCTACCTCCCCGGAATCAGCAGACCTTTCATCCGCCGACTTATCCAAACTCTCCGAAACCACCGAGCGTACCGTCAGCGCGCGCCTGCGTAATCCAAACCGCCCCGACCCTGTCAGCCATGTGTTCAGCATCAACCCGAACGTCGATACGGAGTCCTTGCTCTGTCACGCCACTGAAACCCTCGCCTCGCTGAATGTGATGACCACCGACCTCGCCTGCGAGCTCGAAGGCTCGCGCCGCAACGAGGCATTGGCCATTCAGCAACTGATCGTGCTGGCCGAGTTGATGGTCAACCGGGCCCTGGACATTCTTGACCCTCCCAGTGGGTTGTCTATGGCGCCGTCCAACAGTCACCAATAAGTAATCGCGCTCTCTTACGCAATGGAGGTTTTTTGTCATGGATAGATACATGCCTATCACCGGCATCGATTGCACCATCGCATCTTTGTTGATCGACACCGAAGCACCGCTGGACGTGCTGCACGAAACGGCGGCCTACCGCATCCGCACTGCGACCCAGCTGCTTGAAAGTTTCGCGTTTGGCGAGGGCGTTCACAGTGAGCTGGCGCGGGTGTTGGTGACGTCATTGCGCGATGGTTGTGATTTGCTGGATGTCGTCGGGCGACGATTGCAGGGGCAGGTTTCGGCGCAACAACGAAAATGAGGGCAAGCGCCTGCTTCGTCGTAACGGCGTCAGTGGAGTGGACACCAGCGCTTCCAACAAGTGTGAAGACGGCCCCCGCGCTTAGCGCAGAGGCCGTTCACACGCTTACTGAACTTGAATCAACTTGCTTTCAGCAACGCCTGCGCGACCGGTCTGGTCGTCGACGATTTGCAGGCTGTTGCGCGTCTTGATGAGGGGACAGGGGGTTGACTGAGCCGGCTCACGCCAGAACGACAAAGGGCGCCTTTCGGCGCCCCTTCACAAACAGGTCGGCTTGTCATCGCCCTGTACCTGCCTGGCTCTGCGATGGCTGGTTACCCAGGATCCTCAGAGTCTCACAAGCCCCTTTTCGGGAACGGGGAGGAGTATCGCTCAAAACATTAAATTCAGGTACTGGCATGTAACTTCAACCCCAAAGCTTTCACGACTTTAAGGATCGTGCCGAATTCCGGGTTCCCTTCACCGGATAGCGCACGGTAAAGGCTTTCTCGGGAGAGTCCTGCATCCCGTGCAACTTGGGTCATGCCGCGAGCTCGCGCAATGGTCCCAAGTGCTTTAGCGATAAATGCTGGATCATCTCCCGCTTCTTCCATGCAAGCGTCAAGATAATTGGCCATGTCCTCTTCGGTCTTGAGGTACTCGGCAGAGTCCCAGCGAGTGAATTGTTCGGTCATGGGTTTTGCTCCTGCCAGGATCTTGCAATTAGCCTGGCCTGTTTGATGTCACGTGTTTGGCTGCTTTTGTCACCTGCGAATCATGCGGCGAGTGTAGCTCTTGAGCTACACCTAATCACCCCAAAATTCTAATCAGTCGATACTCAATCACGCCTTCAACGGCTCAACCTTACGCGTCAACAACTCAACAAACGCCTTGGCCATCGGCGACTTTTGATCCTTGCGCTGCACCAGCCACACCGCCGACACCGCCGCTGGATCGAGCAACGGTCGATACACCACGCCGTCGATGCGCATCCGCTGATACGACGCCGGCAGCACCGACACCCCCAACCCTGCCGCTACCAGGCCGATGATCGTCATCGCCTCGCCAGCCTCTTGCGCAAAGTGCGGGCTAAAGCCGGCATCGCGGGCCAGGCTGAGCAATTGTGCGTAGAGACCACTGCCGTAGCTGCGTGGGAAAAATACGAAAGGTTCAAGGGCCAGTGCCGACAGGAACAATCCTTCTTCGCTGCAGTTGACCAAGGGGTCCTTGGAGCTGAGCACCGCCACCAGTGGTTCGCGCATCAGTTCCACGACACTGAGGGAATCCGACAATCCCAATGGTCGCATGATGCCGACCTCAATCGACTCGTCGACCAACGCATCGGCGACCTGGGTACTGCTCATCTCTCGCAGGTTCAGATGCACGGCCGGGAAGCGCTGGCGGAACGAGAAAATCGCCTGGGGAATGGTCGAATTGAACGGTGCCGACGAGGTGAAGCCGATCTTCAACTCGCCCAACTCTCCAAGCTGTGCGCGCCGAGCCACATCCGCGGCTTTGTCGACTTGCGCCAGCGCCAATCGCGCCTCTTGAAGAAACAAACGGCCGGCTTCGCTGAGTTCGACCCGACGATTGGTTCGCTCGAACAAGCGTGCGCCAACCTCGGCCTCCAGTGCCTGAATCTGCTGACTCAGCGGCGGTTGTGAGATGCCCAGCACCTGAGCGGCGCGGCCGAAGTGCAGTTCTTCGGCGACGGCGATGAAGTAGCGCAGATGACGCAATTCCATAAAAACCCCATTAGGTCGTAAAAGCTCTCAAACAGGTCGAACAATATATTGGATTGAATCATTAGGCAGCTATATGCTTTTTTCATTGCCTGACCGGCTGCGCCCTCCGAGGTCTAACGTGAAAACTGCTGTCGCCCCTCTTGCCCACGAAGTGCCGCCCGCTGCGGCAGACGAAGTCGTCGCCGAACTGAAAGAGATTTACATCGAAAAAGGCACCCCGATGTTCATGCGCACGGTGCTGGCGCTGTTCTCCGGCGGCTTCGCAACCTTCGCGTTGCTCTACTGCGTGCAACCGATGATGCCGCTGCTGTCTCACGAGTACTCGATCAACGCGGCGCAGAGCAGCCTGATCCTGTCGGTCGCGACCGGCATGCTCGCCATTGGCCTGTTGATCACCGGACCGATCTCCGACCGTGTCGGACGCAAACCTGTCATGGTCGCCGCGTTGTTCGCCGCCGCGCTGTGCACCATGGCCAGCGCGATGATGCCGAGCTGGCAAGGCGTGCTGGTGATGCGCGCACTGATAGGGTTGTCGTTGAGCGGCCTGGCGGCGGTAGCCATGACTTACCTGAGCGAAGAGATCCACCCGCAGCACATCGGCCTGGCCATGGGCTTATACATCGGCGGCAATGCGATTGGCGGGATGTGCGGACGCTTGATCACCGGGGTGCTGATCGATTTCGTCAGCTGGCACACGGCGATGCTGGTGATTGGTGGTCTGGCGCTGATTGCGGCGGCGGTGTTCTGGAAAATCCTTCCCGAGTCGCGCAACTTCCGCGCCCGCTCGCTGCACCCGCGCAGCTTGATTGACGGCTTCACCATGCACTTTCGCGATGCCGGTTTGCCGCTGCTGTTCCTTGAAGCCTTTGTGCTGATGGGCGCGTTCGTCACGCTGTTCAACTACATCGGCTACCGACTGCTGGCTGAGCCGTATCACATGGAGCAAGCCTTCGTCGGACTGCTGTCGGTGGTGTATCTGTCGGGGATCTACAGCTCGGCGAAAATCGGTTCGCTGGCTGACAAGCTAGGGCGCCGGAAGGTGCTTTGGTCGACCATCGTGCTGATGCTCGCCGGCCTTGCCCTGACCATGTTCACGCCGCTGCCGGTGGTGATCATCGGCATGCTGATCTTTACTTTTGGCTTCTTTGCCGCGCACTCCGTGGCGAGCAGCTGGATCGGGCGTCGGGCGATCAAGGCCAAGGGGCAGGCGTCATCGTTGTATCTGTTCAGCTATTACGCCGGGTCGAGTATTGCGGGGACGGCGGGTGGGGTGTTTTGGCACCTGGGCGGATGGAACGGGATCGGATTGTTTGTCGGCGGATTGCTGGTGATTGAGCCTGCTCGCGATAACGGAGTATCAGCCAATACATTCGGCGACTGATTCACCGCTATCGCGAGCAGGCTCACTCCTACATTAAAAACAAAAACGCCCGGCATAAGCCGGGCGTTTTTTACTGGGCGACGATTACTCGTGATACTGCGCCGACAGTTCATGCACCGCGCTCAGGAACGCACCCGCATGTTCCGGATCAACATCCGGCGTAATGCCATGACCCAGGTTGAACACGTGGCCGCTGCCCTTGCCGTAGCTGGCGAGGATGCGGCCGACTTCGGTGCGAATCGCTTCTGGCTTGGCGTACAGCACGGTCGGGTCCATGTTGCCTTGCAGGGCGACTTTGCTACCGACGCGATCACGGGCGCTGCCGATGTCGCAGGTCCAGTCCAGGCCCAATGCATCAGCGCCAGCGTCGGCGATGCTTTCCAGCCACAGGCCGCCGTTTTTGGTGAAGAGGATGACCGGCACTTTGCGGCCTTCGTGTTCGCGAATCAGGCCGCTGACGATTTTGCGCATGTAAGCCAGGGAGAATTCCTGGTACGCCGCCGCCGAGAGGCTGCCGCCCCAGCTGTCGAAGATCTGCACCGCTTGCGCGCCGGCCATGATCTGGCCGTTGAGGTAGCTGGTGACCGTTTGCGCGAGCTTGTCCAGCAGCAGGTGCAAGGCTTGCGGGTTGTCGTAGAGCATGGTTTTGGTCTTGCGGTAGTCTTTCGACGAGCCGCCTTCGACCATGTAGGTGGCCAGGGTCCATGGGCTACCGGCAAAGCCGATCAGCGGCACGCGACCGTTCAGTTCGCGGCGGATGGTGCTGACCGCGTCCATGACGTAGCCGAGGTCTTTGTGCGGATCAGGAATCGGCAGGGCCTCGATGTCAGCCATGGTGCTGACGACTTTCTTGAAGCGCGGACCTTCACCGGTTTCGAAGTACAGGCCTTGGCCCATAGCGTCCGGGATAGTCAGGATGTCGGAGAAGAGGATCGCCGCGTCCAGTTGTGGATAGCGGTCGAGCGGTTGCATGGTGACTTCGCAAGCGAACTCCGGGTTCATGCACAGGCTCATGAAATCGCCGGCCTTGGCACGGCTGGCGCGGTATTCAGGCAGGTAGCGACCGGCCTGACGCATCATCCACACAGGGGTGACGTCTACGGGTTGCTTGAGCAGGGCGCGAAGGAAACGGTCGTTCTTCAGGGCAGTCATGTCGGCATCCGGAAAAAAAGTGCGGGTATTTTCTCAGAGCGCGACGCAAAAGGCACGGATAGAGCCAAGCCTTTTGTCTATCGGGTCAATTTGTCGCGGGTGACAGGCCACTCAACCTTCTGTAGGAGCCGGCTTGCTGGCGATTCAGACGACGCGGTCTATCAGGAAAACCGCGTTATCGTTCATCGCCAGCAAGTCGGCTCCTACAGGGTCACGCGCTGATCAGACGCCCAGGTAATCCAGGATCCCTTCAGCCGCATTGCGGCCTTCGAAGATCGCCGTCACCACCAGGTCAGAACCGCGAACCATGTCGCCACCGGCGAAGATTTTCGGGTTGCTGGTCTGGTGCTTGTATTTACCTTGCTCCGGGGCCACGACGCGGCCCTGGCTGTCGGTCTGGATGTCGAACTGCTCGAACCATGGCGCCGGGCTTGGGCGGAAACCGAACGCGATAACCACGGCGTCGGCCGGGATGATCTCTTCGGAGCCCGGGATCGGCTCAGGGCTGCGACGGCCACGGGCGTCCGGTGCGCCGAGACGGGTCTCGACCACTTTCACGCCTTCGACGCGGTCTTCACCGACGATAGCGATTGGCTGGCGGTTGTAGAGGAATTTCACCCCTTCTTCCTTGGCATTCTTCACTTCTTTGCGCGAGCCCGGCATGTTCGCTTCGTCACGACGGTACGCACAGGTCACCGACTTGGCGCCCTGACGGATCGAGGTGCGGTTGCAGTCCATCGCCGTATCGCCGCCGCCCAGCACCACGACCTTCTTGCCTTTCATGTCGACGAAATCTTCCGGCGACTTTTCAAAGCCCAGGTTGCGGTTGACGTTGGCGATCAGGAAGTCGAGTGCGTCATGCACGCCCGGCAGGTCCTCACCGGCAAAGCCGCCCTTCATGTAGGTGTAGGTGCCCATGCCCATGAACACGGCATCGTATTCTTCGAGCAGTTGCTCGACGGTCACGTCCTTGCCCACTTCGGTGTTCAGGCGGAACTCGATGCCCATGCCGGTAAAGACTTCGCGACGATTGCTCAGCACAGTCTTTTCCAGCTTGAACTCGGGGATGCCGAAGGTCAGCAAACCACCGATTTCCGGGTTCTTGTCGAACACCACCGGGGTTACGCCGCCACGTACCAGCACGTCGGCACAGCCCAGACCGGCCGGGCCGGCGCCGATGATCGCGACACGTTTGCCGGTCGGCTTGACCTTGGACATGTCCGGGCGCCAGCCCATGGCGAACGCGGTGTCGGTGATGTACTTCTCGACCGAACCGATGGTCACCGCGCCGAAGCCATCGTTGAGGGTGCAAGCACCCTCGCACAGACGGTCCTGCGGGCACACCCGGCCGCAGACTTCCGGCAGGGTGTTGGTCTGGTGCGACAGCTCGGCGGCCTGGAGGATGTTGCCCTCGGCCACCAGTTTCAGCCAGTTGGGAATGAAGTTGTGCACCGGGCACTTCCATTCGCAATACGGATTACCGCAACCCAGGCAGCGGTGGGCCTGATCGGCCGAATGCTGGGGTTTGAAGGGTTCGTAGATTTCGACGAACTCTTTCTTGCGTTGACGCAACAGTTTCTTCTTCGGATCTTTGCGCCCGACATCGATGAACTGGAAGTCGTTATTCAGACGTTCAGCCATTGTTAAAACCTCATCAAACTCTTCAGGCGCATATCACTGCGGGTTGGCACGGGTGCTGGAAAGCAACGATTTCAGGTTGGCAGCCTTGGGCTTGACCAGCCAGAAACGACGCAGGTAGTCGTCGAGGTTTTCAGCGAGGTTACGACCCCATTCGCTGTCGGTTTCCTCGACGTATTCGTTCAGCACGCGTTGCAGGTGGCTGCGATAGGCTTCCATCGCTTCACCGCTGATCCGCTGGATTTCCACCAGTTCGTGGTTGACCCGGTCAACGAAGGAGTTGTCCTGGTCGAGCACGTAGGCGAAACCGCCGGTCATGCCTGAGCCGAAGTTGTAACCGGTCTTGCCCAGGACGCAGACGAAACCACCGGTCATGTACTCGCAGCAGTGATCGCCAGTGCCTTCCACAACCGTGTGAGCACCGGAGTTACGCACGGCAAAACGCTCGCCCGCGGTACCGGCGGCGAACAGCTTGCCGCCCGTGGCGCCGTACAGGCAGGTGTTGCCGATGATGGCACTGTCCTGAGTCTTGTAGACACTGCCCTTCGGCGGAACGATGACCAGCTTGCCGCCGGTCATGCCTTTGCCAACGTAGTCGTTGGCGTCGCCTTCCAGGTACATGTTCAGGCCGCCGGCGTTCCACACACCGAAGCTCTGACCGGCCGTCCCTTTGAAGCGGAAGGTGATCGGTGCGTTCGCCATGCCTTGGTTGCCGTGCTTGCGAGCGATTTCACCGGAGATCCGTGCGCCAATGGAACGGTCGCAGTTGCAGATGTCCAGGGCGAAGTCAGCGCCGCTCATGTCGTTGATGGCCGAAGTGGCCAAGTCGACCATTTTCTCGGCCAGCAGGCCTTTGTCGAACGGCGGGTTGCGGTCCACCTGGCAGAACTGAGGCTTGTCTGCCGGGATGTGATCGCTGCCGAGCAACGGGGTCAGGTCCAGGTGTTGCTGCTTGGCGGTCTGGCCTTCGAGGACTTCCAGCAGATCGGTACGACCGATCAGCTCTTCGAGGGAGCGCACGCCCAGCTTGGCCAGCCACTCACGGGTTTCTTCAGCGACGTAGGTGAAGAAATTCACCACCATGTCGACGGTGCCGATGTAGTGATCCTTGCGCAGCTTCTCGTTCTGAGTCGCGACGCCGGTGGCGCAGTTGTTCAGGTGGCAGATACGCAGGTATTTGCAGCCCAGCGCGATCATTGGCGCGGTGCCGAAGCCGAAGCTTTCAGCGCCGAGGATTGCAGCCTTGATCACGTCGAGGCCGGTTTTCAGGCCGCCGTCGGTTTGTACCCGCACTTTGCCGCGCAGGTCGTTGCCGCGCAGAGTCTGGTGGGTTTCGGCCAGGCCGAGCTCCCAGGGAGCGCCGGCGTATTTGATCGAGGTCAGCGGCGATGCGCCGGTGCCGCCGTCGTAGCCGGAGATGGTGATCAAGTCCGCGTAGGCCTTGGCCACACCGGCCGCGATGGTGCCGACGCCCGCTTCTGCTACCAGCTTCACCGAGACCAGAGCCTTCGGGTTGACTTGTTTCAGGTCGAAAATCAGCTGCGACAAGTCTTCGATCGAATAGATGTCGTGGTGCGGTGGCGGCGAAATCAGGGTCACGCCCGGCACTGCGTAACGCAGCTTGGCGATCAGACCGTTGACCTTGCCACCTGGCAGTTGACCACCTTCGCCGGGCTTGGCGCCCTGAGCGACTTTGATCTGCAGCACTTCAGCGTTGACCAGGTATTCCGGGGTCACACCGAAGCGGCCAGTAGCAACCTGCTTGATTTTCGAGCTCTTGATGGTGCCATAACGCGCCGGGTCTTCGCCGCCTTCGCCGGAGTTGGAACGCGCGCCGAGGCGGTTCATGGCTTCGGCCAGGGCCTCGTGAGCTTCCGGTGACAGGGCGCCCAGCGAGATACCCGCGGAGTCGAAGCGCTTGAGCACCGATTCCAGCGGTTCGATCTCGCTCATGTCCAGCGGCGTGTCGAGGGTTTTGACGTTGAACATGTCGCGGATCATCGACACCGGACGGTTGTCCACCAGCGACGTGTATTCCTTGAACTTGCTGTAGTCGCCCTGCTGCACAGCGGCTTGCAGAGTGCTGACCACGTCCGGGTTGTACGCATGATATTCGCCACCGTGGACGAACTTCAGCAGGCCGCCTTGCTGGATCGGCTTGCGCGGACTCCAGGCTTCGGCAGCCAGCGCTTTTTGCTCGGCTTCGATGTCGACGAAACGCGCGCCCTTGATGCGGCTTGGCACACCACGGAAGCTCAGCTCGCAGACTTCTTCGGACAGGCCGATGGCTTCGAACAACTGCGCGCCACGATACGACGTGATGGTCGAGATACCCATCTTCGACAGGATCTTCAGCAGGCCTTTGGTGATGCCTTTACGGTAGTTCTTAAACACCTCATAGAGGTCGCCCAGCACTTCACCTGTACGGATCAGGTCACCCAACACTTCGTAGGCCAGGAACGGATACACCGCCGAGGCGCCGAAACCGATCAACACGGCGAAGTGATGCGGGTCACGCGCAGTCGCGGTTTCCACGAGGATGTTGGAGTCGCAACGCAGGCCTTTTTCGGTCAGGCGGTGGTGCACCGCGCCGGTGGCGAGCGAAGCGTGGATCGGCAACTTGCCCGGGGCAATGTGACGGTCACTCAGCACAACCTGGGTACGACCGGCGCGCACGGCTTCTTCAGCCTGATCGGCAACGTTGCAGATCGCCGCTTCGAGGCCGATGCTTTCGTCGTAGTTCAGATCAATGATCGCGCGCTCGAAGCCCGGACGATCGAGGTTCATCAGCGAACGCCACTTGGCCGGGGAGATGACCGGCGAGCTGAGGATCACGCGCGAGGCGTGTTCTGGCGATTCCTGGAAGATGTTGCGCTCGGCACCGAGGCAGATCTCCAGCGACATGACGATGGCTTCACGCAGCGGGTCGATCGGCGGGTTGGTGACCTGCGCGAACTGCTGACGGAAATAGTCGTACGGCGTACGCACGCGCTGGGACAGCACGGCCATCGGCGTATCGTCGCCCATCGAGCCCACGGCTTCGTAGCCCTGCTCGCCGAGCGGACGCAGCACCTGATCACGCTCTTCGAACGTGACCTGGTACATCTTCATGTATTGCTTGAGCTGATCGACGTCGTAAAACGCCGAACCGTGGTCGTTGTCTTCCATGGTCGCCTGAATGCGCAGGGCATTCTTGCGCAGCCATTGCTTGTACGGATGACGAGACTTCAGGCGGTTGTCGATCGCATCGGTGTCGAGAATCTGACCGGTTTCGGTGTCCACGGCAAAGATCTGGCCCGGGCCAACGCGCCCCTTGGCGATCACGTCTTCAGGCTGGTAGTTCCAGACACCGATTTCCGAGGCCAGGGTGATAAAACCGTTTTTGGTGGTGACCCAACGCGCCGGACGCAGACCGTTACGGTCGAGCAGGCACACGGCGTAGCGACCGTCGGTCATAACCACGCCAGCCGGGCCGTCCCACGGTTCCATGTGCATCGAGTTGTACTCGTAGAACGCACGCAGATCCGGGTCCATGGTTTCGACGTTCTGCCACGCAGGCGGAATGATCATCCGCACGCCACGGAACAGGTCGATGCCACCGGTGACCATCAGTTCAAGCATGTTGTCCATGCTGGAGGAGTCGGAACCGACGCGGTTGACCAGCGGGCCGAGCTCTTCCAGGTCCATCAAATCATTGGTGAACTTGGTGCGACGGGCCACGGCCCAGTTGCGGTTACCGGTGATGGTGTTGATCTCGCCGTTGTGCGCCAGGAAGCGGAACGGTTGAGCCAGCGGCCATTTCGGCAGGGTGTTGGTGGAGAAGCGCTGGTGGAACACGCAAATCGAGGTTTGCAGGCGCTCATCGCTCAGGTCTGGATAGAAGGCGGTCAAGTCCGCCGGCATCATCAGGCCTTTATAAATGATGGTCTTGTGCGAAAAGCTGCAGACGTAGTGGTCGACATCGGCGGCGTTGGCCACGGACGAGCGACGACGGGATGTGAACAGCTTGACGGCCATGTCCTGATCGCTCAGGCCTTCACCGCCGATGAACACTTGTTCGATCTGCGGCAGGCGCTCGAGGGCCAGACGGCCGAGGACGCTGGTGTCGATCGGCACTTTGCGCCAGCCGACGAGGGTCAGGCCGGCCGCCAGAATCTCGCGGTTCATGTTCTCGCGAGCGGCTTCGGCTTTCACCGGGTCCTGGTTGAAGAAGACCATGCCCACTGCGTATTGCTTGGGCAGTGCGACGCCGAAGGTTTCCTGGGCGATGGCTCGCAGGAACACATCCGGCTTTTGAATCAGCAAGCCACAACCGTCACCGGTCTTGCCGTCGGCGTTGATCCCACCGCGGTGGGTCATGCAGGTCAGGGCCTCAATGGCCGTTTGCAAAAGGGTATGACTGGGCTCGCCCTGCATATGGGCTATCAGGCCGAAACCGCAGTTATCCTTGAATTCATCTGGTTGGTACAGACCTGCTTTCATAGACACTTTCTCACCAGGCTGCCTCTTACCGAGGCAAATTTCTTTTCAATTCAACCACTTGCATTCCACGCCGAACGTACGCCGGCTTAGCGGGGGCAAAAGGGTGGTCATTGTACACAGCGACACAGAGGCTCACAAATTTGACGACGAAATGTCGCAAATTCATGTCGCATTTGTGAAAGGTTTAAAGCGATCTGCTGTGCTAGTCAAAACTTTTTTTAATTTTGACCGCAACGACTCAAAGACTACTGTAACGCAGACACCACAAGGCACGCGGTCTGTAGAGACGGCGCGCACTTGCAGAAATTTTGAGGTGCTTGGAGAGGCGGCCTGGGTAAGGCCGCCGAATCTTCAGCGAGTTGTTGCCAGTTCCTGTTGGACGCTGGCGACAGTGCGAGGCCAAGGTTTACCAGCCTGAACCTTCGCTGGCAAGGCCTTGATGGCAGAAACGGCTGCATCACGATTGGCGAAGTTGCCATAGGTGATGACATACAACGGCTTGCCGTTGAGGACTTTCTTGAAATAACGGTACTCGCCGCCCTGCTCTTTCACGAAGTTTTGCGCAGACGCTTCGGAGCTGGTGCCGAGAATCTGCACCACGTAATTGCTCGTAGGTTGTCCGGCGTACCAGGTGCCGCCAGCGGCCTTGGCTGCGGGGGCTGGCTTCTCGGCAGGCTTGGCGGCAGCCACGGCGGCAACCTTGGCTGGCGCTGGAACCGGCTTCGCGGCAGGTGCAGTCGGAGCTGGCTTGGCGGTTGCGACCTGCGTCGGCGCGGGAACAGGTTTGGTGGCCGGTGTCGGCGCTGGACCCGGCTGAACGCCCGCTGGCGGCGCGACGGTGGTCACAGTAGGCGGTGTAGCGCTGGAACCCTCGATCGGCACGCCATCGTCGCCTTCGGTGATGCCACCGGCGGCTTCAGCCAACGGACCGCGCATGACCGGTTGCGAGTTGCCGACCAGCGGCAATGGCATCGGCTGCGAGTTACCGGCGAATTCGACGGAAGGTGCACCGCCGTTAGGCTGTGGCGAACCTTGACCGAGCGGCAGCTGTGCCTGTTCGTTGGCAGGTGCGCCGGTGGTCGGTGCTTTGCTGCGACCCGGAATCAACCAGGCGGCGGCTACCGCGACCACGACAACGGCGGAAATCGCCAATACGTGTTTCTTCGGCATGTTGAACCCCATTTTTGGACGCTTCACCGCTGAGCGGCTGGCAATCATGGCTTCGATCATTGCATCGCGGGCAACCTGGTTGATGTTGCCAGGCCAACCGTCGGAGCTTTCGTGAATATCAGAGATCTGATCTGCGGTGAAAAGTTCGATACCCCGACCAGCGCCTTCGAGCCGCTGGTCCAGATATTCGCGGGTTTCTTCTTCGGTGTAAGGCTGCAGTTCGATCACGTGGAAACGCTCTTCCTCAAGGCTTAGCGCCTCAAGCTGAGCGATCAGCGACGACTCGCCAAACAGGAACACATGTGGGCGACCTTCCGGTGCGCCGGCGGCCAGGGCCATCAGGGCTTCGAGCGCGGATTCGTCGAGCTGCTCGGCGTCATCCACCAGCAAATAGACTTCCTGGCCGGTCAACGCCAGTTGCACCACTTGCGCCAGGATGGCGCCGATTTCGGCCTGTTCGACGTTCAGCGCTTGAGCCACCTGGCGCAAGATGCCAGCCGAATCGCCAGCGCCGCGAGCGGACACCACCACGCTTTGCACCGACTGCTTGTTGGTGCTGGCCACCAGAGCCTGACGCAACAGGGTCTTGCCACTGCCCTGCGGGCCTGTGACCACCAGCAGCAACTGGCTATAGCGCGCCAGGTGATGCAGTTGCCCCAGCACCGGTTTGCGCTGGGCCGGGAAAAATTTGAAGCCAGGCACCCGTGGAGCAAAAGGGTCATGACTTAACTGGTAATGGCCGAGGAAAGCCTCGTCGGCATGCAAACTAGTCATCGGGATCTTATTAACCTTTAAGCTGAGCCAGGGCGCGGTAATCCGCTCCCAGCGTGGCCTGTAAAACCTCTTTCGGATAATCGTCGGTCACCACCGCTTCGCCCATGTGGCGCAGCAGCACCAGGCGCAAACGACCGTCGATCACTTTCTTGTCAATTGCCATGTGTTCAAGGAAATCGGCTTCGGTCATCTCTTCAGGCGGGATGACCGGCAGTCCGGCACGCTGGAACAGGCGAATACCGCGATCACGCTCTTGTTCACTGATCCAGCCCAGTCGGGCCGACATTTCCAAAGCCATCACGGTGCCAGCAGCGACGGCCTCACCATGAAGCCAGACACCATAGCCCATGTGGGTTTCAATGGCGTGGCCGAACGTATGACCGAGGTTCAATGTGGCACGAACGCCGGTCTCTTTTTCGTCGGCACCGACTACCGCAGCCTTGGCGGCGCAAGAACGCTCAATGGCGTAGGTCAGGGCGACCTGGTCCAGGGCGCGCAGGCGATCGACGTTTTCTTCGAGCCAGGTCAGAAACGGCTCGTCGCAGATCAGCCCGTACTTGATGACTTCGGCAAGCCCGGCGGACAGTTCGCGGGCCGGCAGTGTATTGAGGGTCGCGGTATCGATGAGCACTACGTTCGGCTGATAGAACGCGCCGACCATGTTCTTGCCCAGCGGATGGTTGATACCGGTCTTGCCGCCCACCGAAGAGTCGACTTGCGACAGCAACGTGGTCGGCACTTGAATGAAATCAACGCCGCGCTGGTAGCAGGCGGCAGCAAACCCGGCCATGTCACCAATCACACCGCCACCAAGGGCGATCACGGTGGTACGGCGGTCGTGCCGTGCGGTCAGCAGGCCGTCGAAAATCAGTTGCAGGGTTTCCCAGGTCTTGAAGGCTTCGCCATCGGGCAGCACCACGGAAATCACCGAGAACTGCGCCAGGCTGCGGGTCAGACGCTCGAGGTAGAGCGGTGCAACGGTCTCGTTGGAGATGATCGCTACTTGCCGTCCGCGAATATGCGGGGCCAGCAGCTCAGGCTGATCCAACAAACCTTTGCCAATGTGAATCGGGTAGCTGCGCTCGCCTAGATCGACCTTGAGTGTCTGCATGTGTCCCCGCAATGAAGATGAAATCAGGCGTCCTGCCTTGAGTTATCGAATGTCCACGGTGCCTGCTGGTGTAATGCTGTTCGGTAGCCATCCGCTACAACCGAGCGGTCATGACAGGATGCCGAGGATAGCGCATTTCGCGCTGCGCATTAACGGGGCGGTAGCTGTTGCAAGCGTTCGAGAATGTCGAGCACTACCATTCGCGGCGGCCGCTCATCGGTTTCAACCACCAGGTCGGCGATTTCCCGATAAAGCGGATCGCGGATCGCCAGCAGATCCCGAAGGGTCTTGGCCGGATCGGCGGTACGCAACAGGGGTCGATTGCGGTCACGGGCAGTACGACCCACTTGCTGCTCGACAGAAGCATGCAAGTAGACCACCCGACCACCGGCATGCAACGCCCGACGATTGGCTTCGCGCATCACCGCGCCACCACCAGTCGCCAGCACCACGCCATCGCAGCCGCACAGCTCGGCAATCATCGCCTCCTCGCGGTCACGAAAGCCCGGTTCGCCTTCTTTATCGAAAATCCACGGGATATTGGCGCCCGTGCGCAATTCAATTTCCTTATCGGAATCTTTGAACGGCAGGCGCAGCTCTTTGGCCAGCAACCGGCCGATGGTGCTTTTACCAGCGCCCATCGGTCCAACAAGAATCAAATTTCGCACAGAATCAATGACTCACAGCAATCGCCTGATTGTTCATGATACGCGGAGTGAGAAACACCAGCAGCTCGGATTTTTTCTCCGAAACCACGTCACGCCGGAAAAGGCGGCCAAGATACGGCACATCGCCGAGAAATGGCACCTTATCTACAACCTTGCTCTGAGTATTTGAGAAAACTCCGCCAATGACGATGGTCTCGCCGTCATTGACCAGGACTTTGGCATTGACCTCGTTTTTCTTGATCGGCGGCACATCCTGCACCTTGTTCAGAAAGTCCGGCTCGTCCTTGGTGACCTTGACCTCCATGATGATCCGGTTATCCGGCGTGATCTGCGGCGTGACTTCCAGCGACAGCGCGGCCTCTTTGAATGACACCGAGGTCGCGCCACTGGAGCTGGCTTCCTGGTAGGGGATCTCCGTGCCCTTGAGGATCTTGGCGGTTTCCTTGTCGGACGTGACCACCTTGGGCTGCGAGACAATTTCACCGTTGCCGGTTTTCTCCATCGCCGTCAGCTCAAGGTCCAGCAACACGTTGTCGGTGATATAGGCAATGCCGATTCCCGACGTACTGCCCGCCGCCCCCAGGTCGACAAACGGCGAGTTGGTGTCGCCACTGCCCGGTGTACCAATGGTCGTCGAACCATTGCTGACCCCGGACGTATTCCAGTTGCCCTTGTTCTGCACTGAACCACCCCAGCGCACGCCGAGGCTTTTGTCGTAGTCGACGTTGGCTTCGACGATTCGCGCTTCGATCATCACCTGACGCACCGGAATGTCCAGTTGCGTGACAATGCGGCGAAGCTCATCGAGGTTGTCCTGGGTCTGGTAGGCAATGATGTTGTTGGTCCGTTCATCCACCGTGATCGACCCACGCTCGTCGGCTTTAGCCTCGGCGCTGGTCACCGACTGAAACAGCTTGGCGATGTCGGCAGCCTTGGCGTAGTTGACCTGCAATAGCTCTCGTCGCAACGGCGCGAGTTCGGCGATCTGCTTCTGCGATTCCAGTTCCTGACGTTCCCGGGCAGCGATTTCATCGGCCGGCGCCACCAACAGAACGTTGCCGATCTTGCGCTTGTCCAGCCCTTTGGTTTTCAGCACCAGATCGAGCGCCTGATCCCACGGCACGTTTTGCAGCCGCAAGGTGATGCCACCCTGCACCGTGTCGCTGGCCACCAGATTAAGGTTGGTGAAATCGGCGATCAGTTGCAGCACCGAACGTACATCGATGTCTTGAAAGTTCAGTGAGAGTTTTTCGCCGGTGTAGGCGAAGCGCTCTGTATTACGCTTTTGCAGATCGTCAGGGGTCACCGGCCGGATGCTGACGGTCAGCTTGTTGTCGGTCTGGTAAGTCGAATAGTCGAAAGTACCGCCGGGCTCGATACTGATCGTGGCCCGGTCGCCCGTGGCGCTGGCGTTGACGAATTGCACCGGAGTGGCGAAATCCTTGACGTCCAGTCGCACGCGCAACTTTTCGGGCAATTGGGTCCTGGCAAATCCGAGAATGATCTTGCCTTCGTGTTCCTGGATGTCCGGGGCAATGGACGGATCCGATAAATCAATGACCACATTACCTTCACCCTGGGTGCCGCGCTGGAAGTCGACGCCGCGAATGGCCTTGCTCACAACAGGGTAGGTTTTTGCCGGCGCCGGGGTTGTCAGCTTGGCACGAGGCTCGCTCGCCGCCGGTTTCAATGCCTTGCCATTGGCCCCCTGCCCGATCACCACCAACAAATTGTTGCCTTCGACTTTCGCGCTATACGGAGTCAACTGCGTCAGGTTAATAATGAGCCGCGTGCGGTCCTTGGCTTCCACCACCGTTGCGCTGCGGGCATTGCCGCCGCCCAGGTCGCGATTTTTACTCGCCAACTGACTGACCACGCCGGGCAGGTCCAGCGCAATCCGCGCCGGCTGTTCGGTCGTGTAACCGTGGGGCGCAGGGGACGGCCCATCGAAAGACAACTTCAACTCGATGCGATCACCCGGCAGCGCGGCAACATCCAGCGCTTTGAGGTTGGTCGCCAGCACCATCGGAGACATCAACGCTATCCATAGCGAAATACCGAGGGTTGAGAAAGTCCTGTTCATTATTCGAGTTCCACTATGAGTGCTCTTTCAAAGGAAGGGTCCGTGGTCGCTCCAGCCAGGCACCCTCGCCATCGGGAACGATTTCGACTACATCGACTTGTGAACCGCTGATGGCGACGATCCGTCCATCGTTACGCCCCAGGTAATCGCCGACTTTCAGCCGATGCACCCCGCCCGCTCCGCGTAACAGCGCAAAGGAGCCGGTGGCATTGGAGATCGTGCCGACCATTTCAAACTGCTCGATGTTGAATCCTTCGAGGTATTGCTTGATCCGATTGTGGTCAGGGTTGACGTTGTGTGAACCGCGCTTCTGGCCGGCCAGGTCCACTCTGACCTGTCGGGAAAACGGGCTTCGCAGGTTGGCGGCGCTGTAGGTGAACGTTGGGTAAGACCGAAACGTCGGCGTTGGTTCAATTTTGCCCGGGGCCCGCAGACGCATTTCGTTCATATAGGCATCCAGGTCGCCGACATCGTTGCCACTGCCACACGCGGTCAGACTGGCGAACAACAACACCATCGATAAATAACGGACCGGGCTCATTACTGCACCCCGGTGTCGTTGTAGCGGTAGGTCTTGGCGAGGATGCTCATGCGCAACTTCGGACCTCCTTCAGGATTGGCCGGCGCAAGCTTGAAATCATGCAGCGTCACGATCCGGGGCAGCCCGGCCACGCCGCTGACGAAGGTCGCCAGGTCGTGATAGGCGCCGGTTACCGTGATCTGGATCGGCAGTTCGATGTAGAACGGCTGGGCGACTTCCGGCAGCAGTTTGATCTCTTCGAACTCCAGCCCGCTGCCAAGGCCCGTGCGGGTAATGTCCTCCAGCAGACCGGGGACCTCGGTGTCGCTGGGCAACTGCCGTAGCAGCACGCCAAAGGAGACCTCCATTTCCTTCATTTGCCGGGTGTACAGCTCCAGATTCGCCGCCATGCGGGCTTTGGTCGCGAACTGCTCCTTGAGAGTCGACTCTTCCTCGCGCTTGAGATGGAGCTGGTCTTCCAGGTCACCGAGGTGAAAGGCGTACCCGAGCGCCAACACCAGCACCATCAGCAGAACACCTGCAATCGCCTTGATCGCCGGCGGCCAGGAACCCATGTTGCTGGTGTCCAGATCGTTGATATCGACATTGCGCAGCCCTTCTAACCATCGGGACGGGCTCATTGATCGTCCCCCACGGCAGCGGGCTGCGTCAGACGAACGGTCAGTTGAAAAACATTGGCCTGATCCAGCTGACCGGCGGTCGTCGCTTTGACCTCTGTAAGACTCGGGGCATCGAACCAGTCGGACGCATCCAGATTGCGCATCAAATCCGACACACGATTGTTGGACTCCGCAGCGCCAGTGATGGACAGGGTTTTGCCGACCATTTTCACTTCGGTGAAATACACACCATCCGGCAACGCGCGCGCCAATTGATCGAAGATCCGGCCACTGATCGGCCGGTTGCCTTGCAGGTCCTGAATAATGCGCATGCGTTCGACCAACTGCTGGCGACGGGCTTTCAGATCACTGATCTGTGCTATCCGCTCGTCGACCACTGCAATCTGTCTAGCGATGTAATCGTTACGGGCAACCTGCCGATCAACGGCACCGCTAATGAGTTGGTCCGCAACCAGCACCGCCCCCACGGAGCACAGCAGCACGCCGACCAACGTCACCAGAAAACGCTTGCGGCGTTCTTCTCGCCGCTCCTCGCGCCAGGGTAAAAGATTGATCCGCGCCATCAGTCGAAACTCCTGAGAGCGAGCCCGCACGCAATCATCAGAGCCGGCGCATCACTGGCCAGCGCATCGGCGTTGACCTTGCTGCTCAAGGCCATGTTGGAGAACGGGTTAGCCACCTGAGTCGGCGTGCCCAAGTGCTGCTCGATCAATCGATCAAGCCCCGACACCGACGCTGTGCCACCGGCCAACAGAATGTGATCGACCTTGTTGTACTGGCCAGAGGCAAAGAAGAACTGCAACGAGCGTGAAACCTGTTGCACCAGCGCCTCGCAAAACGGTTGCAAGACTTCGCTGACGTAGTCATCCGGCAAACCGCCCTGCTTCTTCGCCAACCTCGCCTGTTCGACCGTCAGGCCATAACGGCGCTGAATGTCCTCGGTCAGTTGCCGACCACCGAACAATTGTTCGCGGGTATAGATGATCTTCCCGTTGTGCAGCACGCTGAGGGTGGTCATGGTCGCGCCGATATCCACCACCGCGACCGTCAGCCTCTCCTGAGAGGCGTTCAGCTGTGTTGATAGCAACCCGAAAGAACGTTCCAGTGCATAGGCCTCGACATCAACCACACGCGCGGTCAGGCCGGCCAGCCCCAAGGCCGCTTCACGGACCTCGACGTTTTCCTTCCGACAGGCGGCCAGCAGTACCGTCACCCGCTCGGGGTTACGCGCGGACACGCCCTGGACTTCGAAGTCGATGGCGACTTCATCCAACGGATAGGGGATGTACTGATCGGCCTCGATCTTTAGCTGGTTTTCCAACTCGTCGTCGGAAAGACCGCCGTCCATCTCGATGGTCTTGGTGATCACCGCCGAGCCGGCCACTGCCACCGCCACGTTCTTGAGGCTGGTTCTGGCCTTGAGCAGCACACGAGCGAGCGCATGCCCGACACCTTCGAGTTCGGCGATGTTTTTTTCGACCACGGCATTAGCGGGCAACGGCTCTACAGCGTATGCCTCGACCCGATAGCGGCCGCCCTGGCGGCTCAGTTCCAGAAGCTTTACCGACGTCGAGCTGATGTCGATCCCCAACAGCATGTTGGCTTTTTTATTGAAGAGTCCTAGCACTACCAATTCCCTATGACTTTCCGTGTCTTACGGACTCTGTAATATCCATTGCGTTCATTCACTTCGTCTTGACAGAAGCGCCCATGACGTTCCCTGCGGAAAAATGCTTATAATGCCCAGCGTTTTTTTCCGGTTTTTACTTCAAGCGCGGGCCGTTCCCTGTTTATCTGAACCCTGATGCCTCATTCATTCTTTGCCCTGGATGTCCAAAAGCCTTGATTCGTCTGCTGAAATTTTTCGGTTGGTCCATCGTCGCCGTTTTCTGTGGACTGCTCCTTGGTCTGAGCGGCGCCTTTCTCTACCTTAGTCCCGGATTACCCTCCGTGGAGGCGCTGAGAAGCATCCAGTTGCAGATTCCTTTGCGGGTCTACAGCAGCGATGACAAGTTGATCGCAGAGTTTGGCGAAATGCGCCGTACTCCGATCCGTTTCGCCGACATTCCCCCCAATTTCATTAATGCGTTACTAAGTGCTGAAGACGACAATTTCGCCAACCACTATGGCGTCGATCCCAGCAGCCTGATGCGTGCCGCCACCCAATTGGTCAAAAGCGGACACATTCAGTCCGGTGGCAGCACCATCACCATGCAGGTGGCGAAGAACTTCTTCCTGACCAGCGAACGCAGCTTCTCGCGCAAAACCACCGAAATCCTCCTGGCCTTGCAGATCGAACGGCAGCTGACCAAGGACGAGATCCTTGAGCTGTACGTCAACAAGATCTACCTGGGCAACCGCGCCTACGGTATCGAGGCGGCAGCGCAGGTCTATTACGGCAAATCGATTCGTGATGTCAGCCTCGCCCAGATGGCGATGATCGCCGGCTTGCCCAAAGCCCCTTCGCGCTTCAATCCGCTGGCCAACCCGGCCCGCAGCAAAGAGCGCCGCGACTGGATTCTGGGGCGCATGTACAAGCTGGGAAAAATCACCGAAGCCGACTACACCACGGCGATCAACGAACCGCTGAACGCCAGCTATCACGTACCGACACCGGAAGTGAATGCACCGTACATCGCCGAAATGGCCCGGGCTGAAATGGTCGGCCGCTACGGCAGCGACGCCTACACCGAAGGTTTTCGCGTAACCACGACCGTGCCGAGCAATCTGCAGGAAATGGCCAACACCGCAGTTCACGATGGTTTGATCACGTATGACCAGCGCCATGGCTATCGCGGCCCCGAGTCGCGCCTGCCGGGCAAGACCCGTGAGGCCTGGGCAACCGAGCTGACCAAGCAACGCACCATCAACGGCCTTGAACCCGCCATTGTCACTCAGGTCGACAAAAACGGCCTGCAAGTGATGACCCGCACCGGTGAAGGACACGTCAGCTGGGACAGCATGAAGTGGGCACGGCCGTTCCTGAACACCAACAGCATGGGGCCCAATCCGAAGCAGCCGTCGGATGTGGCTCAGGTCGGTGACTTGATTCGCGTGCAGCGTCAGCCAGACAACTCGCTGAAATTCAGCCAAATCCCGCAGGCACAAGGCGCACTGGTTTCACTGGATCCGCAGAACGGCGCCATTCGTGCGCTGGTCGGCGGTTTCGCCTTCGAACAGAGCAACTACAACCGCGCCATGCAGGCCAAGCGCCAGCCAGGCTCGAGCTTCAAGCCGTTCGTCTACAGCGCCGCACTGGATAGCGGCTACACCGCCTCCAGCCTGGTGAACGACGCGCCGATCGTGTTTGTCGACGAATACCTGGACAAGGTCTGGCGTCCGAAGAACGACACCAACACCTTCCTCGGCCCGATTCGTCTGCGTGAGGCGTTGTACAAGTCGCGTAACCTGGTGTCGATCCGCTTGCTGCAAGCGATGGGCGTCGGCAAGACCATCGACTACATCACCCGCTTCGGCTTCAACAAGCAGGACCTGCCGCCCAACCTGTCGCTGGCGCTGGGCACCGCGACCCTGACACCGATGGAAATTGCCACCGGCTGGAGCGCCTTCGCCAACGGCGGCTACAAGATCACCCCGTACATCATCGACAAGATCGAAAGCCGTAACGGCGACACGCTGTTCGTCGCCAACCCGCCGAGCGTTCCTCAGGGCGACGTAGCGACCAGCGGCATTGCTGTGCCGGCCGCACAGTCATTTACAGTCAACGCGACCCCGGCCGAGGCACCCGCCGCGCCGGGTATTGCACCGCCAACGCCAGCCGTTGCCGAGCGCATCATCGATGGCCGCACGACCTACATCCTCAACAGCATGCTGGAGGATGTGATCAAGCTCGGCACCGGCCGTCGCGCTCTGGCTCTGGGACGTAGCGACATCGCGGGCAAGACCGGTACGACCAACGAATCCAAGGATGCGTGGTTCTCCGGCTATAACGCCGATTATGTGACCACCGTCTGGACCGGTTTCGACCAGCCGGAAAGCCTGGGTCGCAAGGAGTTCGGCGGTACCGTCGCGCTGCCGATCTGGATGAACTACATGGCTGCGGCCCTTAAAGACAAGCCGCCGCATACGCAACCAGAGCCCGAAGGCATCCTGAGCCTGCGGGTCGACCCGGTCAGTGGTCGTGCCGCCAGCCCAGGCACGCCAGGCGCGTACTTCGAACTGTTCAAGGCCGAAGACACGCCACCATCGGCGGATGAACTGGGTAACGGCAGTGCGCCGGGCAGCCCGCTGCCAGCGGATGAAGCGGCGCCGATCGATTTGTTCTGATCGCGTAGCGCAACGCAAAAGCCCCGCCTTCGGAAGAAGAGCGGGGCTTTTTTGTGCCTGCAATCTCTACAATGTCTGTGATGGCCTCTTCGCGAGCAGGCTCGCTCCCACAGTGGATTGTGGATT
>NZ_JBFUIH010000042.1:0-50760 GCF_056401975.1 Pseudomonas sp. P4_C8 | reverse complement strand
ACAGGAGTTTCCATGCCCAAAATTCTCGGCCACAACTACATCGGCGGTACACGCAGCGCCGCCGGCAGCCTCACGTTGCACAGCCATGACGCCAGCACCGGCGAGACGCTGCCCTTCTCTTTCATGCAAGCCACCGAGGCCGAAGTGCACGCCGCCGCGCAGGCCGCTGCCGCTGCATTCCCTGAGTTTCGCAACATGCCAGCGGCACGCCGTGCGGACTTTCTTGAAGCCATCGCCACACAACTGGATGCCCTGGATAACGAATTCGTCGCCCTGGTCACCCGCGAAACCGCATTGCCGAACGCACGGATACAGGGTGAACGCGCACGAACCAGCGGCCAGATGCGCCTGTTCGCCCAGGTCCTCCGTCGCGGTGACTTTTATGCTGCACGCATCGACCGCGCCTTGCCCGAGCGGCAACCGCTTCCACGCAGCGACCTGCGTCAGTACCGGATCGGCGTTGGCCCCGTGGCGGTGTTCGGCGCCAGCAACTTCCCGTTGGCGTTCTCCACGGCCGGCGGCGATACCGCTGCAGTCCTCGCCGCCGGTTGCCCGGTGGTGTTCAAGGCCCACAGCGGACACATGGCGACCGCCGAACAGGTGGCCGATGCAATCATCCGCGCTGCCGAGCAGACCGGCATGCCCAAGGGTGTGTTCAACATGATCTACGGCGCGGGCGTGGGTGAAGCCTTGGTCAAGCACCCATCGATCCAGGCCGTCGGTTTCACCGGCTCGCTCAAAGGTGGCCGGGCGCTGTGCGACATGGCGGCCGCACGACCACAACCGATTCCCGTGTTCGCCGAAATGAGCAGCATCAATCCGGTCGTGGTATTGCCCGAAGCACTGAACGTTCGCGGCGAGAAAATTGCCAGCGAACTGGCCGCCTCTGTCGTGCTTGGCTGCGGCCAGTTCTGTACCAACCCGGGATTGGTCATCGGCATGCGTTCCGCGCGATTCAGTGCCTTCACCGAGTCCCTCACTGCACTGCTGGCTGAACAACCGGCGCAAACCATGCTCAACGCCGGCACCCTCGGCAGCTACGAAAAAGGCGTGCAGGCTTTGCTAAGTCACCCAGGCGTGACCCACCTGACCGGCCATGGCCAACACGGCAATCAGGCGCGCGCGCATCTGTTCAAGGCCGACGTCAGTCTGCTGCTCGAGGGTGATCCATTGCTACAGGAAGAAGTGTTCGGCCCGACCACCCTCATCGTCGAAGTGGCCGATAGGGCCGAACTGCGCCAGGCGCTGAACAGCTTGCACGGTCAACTCACCGCGACCCTGATTGGCGAACCGCAGGACTTGCATGAACACGCAGAGCTGCTGGCCCTGCTGGAACAAAAGGTCGGCCGGGTGCTGTTCAATGGCTACCCCACGGGCGTCGAAGTGTGTGATGCGATGGTGCATGGCGGTCCCTACCCGGCCACTTCCGATGCCCGTGGCACCTCGGTCGGCAGCATGGCCATCGAGCGTTTCCTGCGCCCGGTGTGCTTCCAGAATTGCCCGGACACGCTCTTGCCCGACCCGCTGAAAAACGCCAATCCACTGGGCATTGCCCGGCTGGTCGACGGCAACAGCCACCGAAACCCGATCTGAAGAACACCCAAATACCTTGTAGGAGCGAGCCTGCTCGCGATAGCGGTGTGTCAGCCAACAGAGATGTTGAATGTGCTGCCCCCTTCGCGAGCAGGCTCACTCCCACAGGGATGCTGTGGTGGAAACCCGATCTAAAAAACACCCGGATACCCTGTAGGAGTGAGCCTGCTCGCGATAGCGGTGTGTCAGCCAACAGGGATGTTGAATGTACTGCCCTCATCGCGAGCAGGCTCACTCCTACAGTTATTGAATCAAGCCAGCAATGCCTTGAGGTCGTTACATAAAGCCTCAGGAATCTGCACCCCCTCCACCAGGCTACGCGCCCGCGCCTCGTATCGGCGTTGGGATGGCAAGCGTGCGCCCTGCCCTTCGATACTCTGGAACAATGCTTCGGCTCTGGCCAGATGTACCTCCGTCATGTTCCCCAAAAAGCGCTGCGGATCAAGGGCAATGATCAGTTCACCGTGATACGGCGACGACTTGCTGCCCGCGTCGTAAGCCAACGACTCGGCGCTGGTGAGGTCACCGATCAACGGCCCGGCAATCAGCTCCACCATGGCCGCCAGCGCCGAGCCCTTGTGCCCGCCGAACGTCAGCATCGCGCCGCTGTCGAGCACGACGTTGGCATCGGTGCTGGACTGCCCCTGCGCATCCACGCCCCAGCCCTCGGGGATCGCTTTGCCGGCACGGCGGTGCAGTTCGATGTCGCCACGGGCAATGGCGCTGGTGGCGAAGTCGAACACAAAAGGATCATGTCCCTGACGGGGCCAGCCAAAGGCAATGGGGTTGGTGCCGAACACCGGCAAGCACCCACCGGCCGGGGCCACCCAGGCATGACTTGGATTACACGCCAGCGCCACCAGGCCGGCAGCGGTCAACTGCTCGATCTCCACCCAAAGCGCCGAGAAATGCACGCAGTGATTGATCGCCAACGCCGCGATCCCGTTGGCTCGGGTTTTCTCCGTCAACAGCGGCAAACCCGCCTGAAAAGCCAGCTGCGAAAAACCACCGCCGGCATCCACCCGCACAATCGACGGTGCCTGGTCGATCAACCGGGGTTCGGCCGTGGCCGACACCTTGCCGGCCCGCAGGGAATTGACACACCCCAGAATCCGGTACAAGCCGTGGGAAGCACAGCCATCGCGCTCGCCGGCAATCACCGTCGCCGCCACCGCACGCGCATGGGCTAGGTTAAAACCGTTGTACAACAGGATCGATTCGGCCAACGCATGGGCTTCGATCAGGGTCAATCGGATCATGGTCATCTCCTTGGACAGACCGGTCAGGGTGGTCTATTCAAGGCGATAGGGCTTGATGGGTTTGCACGGAGGGAGTGACGAAATCAGCACAGGTGCTTCATCAACGACCCGCGACAGTGCAATGTCGATCCATGCACTGCCGCCCCTGTCCGTCAGGCCTTCGTGCTTCGTGCAACCGGCACAGTCAGCGCTGACTTCCTGGCCAGCAGGTAGTAAAGAACCCCCGGCACCACCAACCCGACGATCCAGGAAATATCCACGCCACCCAGCTGCGCGACCATCGGCCCGGAGTAGAAGTGTGTGTCGACAAAAGGCAGCTGGATCAACACGCCGCTGACATACACGCTGATGCCCAACACGTTCCAGCGACCGTAACGCCCGGCCGGGTCGGACAATGCCGGGATGTCATAGCGCTCCTTGTTGATGAAGTAATAGTCCACCAGGTTGATCGCGCTCCACGGGGTGAAGAACGTCAGCAGAAACAGGATGAAGTACTTGAACGAGTTCAGGAACGAGTACTGGCCGACCAATGCGAGCGTGGTGGATGCCGCGACGATCAGCAATACAAACAGCATGCGCTGGCGGGCGGTGATTTCCAGGCGACTGCGGAAACCGCTGATGATGGTGGCCACGCACATGAAGCTGCCATAGGCGTTAAGCGTCGACACCGTGACCTTGCCGAACACCACGCTCAGGTACAGCAGCGACGCCATCACCCCGGTACTGCCCAGGCCGACGATGGTCGCCACTTCGTGACCGCGAAAGTTGGCGCCGGCCAACGCAGCGGCAAACACCCCCAGCACCATGGACGCCTGGGCGCCTAGCACAGTCCCCAGGCCGACGGCGGTGAAGGTTTTCCAGGACGAGGTTTTGCTCGGCAAGTAACGCGAGTAGTCGGCCACATACGGGCCAAACGCAATCTGCCACGACGCCGACAGCGACACCGCCAGCAGGAACGTGCTCCAGCCAAAGTGGCGGTTTTCCAGGAGCAGGCCGATGTCGTTGAGGGTCATCAACCGGGTGAACAGGTAAGCGAAGGCGATGATGCCCAGCACGCTGGCCACCCTTCCCACCAGGTGAATCACCCGATAGCCGAAGATCGTCAGGAACGCGATGCACGCGGCAAATATCAGGATGCCGGTGCTGTCGCTGACGCTGATCAACTGGGCAATCGCCTGCCCCGAAAGGACCGCGCCAGTGGCGCTGAAACCGAGGTACATCAGGCACACCAGCACAATCGGTATGGCCGCGCCGTAAACCCCGAACTGCACACGGCTGGAGATCATCTGCGGCAACCCGAGTTTGGGTCCCTGGGCGGCATGCAAGGCGACGACGGCGCCGCCGAGCAACTGGCCGATCAGCAAACCGATCAATGACCAGAACACATCACCGCCCAACACCACGGCCAGCGCCCCGGTGACGATCGCCGTGATTTGCAGGTTGGCACCCAGCCATAGGGTGAACTGACTGTAGAGGCTGCCATGACGCTCGGCCTCGGGGATGTAATCGATCGAACGTGTCTCGATCAGGGGACTTCGTTGTTGGCTATCGCCGTGCTGGGTCATTATTTTTATTCTCTTCAAAGGTAGAACGAATCCACGCAGTCCAATGTGGGAGCGAGCCTGCTCGCGAAGGCGGCGGCACATTCAACATTGATGCAAGCTGACTCACCGCTTTCGCGAGCAGGCTCGCTCCCACAGGGAATGTGTACTAGGGGGCGGTTATTTTTGTTGTTCGGCCATGGCCACTTGTCCCACAAACGGCGCCTTGGCCCACACGACTTTGCCACCGACCACCGTCATCAGCACCGCGTTGCGAGCCAATTCTTCTTCAGGCACCTGCATGAAGTTTTTGTCCAGCACGATCAGATCCGCAAACTTGCCGACCTCGACCGAACCGACGACGTTCTCCAGCTTCAGTTGCTCGGCGGCGTTGAGGGTGATGGTGCGCAGCACTTCGGCACGGGACAGCGCCGGGTCGGCATTCAGGCGGCCGGCGTACTTGGGGCCATAGCTGTGCGGGTTCAGCGGATCACCTGAGCGGGTGACACCGATCTTCAGCGCCAGGAACTCGTCGAGGGGGTCGACAGGCCAGTCGCTGCCATACGCCACACGACCGCCAGCGCGGGCGATGCTGCCCGAGGGTTCCATGCGGGCAAAACGTGCAGGCCCGAGGTGATCGCTGGTGCCGTCGACCGTGGACGGCGCTTGCTGAGCCCATTGGAAGGACATGTTGGCGGTCACGTCGAGGGCCTTGAAGCGCCCGTAGTCGGCGGGGTCCACGGATTCGTTGTGCGTAATGGCCGGGCGGAAGCCGTTGCCGGGCAATTGCTGGCGCACGTATTCGATGCCATCGAGGGAGTCACGCACGGCGCGGTCCCCGGTGGCGTGCAGGTGCGGGTCGAGACCTGCTTGCACGGCTTGCAACAGCAGCGGTTTGAGCACTTGCGGCGGGAAATACAGCTCGCCGACGTTTTTGCCCGGCGCCCATTTTGGCGCCTTATCGGTGCCCGCGTTGTGCAGGTACGGCGTCAACATCGCACCGGTGTCCGCCGGCGCATTGATGATGCCATCCATGAACAATTTGACGTGACGCATGCTCACGCCCGGCGCGACTTTGGCGTCGCCCTGGTCGTAAGTCGCGGCCATCGCCTTGGCCTCGGCGATGGTTTTCGCCGGGTCGGCTGCCGCGGCGGCCGGGTCCAGTTTTATCGCCAGCAAGGCCCGGGCGGTCAGCTCACCCGACTGCTGCAACGTGGTGAACGCTTTGCCATTTTCCGGCCCCGACAATGCATCAAAGAAACTGGTGATGCCCTGTTGGCGCATCGCGTCGAGCGCCGCGCGGGTCTGGTTGAGTTTTTCGGCGTCGGTGGCCGGAGGCACCACGGCGGCCATCGCATCGGCCGCGCCGTCTTCGCAGATGCCGGTGAGGTTGCCGGCACTGTCGCGCACATACTTGCCATCACTCGGGTTCGCCGTGTGTTTGTTGATGCCGGCGACGGCCAGGCCGCGAGAGTTGGTCAGCACGGTATGGAAATCGGTGGAGCGAACCTGAATCGGCCGTTGGGTCTTGAGTGCGTCCAGCGTCGATTTGTCGGGGTCGCCGTCGAGTCCGTCCATGCCCATCCGGTCCCAGCTGCCCACTTCGAGCCAGACATCCGGCCCTTTATCCTTGTCGGCATCCAGGCATGCCTGAATGGTGGTCTGGAACTCCTTGCGGGTCATGGTCTGGTACTTCAGGTCGCACAAAGTCATGGCGCGGCCGCCGTCACCCGGGTGCATGTGCGCATCGATAAAGCCCGGCATCAGCATGCGCCCCGCCAGATCGATCAATTGCGTTTGCTTGCCGATGTACGACGCCGCCCCTTCGTCGTTGCCGACGTAGACGATCTTCCCTCCCGTGACGGCAATCGCCTGCTGCACCGAGTTCTGGCCATCGACGGTGTAGACATAACCGTTGCGCATGACCATGTCTGCCGGGGTCGAACCCTGGGTCTGGCACCCCACCAGCGCCACACCGGAAAATGCCGTGGTTGCCGCAATGGCGACAAAAAGCCTGGAGAATTTCAACTGCCTCACCTCTGTTTTTATAGTTTTGGAAGAGGCCCGAACAGCCTGCGCGCAAGCCCCTGATATGCAAGGCATACCCTATAGGGCGCGGCGGTTGGATGGACCTCTACAAATGAGGAGGGGTCAGTGAATGAGTGGGCGTCACGGTGATTCGCGACGGGTTGCCTGTGCAGACAGAACAGAACCCAACTCAACCTTGCTTTTCACCCCGAGTTGCAAGTAGCAGTTGCGCAAATAAGTACGCACGGTCGCGGGGCTCAAACCGAGGATTTTGGCGATCTCTTTATACGAGTGACCGGCCGCGAACAGCATCGCCGCCGTCCGCTCCCGTGGCGCCAGCACCACGCCGCGTGACTGGGCTTCAAGGGACAGAATGACGTGTTTGGCATTCGGGCTGAGGGTCAGCGCACAGCGTCCCAGGCGTATGACGCACGGCGCTTTTTCCAGCTGACCGATCACCTGCGTCGGCAGCATCGACCCGCTCCACCCCGGCACTTCGCGCTGGATCGCCGCGCACAGGCTGGCGCCCACGTACAGCAGCGTGCCGTCCATGCGCGCGACCCCGAAGTCGCTGGCGCCGTTACCGGTGTCGATGCGGATCATGTCCTGCACCTGAAAGCGCCACAGCTGCAACAGGTGATCGCAAAAGGCTGAAAACAACGCGGCCTCGCTGTCGTTGAACCCTGACGCGTGTTCGCCGCGATAGAGGCAGACAAAGAACATCAAACCGCTTTCGGGCAACTCGAAGGTGATGCATATCACATGGTAGAGGTCATGACGGCGAGCGAACGCATCGACTTCTTCATGGGGATCGGTGTAACCACTGTCACGCACCACTGCGCCGGGTTGGCTCAAGGTGTCATGGGAGAATTTGTCGCTGCCTGCGCTCTTGTGCCATTCGGCGGCAAACGATTCGGGCAGGTCTATGCGCCCGTGCATCCAGCTTTTCGGCGCCACATGGGCATCTGACGTGGACATCTCGCCCCACCATGCCGACGCGAACGGCACCAGTGGGCGAAAGGCTTGCAGCCCGTCTTCGATGAATTGCGAGGCACCGCGCTCCCGTGCCAGTCGCCCGAGGTGCAACACGCATTGATTGAATGCCTTGAGCATCGCCATCGACGGTGTGCCGCCGACCTCATTACCCTCCTCCATCAATTTGATCCTGTTGGCTGCGTGGCATTTTTTTCGACCATGCCACAAGGGCAGTGATGGCGTCCACAAGCCCCGTATTCATGCGCAAACCGGCAACAGTGTTTGTCCTTCTGGCCGCTGTTTGAGGCAAGGACTACCCCCTAGCATCGTCCCTACCCCGTGAGCATTCAGCACGAACTCACAAGGTGAAAAACGGACGATCAAACCGGTCGCCCAGCCATCCTCAAACGATACGGTGAACACCATGAACCTTTCGAAAATCGCTCTCTTGCTGGCGCTTGCCAGTCTAGGTGCACCGGCCTTCGCCGACGACAGCGCGTCAACGGCCGCAACCGCCAAGACCCCGGTTGAAACCTATACCTACGACACCCACCTCGACATCAAACGCGTTATCAGCGTGACAGACGTGGGCGACCAGTGCGGTCCGGTGCCGGCGCAAATGACGTATGAAGACTCTCACGGTCAGCAACACGTCCTTGAGTATCAAGTCATGGGAACCGGGTGTTCGAACGGTTGAGCAACGTGCAGACGATGGAGGGTCGACACTCCATACCGGCGGCACTGGCGATTATCTGTTTTTCGTTGAGCCCACGATCTTTTCATCACTGGCCAGCAAGACCGGAATGTAATCCTTGAGAAAATCCACCCAGGTCTTGATTTTCGCATCAACGAATTTTCGTGATGGATAGATGGCAAAGACATTCAGCTCTTCAAAATGATACTCAGGCAGTACCCGCACCAACGTCCCCGCTCTCAAACCGTCCACGGCAGACGCAATCGGTTGAATCCCGATGCCCATGCCGTTGGTGATCGCGACCGTCATCGCATCGGCGGTATTGACGTGAAACGGCGACAACGGTGTGTTCACCGTCTCCACGCCTTCAGGCCCTTCAAATATCCAGTTTTCTGCCGGCATCACGGTGTTCACAATCCTCAGGCAATCATGTGCGCCCAGTGCACCTGGCGCGTCGGGAACGCCGCGTTTCTTCAGGTACGCGGGCGAGGCGCAGAGAATGCTGTAGGTAACGCCGAGCCGCTGGGCGACGAAGCCTGAATCGGGTAAATCCCGCGCCAACACAATCGACATGTCATAGCCTTCTTCCAGCAAGTCCGGCAGCCGATTGGTCAGGGTCAAATCAAACATGACCGAAGGATGCGTCTCTCTGTACCGGGCGATGGCGTTGATCACGTAGTGATTGCCAACGGCTGACATCGCATGAATTTTCAGCCGGCCCACGGGTCTGGTTTGAGCCGTCCCCGCTTCTTCATCGGCTTCACGCATCTCTTCAATAATTTTCTCGCAGCGTTGCAAATAGCGCAGGCCCGCTTCGGTCAGGGCCAGGCGCCGGGTCGTGCGGTTGATCAGGCGTGTTTGCAGCCGGGCCTCCAGGCTGGAAACCGCTTTGGAAATGTTGGTGGTCGAGGTGTCCAGCATCACCGCTGCGGCCGTAAAGCTGCCGCTCTGCGCGACCGCTATGAAACAACGCATGGTTTGGAAAACGTCCATCCTTTTCGCCTCGGCGCAAAAATGTACCTGTAGAAAAAGTGGCGGCCTGACATCAGGCCGCCGCTTTGGCATGGGTTACTTTGAACGCGGGATAAAGCCGGGGATACCGGTTTCCACCACCGAGTTGAACCGCACCCGAGTCGTAATTTCCTCCTTGATTTCAAGCATGGCCCGGTGCGGCAGCGTGGCAATATCAAAGTTCTCCTGAATATGGCTCAGTGTTGCAGACGTGGTCAGAAACGCCACACCACGCTGCACCGACCAGGCCAAGGCGACTTGAGCCGGGGTTTTCTGCACGTGTCGCGCGATACCGGTAATCACCGGGTCTTCCAGCACGGCAGGCTCCATGCCATGGCCGAGGGGTGCAAAGGCGAGGACGATGATCCCATGCTGTTTGCAGAACTCCAGAAGCTCCCATTCCGGCAGATAAGGGTGGGATTCCACCTGCACGACGGCGGGTTTGATCCGCGCCACTTCGACAATCGCCTGCAACGCCTCCAGCGTGATATCCGACAAGCCGATGGACTTGCAGCGCCCTTCATCCACCAGCTGTTCAAGCGCCCGCCACGTCTCGATCAGGGTCACGCCCGAGTCGTAAATCATGTGGCCGAATGGGTCTCTTGGTTCCTGGTCATCACCGGGTTGAAAGGCAAACGGTGTATGGATCAGGTAGCAATCGATGTAATCCACCTGAAGCCGTCGGCAACTGGCTTCGAACGCCGGCAGAACCCGCTCCGGGCGATGGTTGGTGTTCCACAGTTTGGTGGTAATGAACAAGTCCTCGCGCCGGGCCTTGCCCGTGTCGAGGAAGGCCTTGAACGCCACGCCCACCGCCTCTTCGTTCCGATAACGCTCGGCACAATCGAAATGGCGGAAGCCTGTTTCCAGCGCCTGTGTGACCGCTTGGGTCGTGACACTGAGGTCGCGGAACAACGTGCCAAAGCCAACGGCCGGCATCTCGACCGAGCCGTGGTTCAGCGCAAATTTTGTCTGGCGAAGTTCATCGTGAAAGGCTTCGTAGGTCATGTCTTTACTCCACTCTCTGAGGCCGCAGCCTTTACTGATATGAACGTTTCGGTGCTTCGCGACTGGCGACTCGTTGCTCAAACACGCCAACGGAATTGCCGCCGAGGGCGACAAACAGCTGAACGGTGTCGAGGTACTGCGCGGTCTTCACCCTGATCTGCCCCAACAACGCCTGCTCATAGGCGCGCTCTGCTTCCAGCACCTGGAGAATGCTGTTCTCCCCTTGGGCGTACGCTTGCTGGTTCAAGCGAAAACTGCTGTCGGCGGCACGCAATGCGTCTTCCTGGGCGAGGTTTTCCTCGGCGTCATGGTTGATGGCTTGCAGCGTGTCAGCGACCTGACCGAACGATGTGATGACCGTCTGCTGGTAGTCCGCGAGCGATGCGTTGTAGCCGTCGACCGCCGCCTGGCGTTCAGCCTTGAGGGTTCCGCCATTGAAGATCGGCCCCGCCACCCCGGCGGCGAAGCCCCAGAGCGCAGCGCCGCCGTTGCCTGTCGCCGACTGTGCGAGAAATGCGGAAAGCTCCACATGGGGATAGAGGTTGGCGGTCGCGACACCGACGGCGGCGCTGGCGATGTGCAGTTGTGCTTCGGCTTGCAGCACGTCCGGCCGGGTGTGGGCCATTTCCGAGGGCAGACTGACGGGGATGTTGGCCAGGGCGAATTCACTCAGGTCGAAGTCCGGCGCGATCCAGTCCGCCGGGCCTTTGCCCGTCAGGATCGACAGCGCATGCCGTGCCGAATCACGCTGCTGAGCCAGCGGCGGCAACAGAGTGCGGTCCTGCGCGAGTCGGGTTTCGGCCAGCGATACATCGATCTGCGTGGTGCTGCCATTGAGGTGCGCCATGCGCACCAGTTCGAGGTTCTTGGTGTCAATGGCCAGCAGTTTTTCCACGGCGTGCATCTGTGCGTTCGCCGAGGCCATCAACAACGCCTGGCTGGCGACATTCCCCGTCAGGGTCAGGTACGCCGCTTCGTAGCGATGTGTCTGAAAGGCCGTCAGCGCTTCCTGTTGTTCGACCTGGCGCTTGTTACCGCCGAACACGTCCAGATCGAAGCCGACCCGTGGCCCGATGGCATAGAAGTTGGAAACGATGGGGTCACGACTGTTGTGCGTACGCACTCGGCCGGCCTGAGCGGCAAAATCGACCTGCGGATACAGCGCCCCCTGCGCCGCCGCGACGGAGGACGCCGCTTGGCGGATCGTGGCATCGGCAGCGACGAGCTCCAGATTGCCATCGATGGCCCGGCGCACAATGTTGTCGAGCTTGGGCGAACGAAACGCAGTCCACCAATCGCCATTAACCTTTTTGCCGAGGTCGATGCGCTGGCCAAGACGCTGCTCGGCTTGCTGATCGTAGTGCTGCGACGGGCTGGGTGGCGGCATTTGGTAATCGGGGCCGACCGTACAGGCGGTCAGGAACACCAGCACCGACACCGCGCCGGACGTGGTGTTGAACAGCTGTCTGTTGAGGAAGCGCGCATTGGATTTCATCAGGCAAACTCCACGAAAACTATTTGGTCGCAACGGGCTTGCGAAGAAAGATCACCAGTGGGCTCACCACCAGCATCGCGTACATCAAAATCTTGAATTGGCCGACCACACCGATAAACGCCGCCTGGCCGGTGATCATTTCGTTGAGCCCCGCCATGGCTTGCAGGGACGTCGCCGCCGAATGCGCCGCCGCGCCATAGGGTGTCAAGTTGCTGGCCAGCGCCATGTGCATCGCGTGGGTGTTGTTGAAGAAATACAACTGCACGATCGCAACGCCGAGGGTGCTGCCGTACACACGCGACAGATTGAAAAGACCGGTGCCTTCCGGGCGCAGCGTCGGGTCGAGGGTGCTGAAGGCGACCTTGGTCAGCGACGGCATCAACATGCCGATGCCGATGCCCTGAATTGCGCCAGCCACTGCCACCGGCCACCAGTCCATCAGCGGCGAATAGCCGAGCATCAGCCAGTTGGCATACACCACGATGGCCACGCCCGCCGCCACGAACAGCCGGCGGTCGAAACGCTCCGGAACACGGCCCATCAACAGAAACGCACCGACCAGTCCTATACCGCGCGGTATGGTCAGCGAACCGGTGGTGTCAGGCGGGTAGCCGAGAATTTCATCGAGCATCGGCGACGTCAGCGCCATGGTCGACAGCAACACGAAACCCACGGCAAAAAAGATCACCGTCGACAGCACGAAGTTGCGGTCGTTGAACAAACGCTTGTTGAGGAAATGCACCTTCGCAGTCAGCACATGCACCAGGAACAGGTAGAGCCCGAGCGCACAGCCGATCGCTTCCAGCCAGATCTCGGTCGAGGAAAACCAGTCCAGGCGTTCACCGCGATCGAGCAACATTTGAAGGCTGATCAGCCCCAGGGTGAAAGTGCCGAAACCAAAGAAGTCGAACACTGGACGTTTCTCGGCCTTCTTCTCGGCCAGCAACAGTGCGATCACCAGGAAGATATACGCCGACAGCGGCAGGCTGATGTAGAAGATCGGGCGCCAGCCGAAATGTTCGGCGACCCAGCCGCCGATGCTCGGGCCGCTGACGATGCCGATGAGCACGATGGCCGTCCACGTTGCGCCGAACTTCGCGCGCTTCTCCAGTGGCAACGTTTCCAGGGCAATCGCCATCGAAAGCGGTGCCAGCACACCACTCGCCAGGCCCTGGATAATGCGCGCGCCGATGAACTCCAGCGGCGTCGATGCCAGGGTGGCGAGCACCAGGCCCAGGACGAACACGGCCAGCACGGTTTGATAAACCCGCTTCAGGCCGTAACTCCCGGCCAGCCATTGCGCAATCGGCATCGTGATCGCACTGGCCGCGAGGTACGCGGTGAAGATCCATCCGGCCTGGTCGTCGGTCATCGACATACTGCCCTGGATCAAACGGAGGACGGCATTGGGCAAAGGCAGGTTCGCCGATTGCATATAAGTCGCGAGCAATGCGGCAAACCTTAATGAGCCCGCAGGCCCAGCAAGGTTGGTGTTCATCAGAAGGCTCCTGCAGTCATCAGCGCTTTGAGCGGATGCCACCATGGCGTGCGGTGCCCGGTATCGACCTTGACCGTGGCGCTGATCCCCGAGTAGAGCGGCATCTGTGGGTCGAGCTCGTCGAGTTCGAGCCGTACCGGCACCCGCTGCACCACCTTGACCCAGTTGCCGGTGGCGTTTTCCGGTGGCAGCAAGGCGAAGTCCGATCCGGCACCGGGACTCATGCTGACCACGTGGGCTTTGAATTCGTGATCAGGGTAGGTATCGAGGTGAATGGTCGCGGCCTGACCCGGATGCATGTGGGTGACCTCCGTTTCGCGGAAGTTGGCTTCCACCCACACCTGGCGATCGGACAGCAGCGCAAAGGCCGGCGCACCGTTGTTCACAAAATTGCCCACCTGCAAATCATCGACCTTGGCGACGATGCCATCGTCCGGCGCATACACCGTGGCGTACGAGAGGTAGAGCTGCGCTTCATCAAGCTGCGCCTTGGCCTCACGAACGGCCGGGTGGCTGTCGACGTCGATGTTCGGATTGCCGTTCAAGGCAACCACCGTGCTGGCGATCTGTTGTTCGATGGAGGCTATTCGTTGGCGTGACACTTTCAGGTCGGTGTCTGCGCGCTCATAAATCGACTTCGACACGAACTCGGAAGCGACCAGCGCCTTCTTGCGGCCAAATTCCTTTTGGTCGAAATCGGCCGACTCTTTGGCCGATTGCAGTTCAGCCTGTTGCTGGCGGTAGCTGGCCTTGAGCCCATCGATGCGCAGCCGTGCGACGCTCAGCTGGGCTTGCGCGCGGTCAACGGCGATCTGCAACGGTTTGGGATCGATGCGGAACAACACCTGGCCCTTGCGAACCGACTGGTTGTCCTCGACTGCGATTTCGATGACTTGGCCCGACGTGCGTGCATTGATCGATGCCTTCGCCACTCTGGCGTAGGCGTTATCGGTCGAGATGTAAGGCTCACCGGCTACATAGTGTGCGTACCCAACCGCCGCGAAGAGCGCCGGTACACCCACCATCAGCAATGGCCGCACGGTCTCTTTAAGGGTTTTTTTGCCGGGCGTTCCGGTCGGGTTCGGCCCTGGGTGCTCAAAGGTTTGTGAAGCTGGAATATCGAACTGTTTAGTCATGATCGAAAACACCTTTAACCGGGAAGTCAGGGGCTAATACCCATAAAAAACAGCCATACCGTGCGCAGTCAGAAGGATCGCTCCGCCGCACCCTGTTTCGTCGCCGCTATACCCAGTTCGAGCTCCGCTACAACAAACTTCAAATTCAGGAACTTCTGATTCCTTAATTTTGTGCGATGGTGTAAGAATATGCCTCGACCTACCTTCACACAAGGATTTTGTACGCCATGGCACAAAATAAGATTACGCAAGGAAAAGGTCGCGGACGCCCCCGCGCCTATGACCCACAGACCGCGCTGCAGCAAGCGCTTGGGGTGTTTTGGAGTACCGGCTATTCCGCTGCGTCACTGGATAGCATCGCCACGGCAGCGGGCATGAATCGCCCGAGCCTGTATGCCGCGTTCGGTGACAAACACGCGCTCTATATCAAGGCGCTAGAGCAGTACTGGGAATTCGCCGCTGCCGACATGCATGAGGCGCTGACCGACACCCAGCTGACCTTGAGCGAGGCGTTGATGCGTTTCTATGAGGGGCAGTTATCGATCTATTTTTCGGGAGACGGCCAACCCCGTGGCTGTTTTGCGATCGGCACGGCAACGACCGAAGCCGTCGAGGATGTGGAAATCCGTGAGGTGCTGTCGGACCGTCTCAGTCGACTCGACGCCGATCTTGAAGCGCGCCTGCGAACGGCCATTACTGCTGGCGAACTCAAAGACAACGTCGACCCGGCAGCCCTCGCGGTGCTCGCCTCCTCCCTGCTGCACAGCATTTCGATCCGGGCACGGGCAGGCAAATCCCGAGAGGAACTGACCGAACTGGCCCGCAACGCGGTCAGCGTAATCTGCGGTTGAGAGGCGGTATGGCAGGTGAAGGACTTGAAGACATACTGGCCGATCAGCTCGACGTGATTTTCTGCGGGATCAATCCGGGCATGACGGCCGCCGCCCAAGGGCATCACTTTGCGGGCCGGGGCAATCGCTTCTGGCGCACGCTCCACCTCGCCGGGTTTACGCCCGAGCAAGTGCGCCCGGAAAACGACCGGACGATCTTGCAGTACCGCTGTGGTTTGACCGCCGTGGTCGACCGGCCCACGGCGCGCGCAGATCAACTGTCGTTGCACGAGTTCATCGCCGCCGCTGCGGACTTTGAACAAAAGATCCTGCACTACGCACCCCACTTCGTAGCGTTTCTCGGCAAGGCCGCGTACTGCGCGTTATCCGGCCAGCGAGATATTGCCTGGGGGCTTCAACCCGACACCTTCGGCAACGCAAAGGTATGGGTCTTGCCCAACCCGAGCGGGCGAAATCTGGCGTTCTCGCTCGATCAATTGGTGGACGCGTATCGCCAGCTCTATCAGGCATCAAGCAGCAAAACTTGCACAAATCGACAGTAGGCTAAGCTAAGGATCAGCTTCTTGCACACGATGCTCGCTCCGGCAGGGTTTGGGTTTTTCTGAAGAGCGTCTGCAACAGCTATTTCAGACTGGCCCACACTATTCACGCAGGACTGACGTGATGACCGAGCCCCTCCTCAGCTTTGATGAATTGAAGCGTGCCGCCGTGTCCGGCGAAATCGATACCGTACTGGTCTGCATGGTCGACATGCAGGGACGCCTGGTCGGCAAGCGATTCCAGGTCGAGTTTTTTATCGACAGCGGCCATGAAGAAACCCACTGCTGCAACTACCTGCTGGCCGACGACATCGACATGGAACCCGTGCCGGGTTACGCCGCCGCCAGCTGGAGCAAAGGCTATGGCGACTTTGTGCTCAAGCCCGACATGTCCACCTTGCGCCGGGTGCCGTGGCTGGAGTGCACGGCGCTGGTGCTCTGCGACGTGCTCGATCACCACCATCGCCGCGATTTGCCGCACAGCCCGCGGGCGATCCTGAAGAAGCAAATCGAACGCCTGCGCGAGCGTGGCTATACCGGCATGTTCGCCTCGGAACTGGAGTTCTATCTGTTCGACGAGAGCTACGAGGCCATCCACGAGCGCAACTACCACAAGCCAAAAACCGCCGGCCATTACATCGAGGATTACAACATCCTGCAGACCACCCGCGAAGAGCCGGTGCTGCGGGCGATTCGCAAGCATCTGCAGGCCAGCGGCATTCCCGTGGAAAACTCCAAGGGTGAATGGGGTCCGGGACAGGAAGAGATCAACATCCGCTACGCCGATGCGCTGACTATGGCTGACCATCACGTCATCATCAAACACGCCTGCAAAGAGATCGCGCAATTGCAAGGCAAGGCGATCACCTTCATGGCCAAGTGGCGCTATGACGCCGCCGGGTCCAGTAGCCACATCCATAATTCGCTGTGGGACAAGAACGGTAAAAAGCCGTTGTTCTTCGACGCCAAGGCCGAATTCGGCATGTCGAAACTGATGCGTTCCTGGGTCGCCGGGCAGCTTAAATATGCCAACGACATCACCTGTTTTCTCGCGCCCTACATCAACTCGTACAAGCGCTTCCAGGCCGGCACGTTTGCGCCGACGCGGGCGGTATGGAGCCGGGACAATCGCACCGCCGGCTTTCGTCTGTGTGCCGAAAGCAGCAAATCCATCCGCATCGAATGCCGCATCGGCGGCGCCGACCTCAACCCGTATCTGGCCTTCGCAGCCCTGATCGCAGCGGGCCTGGCCGGGATCGACGAGAAGCTCACCCTCACACCGCCCTTTGAAGGCGACGCCTACCTCGATGAACACTTGCCGGAAGTCTCCAAGACCTTGCGCGAAGCCAGCGCCGCACTCCAGACCTCCGCCATGTTGCGCGAAGCATTCGGGGACGAGGTGATCGACCACTACGTGCACACCGCCGAATGGGAGCAGAAAGAGTACGACCGGCGGATCACTGACTGGGAACTGCAACGCGGATTCGAGCGCTATTGAGGTCACCATGACGGCAACCATTCAACTCATCTCCCCGGTCGATGGCCGGGTTTACGCCGAACGCCACTACGCCGACGCGACGCAAATCGAACAGGCTCTGACGGCGGCCGCCACCGCCCAGGCGCAATGGAAACGCCGGCCCCTGAGCGAACGTGCCGCTTTTTGCAGTGCAGTGGTGGACGCGATGCTGGCGATGAAGAATGAAATAGTGCCGGAACTGGCTTGGCAGATGGGCCGCCCAGTACGTTATGTCGCGGGCGAACTGCGCGGTTTTGAAGAGCGCGCCCGGCATATGATCGCCATTGCGCCTGAAGCGCTGGCCACGATTGAACCCACCCCGGTCAGCGGTTTTCGACGGCACATCCAACGTGATCCACTGGGTACGGTGCTGGTCGTTGCGCCGTGGAATTACCCCTACCTGACGGCCGTGAATACGATCATTCCGGCGCTGATGGCCGGCAACAGCGTCATCCTCAAACACGCGTCGCAAACGCTACTGGTCGGCGAACGGTTCGCCGAGGCCATGGCCCGCGCCAACCTGCCCGCCGGTCTGTTTCACAACCTGCTGCTCGATCACAACCAGACCGCCGCAATCATTGGTTCCGGACGTGTTCATCAAGTCAATTTCACCGGTTCCGTCGGTGCCGGCAAGGCCATGGAAACCGCCGCCACCGGGCGCTTCCTTGGCGTGGGTCTGGAGCTCGGCGGTAAAGACCCGGCCTATGTTCGCGCAGATGCCAATCTCGACCATGCAGTAGAAAATCTGGTGGACGGCAGCTTCTTCAATTCCGGGCAGAGCTGCTGCGCCATTGAACGCATTTATGTCGATAAGAAAATCTACCCAGCCTTTATCGAGCGTTTCGCTGCCCTGACCCGTCAATACGTGCTGGGCAACCCACTGGACGAAGCCACCACACTCGGCCCCTTGGTCACCCCGGCAGCTGCTGATTTCGTACGTGGTCAGATCGCCGAAGCGCTTACACAAGGCGCCAAGGCACTGATTGATCCGCAGGCGTTTCCCGCTGACGTACCGGGCAGCGCCTACCTCGCGCCACAGGTATTGGTCGACGTCACCCACCACATGTCAGTCATGCGCGAGGAAAGCTTTGGCCCGGTGGTCGGCATCATGCCGGTGGACGGCGACAACGAAGCCATCGCCTTGATGAATGACAGCGAGTTCGGGCTCAGCGCCTCAATCTGGACCCAGGACCTTGCCGCCGCCGAACGCCTGGGCAACGAGATCGACACCGGCACCGTTTTCATGAACCGCTGCGACTACCTCGACCCGGCCCTGGCCTGGACCGGGGTGAAAAACAGCGGGCGCGGCGTCACCCTGTCGCGCCTCGGTTACGAACACCTGACCCGCGCCAAATCCTTCCATTTGCGCCACGAGATTTGAGCCATGAGCCTGACCGCGAACTGGAATTACCCCACAAGCATCCGCTTTGGTGTCGGCCGCATCGCCGAACTCGCCGACACCTGCCGCAGCCAAGGAATCGAGCGCCCGCTGCTGGTCACCGACATTGGCCTGGCGCGTGCGCCGATGACCATCGCCACCCTGGAAGCCCTGCGCACCGCCGGCCTGGGCGTCGAATTATTTTGCGACCTCAAGCCCAACCCGGTCGAAGCCAACCTCGCCGGCGGCCTCGACGCCTGGCGCGCCGGCAAACACGATGGCGTGATCGCCTTCGGTGGCGGCAGCGGCCTGGACATGGGCAAGCTCATCGCCTTCATGAGCGGCCAAACCCGCCCGGTCTGGGATTTCGAAGACATCGGCGACTACTGGACCCGCGCCGACGAAAGCCGCATCGCCCCGGTCATTGCGGTGCCGACCACGGCGGGCACTGGGTCGGAAGTGGGCCGTGCAGCGGTGATCATCGACGAGGCCACCCACACCAAACGCATCATCTTCCACCCGAAAATGATGCCGCGCGTGGTCATCAGCGACCCGGCCCTGAGTGTCGGCATGCCGGCCAAAGTCACCGCCGGCACCGGCATGGACGCCTTGGCCCATTGCCTGGAAGCCTACTGCGCCCCCGGTTTTCATCCGTTGGCCGACGGCATCGCCGTGGAAGGCATGCGCCTGGTGGCCAACGCCCTGGTGCGCGCCGTGCACACACCGTCCGACCTTGACGCGCGCGCGCACATGCTCGCGGCGGCAGCGATGGGCGCCACCGCGTTCCAGAAAGGACTGGGCGGGATGCATGCCCTTTCGCATCCGGTGGGCGCGCTGTACGACACCCATCACGGCATGACCAATGCGACCTTCATGCCCTACGTCCTGAAATTCAATCGCCCGGCCATCGAAGAACGCATCACGCGCCTGGCTGCCTATTTGCGCCTGCCCTCCCCCGGCTTCGACAGTTTCCTGGCCTTCATCCTCAAACTGCGCAAAGACATCGGCGTGCCGCACACGCTGGTGCAGTTGGGGGTGGATGACCAACAGGCCGACCTGATCGCGGACATGGCCGTTGTCGACCCCTCTGCCAGCGGCAACCCGCTGCCATTGACGAAGGCCGGTGCGGCAGAGATTTTCGACGCGGCGTATCACGGCCGCCTGTAGAGCAGTTGACTGCCTGTGCTCAACATTTGAATGCAGCGCACGGGCAGGTTGTACCGGTTGGAGACAGGAGCAGTACGACAAGGGGTTGAAGGCCAGCCCGTCCGGCATTCCGGATGGATGCGTATCAAAACCTGATGGGGCACACAACATGAATCCAGCAAGCCAGCCCGGCACTGACGCGCCGCATGACGATGACGTCAAAGTGCTGCACAGCATGGGCTACGCCCAGCAGCTATCGCGACGAATGGGCGTTTTCTCCAACTTTGCGATTTCCTTTTCAATCATCTGCATCCTCTCCGGGGGCATCAACTCCCTCGCCCAGGGCACCTCCGGTGCGGGCGGCGCGTCCATCGGCATCGGCTGGCCGATTGGCTGCCTGATCTCCGGGGTGTTCGCCATGGCCATGGCGCAGATCTCCTCGGCGTACCCTACCGCTGGCGGGCTGTATCACTGGGGTTCGATTCTCGGCAACCGCTTCACCGGCTGGCTGACCGCGTGGTTCAACCTGTTGGGGTTGGTCACCGTACTGGGAGCGATCAACGTCGGCACCTATTACTTCTTTTTCGGTGCTTTCGGCCCGGCGCTGGGCATGGAAGACACGACCACGGTCCGGGTGATTTTCCTCGCGGTGCTGACCGGTCTTCAGGCCTTGTGTAACCACTTGGGGATCGGCCTGACCGCCAAGCTCACCGACTTCTCCGGCTACCTGATTTTCGCCACGGCACTGGCGCTGACCATCGTCTGCCTGATCTCGGCACCCAGCTATGAATTCGCGCGGTTGTGGACCTTCAGCAACTACTCCGGCGAGGCGGGTGGCAGCGTCTGGCCACAGGTGTCGAACGGCTGGATTTTCATGCTCGGCCTGCTGTTGCCGATCTACACCATCACCGGCTATGACGCCTCCGCGCACACCTCGGAAGAGACCCGCAATGCCGCCATGTCAGTGCCACGCGGCATGGTCATGTCGGTGGTCTGGTCGTTGCTGTTCGGCTGGGTGATGCTGTGCTCGTTCGTGCTGATGCTGCCGAACATGGATGAGGCGGCCAAGCAAGGCTGGAACGTGTTTTTCTGGGCCATGAACACCCAGGTCAGCCCGACACTAAAAGTTGCGCTGTATGTAGCGATTTTCATCTCGCAGATCCTCTGCGGGTTGGCAACCGTGACCTCGGTTTCACGCATGATCTTCGCGTTCTCACGTGACGGCGGCCTGCCCTGCTCCAAAGCGCTGGCCTCGGTCTCGCCGACCTTTCGCAGCCCGGTGGCAGCGATCTGGACCGGTGCCACCCTCGCGGTGTTGTTCGTCTGGGGCTCATCGGTGATCTCGATCGGTGAAACGCCGGTCTATACCATCGTAGTGTCCTGCACGGTGATCTTCCTGTTCTTCTCCTTCGTCATCCCCATCGTGCTGGGCCTGTTTACCTACGGGACCTCGAAGTGGCCGACCATGGGACCGTGGAACATGGGACGCTTCTGGTACACCGTGTTCGCCCTGCTCTCGGTGCTTTCGATGGTGATCATCTTCATCATCGGCATTCAGCCACCGAACGACTGGGCGTTGTACATCACCATTGGTTTCCTGGTGCTGACGGCGATTGTCTGGTTCGGTTTTGAAGCCCGACGCTTCCAGGGGCCGCCGGTGGGCGACATGATTGTCCAGCGCCAGGCGCAAATTGCGGCGGCTGAGGCGGCGTTGGATAAACGCGCTTGAAGCGGATAGCTGAAGCTGCACGCAACCCGTAGCAGCTGGCGAAGCCTGCGTTCGGCTGCGTAGCAGTCGTAAAACCTGAGTTTGCGGTCTTCCTGAAACACCGCATCGTCTGATTTCACGACTGCTTTGCAGCCGGACGCAGGCTTCGCCAGCTGCTACAGAAATTGCGTAACTCATGAGAGAGCTTGCCCCCTCACCACAGAACAGCGGCTACACGGATGGCTCAACTTTATCCAGCACCCCGTTCGCCGTAATCTCCGCCACCATGATGCTGTTGGAAATGCCCAACAACGCATAACGCGACTCCCCCTCCAGATGATCCACCAACTGATGGACCATCACATCGACCGACGCCAGCGTCTCGACCAAAAATACGGCCAGGGTTTCGGCAGTGGCTTCTGGGTCCACGGAAAACAGAGTACTACGCGTTCGCTTGGTGGCTTTGATGTCGGCATTCGACGGGAAGTGGAAGTTGAGGGCGCGTTCGGCGGCTTCGTTGAGTTTTTTTGAATCGGGTTCGTACGGGGACACTGGATCGGTGTCTGGTGGGTTGGGTGTTACTTTGAACATTGGCTCAGACCTCATATGAGTGAGGCTGCAACCCGCTCGCGACTAAACGAAATGGAGGCAGCTGTGCACAGGTTAGTCGACCGATGAGCCAAGAAATCGGCGCGCCGAAGCGCCCTGCGCACAACCGCCATCGAGTGCAGGCATGGGATACCCGACTGACAGAGACATTGTGCGTCTTGACATCAACGGGCGACTAAACCCGATCACTGATGGGCAGTGACGGGAATCAAGTTACCGAGCAGCACCAAGGCGCACAAGCCGGCGGATTCTGGCGTAGCCGTAGGTAAAGACGCAAGGTCTTGTAGCTTTCAGGACGTAACCTTGAAGGTGTTTAAACACGCGCCTTCAACAGCTGTTGAACGAGCTGACATGCGCTTCCTACAGGCGGTGAAGGCCGGAAAAGCCTCCAGGAAACCACCATGAATAAACGATGTGGACTCCTTATTGAGTGCAACCAATAAATACAACCCTGAACAATATAGCCATTGTTGCGAATACGCTGAGCGTGATCTGCATGCCAGCAACAAGTATCGGATTATCGGGTTTGTTTAATTTCAAAAGTGACAGAAATTGGCTTGGCTTCGTTTCTGTTGGACTTTCTTTGTAATCTTGTAGTAAACGCCAAATTTCGAGCGCGGCCACTTGGGACGCTAGGATCAGCCGACAGTTCAGCAATGAAAATAATAAATACACTGTAGCAAGTCCGATCAGTAATTCGGTTGGAGGTTTGGTTGATGCCCAAGCGAAAGCTACTGCCGCTGCAGTGATTGCTTGATAATAACCCCAGAATTTGTGCGCCTGTTCTAAAGAGTATCGAAAATATGAAATCGCATCAGACAGTTCCATTTTTCTCCTTTATTACTAATAATTTATTTCAAGGCTGTAGAAGAGTGTAGATGGTATAAAAATCAATGCATACCCATGTCCCCACAGTGCTATCGATAGCACTGGCTGAAAAACCGCTCGTACGATTAATACCGATAAGTTGCCTGCACTGAAATTCCATTCGCACTGTTTTCGTAGTTGGCACTGTATTCAGGTTGAAGGCCGGAGTTGTTCGACTGCTTTACTGAGACTTTGGAATCCCAGAGATAGCCATAAGCAAAGTCTATCGTCAGATCGGCATTCGGCGAATAAGCACCGCCCAAAGTCACGGCTTGGCGATTCCCGACCGGAACGCGCACGCTGCGATCGGCATTTCTAATCGGCGACGGATCATAGGCGTAGCCTGCACGCAGCAGCCATTGTTGGTTCAATTGATAAGATGCACCAACCGCGGTGGCCCAAGTGTCGTGCCAGTTCATTTCTTCGGTCACACTTCCCAGACCAGCCGCCTGACCCAAGGGGGAAAGACCGCTGTTGACTGCCTCGACCTTCTTGATCCGGCTCCAACGTTTCCAGGTGGTCCCCACGTATCCCGTCCAGCGACTATTGAAATGATGGGTGATAGACGTGTCCACGGATTCGGGCATAGTGATGTCTATCTTGTTGTCATAATTTCCGTCCAGCGGTACAACGCTCGGGGAGCCGGTAACCTCAGTATGCCCTTTGAGTTCATAGCTCACCTTCGAGTGATAGTTAATCCCCCAACGGGTCGCATCACTCAAATCAAACAAGACGCCGACGTTGTAGCCAAGTGCCGTGTCATCGCCTTTGATGGTAACCAGTGTGTCCTGGCCGTTGTTCAGGGCGCCGGTGGCCAGGTAATTCTGAAGCTTTGCATTGAAACGGTTTATGGTCGGTCCGCCACCAATGGACACGTAATCATTGATCCGATAGGCAATGGTGGGCTGCAGGGTTATTTCCTTGGTCGTGCTATAGGAACCATGGTAACGGCCCTGAAAACTGCTCTCGTAATCATTGATCAGACCACTCGGAGCATAAAGGCCCAAACCAATCGAAAAACGATCGTCAAGCGGCGTCGACATATAGGCGAAGGGCACAACCCCCAAAGGGACCGAGTCGCCCTTATTCGTTCCTGGGGCACTGCTTTGCGCATTGCTAATATCGTCGCTCACCGAGACGACCGCGGCGCCGCCGGAAATCTCACTACGCTTCAACTTGGTCAAGCCTGCAGGATTTCCAAAGATAGTGCTGGCATCCAGCGCGGAAGACGACCTTCCCGCATAAGCAGTTCCCGCACTGCTTGCACTTTGTTCGTTCAGGGCAATGCCATTGGCGCCCGCAGTTGTTGAAGCGCTGAGTATGGCTACGGCGCCGGTTAACTTGATCCAGAAAGCAAATGCTTGCTGAACAGAGAAACACGGGATCGCACGGTTATTCACTTTCATTGTCCACCCCTTATTCTTTTTGTTGGTTGCGCACGGGCAAGGCTTCGCCTTCCCATGCACGTCTGAGTGCCGGTTGGAGTTGATCGAAGTTGTAAAAATGGCCCTGGCTAATGAGTACCAGGGCATGCTTGCTTAACTTATAGAGGCGGACTCGCTCTCAGTTATCCACTCAACCTGGAAGCTATACCGTCCTAGTAGAAGGGCCAGGGCCTCCTGATTGCCTCCCGCCCGGATGCATGCGACTAGCCCGCGTCGTGCATCCTGTAACACCTCTACCTCAACTTCCTGCAGACACATACGTTCCACTTCCTGCTGGACGACTCTATAAATCTCCCGCTGCTGCAAAGTGGGCTTGAATATCTTGCCAACGGCAGTCAGTGGCAACGCTTCAAGAATTTCAATGCGCTTGGGAACCGCTGCCCGCTCGCTGATGTTGAGATGAGCGAATGCCACAAGTTCTTCGGCGTTGCAGGCATGCCCGGGGCGCAGTTGAACGTAGGCGACCGGCACCTCGCCCGAGTAGGCATCGGGGCTGCCGATTGCAGCGGCCAAGGCGACAGCGGGATGCGTCTGCAGAGCCTCCTCGATTTGCTTGGGATCGATGTTGTGGCCGCCGCGAATGATCAACTCCTTCTTGCGCCCGGTCAGCCAGAAGTAACCCTGCGCATCCTGGCGACCCAGATCGCCCGTATTCAACCAGCGCTGGCCGTCGATATCGATCCAAAGGCCCTGGTTATGACGCGCCTCCAGATAGCCATCGAAGAGATTCGGACCACTGATCGTGATGAGACCGATCTCATCCACGTTGGCGTCGCGCAGGTACTCTCCAGAATCATTGAGCATGACCGCACGCATTTTCTGGTAGGGGATCCGTATCCCGATGGAGCCAATGCGGCGCTCACCATGGGGCGGATTGATTGAGGAGACGCAAGCGCCCTCGGTAAGACCATAACCTTCCAGGATCTTTACCCCGGTCCGGCGCTCGAACTCTCGGAAAAGCTCGGCCGGCATGGGCGCGGCGCCACACATTGCAAAGCGAAGACTGGATAGGTCGCGACCCTGCCATTCATTTTGCAAAAGCGCAGCGTAGACAGTTGGCACGCCGGAAAAGAGGTTGATACCGAAGTGCTCGACCATCTCCCAGAATCGTGGAATCACCCCCTCGCCACGATACCCAAGAGGCGTCCCGAGGATCACATGGTCGCCTTGAGTCCAAGGCATCAGTCCAGTAACCAGTTGTCCATTGACATGAAATAGCGGCAGGCCACAAAAGATAACCTGGCCGCCACTGCGTGGCTGCAAGTGAGCGGCCACAGACCATGCATTGAATACTTCAGAGCCATGGGTACGCGCGGCGATCTTGGGGAGCCCGGTGGTGCCGCCAGTACAGATATAGGAGGAGCATTCATCCTGGCGGATTTGCCGACCGCTCATCAGGTATGTGTGCGGCTGAGCATTCATCAGCGACCGCCAATCATGGATCGGGATGCCGCGGTGTAAGTCTCGCTCCTTCAGTGCCACGGCTTTCAGAGCCCCACGCACAGGTTCGGCGACATAGGACTCCATGCTGACCCAAACGACAGACCTGACCGTGGGTAACTGATCCAGCTGCGAAGCCAGTTTGGGCCACAGATCACTGCTCGCAGTCGGCGCAAGCGTCACCACCACGGATACCTTCGCGGCATTCAGCAAGCCGGCCATCTGCTTGGCTTCGAGCAGAGGGTTGATCGCCATGACGATGCCCGCCGCCTCCCCGCCCCATATAGTGAAGTGGGTTTCCGGCAAGTTGGGCAGGATGAAGGCAAGCACCTCGCCCGGTTTTATGCCCAGGTCATGGAAGGCATTTGCAGCGCGCGTGATATCCGCGAAGAGCTGAGAATAATTCCACTCATAGGTGCGTCTGAAATCGGCAGCATCGGCGAAGAAGCTTAGCGCCGGAGCCTGGGGGGTGCACTCAGCCGCCTGTCGAAGAGCTTCATAGGTGCTGGACGCCAGGCCACGCTCCGACAAGGGGACTCGTTCAAGATTTTCAATGTCGCTCAGGGTCTGCACCACCATCAGGCTTCCCCCACGACTCGGTTGCGTTGCACACCGAGGTCGATCACACCATCGGCGCTGCGAATACGCGCCTCAACCACGTCACCCGCCTTGAGATACTGCGGCCGGCTCTCCTGCGCCTTGAGAAAAAGTTTCCACTTGGTGGCTTCTGGCATCAGAGCCGCAATGCGCTGTTTGGCAGGCGAAGGAATCGTTAGCGCACAGCCAGCCGGAGTACCGGTGGCGATCAGGTCTCCAGCGGCGAGGTCTTGCAAGGAGGAGAGCTCGGTAAGGGTTTCAGCGGGGCCGTAAACCAGGTTGGCCGTGCTGTCGCTCTGTCGCACCTGGTCGTTGACTGTCAGGCGCAGCTGCAGTGCTTTGAGGTAATGCATGTCCTTGGCATCCAGAAGACAGAGGTAGGGACCGACCGGGCCGAAAGTGCGGAAGCTCTTGCCCTTGTAGAACTGCATCTGGGGAATCTGAATGTCGCGGGCCGAGTAGTCATTGACAATGACGACGCCGGCGATGAACTCATGCAGATTGGCGTCAGTGACAGACACGGAACCGGTGATCGCGCGTTTCATCACAAGCCCCAGTTCAATCTCGTAGTCGAGGAAGCGCACGGTGCGCGGCTTGATCAGGTCGCTGTCAGCCGCCACCAGGCAACTCGTCGCCTTGGTGAAGATCATGTTGAATTTCTTCGCGTCCGGGTCCATGCCCGATTCGATCATGTGCTGACGGTAATTGGCGCCCTGGCAGACGAACTGCTGGTTCCGGGTCACCGGCGACAGCAATTTCACTTCGCCCTCCTCCAACTCCGCGCCTTTCAGTTGAGCGAGGTCGTCGATACTGTTCTGGCGAATGAAGTCACCGGTGGTTTCAAAAACACCGGGGATGACCGTGATACGGCCCTGGCGAAGCACGCCCCAGTGGATACCGTTCTGAAATTCAAAGCGGACTACGTGTACAGCAGACATTGAAGGTACTCCTGGAGCGGCGTTTGTCCCGCACTCAGCGGCGCGAGAACTGTGGTGTTGTTCCGTAGGGGGCTGACCGTTGCCCGACATGGCGGCAGCTCTATCCAAACATCCGCATGAGTGTTACCAACTTTCGAATTGTCAGGTCCGGGCTGCGTCGCAGGTTGCGGATCAACAGAAGCAGATTGGTTAAGCTCATCTTGGGTTTTGTAAAACTCTTGGGCATGCGCTGCCCCCACTGGGCCATTGCCTCGGGGCTCACCGGATGAATGCCCGTAGGCCGAGTGGCCGTGAAAATATCCCCGTCGCAGTAATGCTCGTGCTTATCGCCCCATGGGTCTTGCCAGTAATCGAAGATCTGACTGCCCAGAATGTGTCGGCCGATGCCCCATGAGTGCTCCCAACCGCGCTCGCGCAGGACGCGCTGCCCCATTCCCACCGCGTCTGCATCGACGACCTCATAGGCGCTATGGCTATAGGTCGCCATGAACCCTTGCGCTATCGCGAGCGTATGGTGCGCCGCGGGAATTTCACCGAGATCAAGACGCATGAAAGCGACAATAGGTGTGCCGTCGGGGAGTACTTGCACATCGCTGGGAATAAACCCGAAATGCTGGGTATACCAGGCACAGGTCGCTTGGTAGTCGGCCACTTCAATTACGATGTGGCCAAGCCTGAGCACTTCCGGCGGAGCAATCGGTGGGCGCTGCGTGGCGTTGATTCGCGGTTGCTCCTGCGCCAGATTCCAAGGAAGAGGAGCTCTATGTTCAAGAGTTTCACTTGGAGTCTTGTCGCAAATGGCTTCCACAATGAAACCGGAAGGATCGGTCAGTCTGACGTAATACCCTTTGCCAGGATGTTCCGACTTCTCTACCGATGACGCCCCTGGGATTCGAGTGAGTTTTTCCAGGTCCTCTAAAGACTGCACTGCAAGTCCGAACCCGATAAAACGTGCATGTTCGGCACGTTGGACGCGGTAACAGTATGAAGTGGCGTCGGTGGCGCGTAGATAGAGCGTATCGGCGTCCTGCCGACTTACCGTCAGGCCGAAGTCGGTCAGGAAACGCGCCGCCTCATTCAAGTCCGGTCTTTGAAAGATCAGGTGAGTCAGATCCTGGGCCTTCACCGTCGGCTGTGGATGCCGGGCAGGTTGTTGTGTCGCCAACCGGTACACTTCGTTTTTGTTGTTCATTGTTCTTGTTTTCCGGTTTTTTAGGGCAAAGCTGTCCCGAACCCCTGAAAAACCAGGGGTGTTGTCTAGTTGAGTCAGTTAGACGCTCAGTCGAGAGACGGGAGTGCCGGCAACTCTTTGGTCGCCAGGGCACGAGCCTCCTCTGGCGGCACACCCAACGCCCGCAGCACCAGCTCGGCGGTGTCAGCGCCCGATTCGCGCCACGTTCTATGACCTTCTAGTACGAGGAAAATTGAGCCAAGCACGCTGCTCGATATCAGCGTCAGTACTGAGAGCAATTGCTCCTGCGCAAACGTGTACCGCCCAGTGGAAAGTCCGCTCAGAAGATCCGTAGTCGCTTGGCTGCTGAACATTTCGCGCAACGAAGCATTGCTCATGGCGAATTTGTGGATGAATGCTCCCCACTGGGAGTCCTCATGAGCTCGACGAATGAAGAATCGAATGCCATTGGCAAGGCGCTGAGCGGGATCAGACAGTGAATCGAAGCTCTTGTTGACGCGCTCATGCATCTCCCTCGCAAGATGGCTGGCGACCGCCTCGAACAGGCTTTCCATGCTGTCGATGTTGCTATAGACCGTTCCGCGCGCCACTCCTGCCTCTTGTGCGAGGTCGAGAATGTTCACTTGTGAGGTGCCTCGTTCAGCAAACAGGCGAAAGGCGGCTTGATGAATGCGGCGCTGTGTTGGATTTAGGGATTCCACGGTTCTCTCTCCAGGATTACCTTATGGACAGATTGAACACTCGTGTTCATTTTCCGTCAACCATATTTTTAAACGTGTAGGTTTTTCTGTCTGAAAATCGGCCACAGCCGAGTCAATTAAAGTCCTACGCCATTGACACAATTGAACACGCATGTTCAATTGTGTTGTGTTTCAGGCTTGCCTTCTCGGCACATCAAGCCCTGCGATGGTTGGCCGACTTTTCATTAGCTGAAGGACAGAACATGACCGGCTCAAAGCTCTTCAAACCGCTTCGATTGCCTAACGGCACGGTGATTCCAAACCGAATCGCCAAGGCTGCCATGGAGGAGAATCTTGCCAATGAGGATCACGCTCCAGGGGAAGCGTTGGTTAATCTTTATCGGCGTTGGGCTGAGGGTGGAGCCGGTCTGATCATTACGGGCAACGTCATGGTTGATCGCCACGCCTTGACCGGACCGGCTGGCGTGGTGCTTGAGGACGATCGGAACCTGGTGAATTTCCGGCGATGGGCCGATGCCTGTCGCAGTCGTGGAGCCCAGGCCTGGATGCAAATCAATCATCCCGGACGGCAGCTATTGGCTTCAATGGGGCAACCGGCAAGGGGCCCCTCCGCAGTTGCGGTCGATATACCCGGACTGTCAAAAGCTTTTGTGCCGCCCAGGGCCTTGAATGAGCAGGAGATCGAAGAGCTGATTGAGCGCTATACCCAAGCGGCGGTGTTGGCAGAGCGCGCCGGATTCACTGGCGTGGAGATTCATGCAGCGCATGGCTATCTATTCAGTCAATTCCTGTCGCCCTTGACCAACCAGCGTAACGACCGCTGGGGCGGTAGCCTGGAAAATCGTGCGCAAATTCTGCTGCAAACCATCGACGCAATACGTCAGCGAGTGGCACCGAGCTTTTGCGTCGCGGTGAAACTCAATTCCGCTGATTTCCAGCGGGGTGGTTTCGATGCCGAGGATGCGGCTCGTGTAGTGGAAATGCTCAATACCAAAGCGGTCGACTTGGTCGAGTTGTCTGGTGGCAGCTACGAAAGCCCGGCGATGCAGGGGCAAACCCGCGATGGCAGCCGCTTGGCTCGAGAAGCGTATTTTCTCGAGATCGCGCAAAGAATAGGAGAAATAGCACGCATGCCGCTGATGGTCACTGGCGGCGTGCGCAGAAAGGAGGTCGCGGAGCGAGTGGTGAGCGGCTCAGTGTCGATGGTCGGACTTGCCACTGCGCTGGCAATCGAGCCAGCCCTGCCGAAACAGTGGATGGCCGGTCGGGACATCAAAGTGGAGCCCATTGTCGTTCACTGGAAGAACAAGGCGCTGGCATCGCTCGCAGTGGCGTCGGTGATCAAGAAGCAGCTTGGCTTGTTGAGCCAAGGGAAACGGACACAACCTGGGACGTCGCCACTTATGGCACTGATAGGTAATCAGCTGAAGTCTCGTCGCCAGGCGAAGAGTTATCGGAAATGGATTGATCAAGCCTGGCAGATCGAGGGTGACACCAAATCAGGCGGGTAGCGGTTTTCCGGCGATTTTCCTGGCTCTGGCAGGCGTAACGCCCAGAGCCTGGAGAATCATTTCCGCGACCCGCAGATCGTGCTCCGCCACCGCACGGCCCTCGACAACTGAGCGCATTGCTCCGGTTGTGCACGACAGAACTATGTCCATGGCGACCCCTTCATCCTCGTAAGCAAAAGTGCCCGCACGCAGCCCCTCACGCAGATCGCCAAGTACATGGGCAGCCAAACGCGAGCGCATTGCCTGGTCGAAATGGATGATGCGCAGCAGCGCATTCGCCCATTGGTGGTCGGCGGCGGCTCGACATACAAACATACGTACGCCGATCGAAAGCCGCTGCGCACCGCACTGAACGTCCGAGTTCAAAACGGAAATGGCGTCAGAGAACTCAGCGGCCATGGCAATGCCAACCGCCTCGAGTACTTCGTCGCGAGTCCGAAAATAGTTGTAGATGGTGCCGTTGGATACCGCTGCCTCCGCAGCTACTTCAAGCAGTGCGATCTCCCCCACCTCCTTACGCGCGATAAGACGCAATGCCGCGTCCACCAGGCCGCGACGGGTGCGCTCACGCTTCTTGTGCCCCCTGGTGAGAGGTTCTGGCGCAGTAGCTTCTAAAGGAGGTGTGGGGGAATGCATGATTAAGCTCGTAATCTAATCGGCTCGTTGATGGTAATGGAAACGCTGTCAGAAGTGGCGCCATCACTCATCAGCAGACCCCTGCAGTCTTGAAGGAGCCTGCTTGCCTCTGTGCCTGGGGCGTGATGCATGATGATACGGTCCGGACGAACGGCGACGAGTGTTCCTTTCGCAGCCAGCGGCAGGATGTCATGGTTCATGTCTTCGATGAAGTCACAACTGCCGCCGGAACGTTGGCCGCGGGGTCTAACCTCTAAGAAGTGGCCCCCCATCTTTTCCCAGGAAACGATCTGATCAGTGGTGAGCAGTGACAACGGGTCAACACCGAATCCAACCAGGGTCAGGTTGTCTCCCAGTGTATCGTCGCTCAGCTTGATCTGCTTTTGCAGGGTGCGAACCCAAGCTTGGGGAAACAGGCTGCCACGTACCAACTTGTCACCCCGACGATGCTGCACGAACAGGCCGTGCTTGAAGGTGTTCTTCGGCTTGATGTCCAACTGCTCGAAGTACCTCCTGGTAGCGGGAGTCAATGCCAGCATACGCATCAGGCCGTGGATGAAGAAAGCCGCGATCTTGTTCTTGGGCATTACCAGACGGCCCATGAGTTTTGCCAGATCGATCATCGCCTGAGCATGCGGGCGGCGCTCTACATCATAGGTATCGAGTATCGCCGGCGCGGCGTGGCCACGAAGAACCCAAGCCAGCTTCCAGGCAAGGTTGGCACCATCACGAAGGCCCGCTACGAGACCTTGCCCCACAAAGGGCGGGGTGATATGTGCGGCGTCGCCGACAAGGAAAGTACGTCCCTTGCTGAATTTGTTGCAGCAACGCGCGTGGAATCGATACACCGCCTTGCGCTCGATTTCCAGTTCCTGCGGATCGACCCATGGCGCAATGAGCCGCGCGATGCTTTCCGGGCTTTCCAGCTCTTCCCGGGATTCTCCGGGTTGCAGCATGAATTCCCAGCGCTCCCTTCCACCGGGGGCGGGCATGTGCGGCGTGGGCCGCCGCGGATCACAGAGAAACTCAATGTGATCAATGGCTGACTGATGCCGGTTCTTGGCATCGACAATCAGCCAATCCTCTGCATAGGTTTGTCCTTCGAACTCCTGGCCGATCAGCGCCCTGACCTTGGAGCTGGCGCCGTCCGCACCGATCAGGTACTGGGCGCGAACAGAATGCGATTGCCCATTTTGATCCCGTACGGTGGCGACCACGCACTTCGCTTCTTCGACCAGACTCTCCAGCTCGAAACCACCCAGGCTGGTCACTGATTTCAGCCGGGAAACCTGGCCACGCATCGCTCGTTCGAGGTCGGGTTGATAGAACGTCACAAGCTTGGGATGGCCATCGATACACCCTTCAGTATTGGCCCGACCGAATTGACCGAGGACCGGAGAGTGCATCTTCACTTCAGGGATAACGATCTTCTCAAAAGCGTCCTCCGACAATCCGGCGAGTTGCAGGATGCGCAGGGCCTCGTTGTCCAGAGCGATGGCACGAGGCATCAGTACGATTTCATGGAGCTTATCCAGCACCAAGGTCGTAACCCCATAGCGGCCGAGCAGCGCCGCGATCGTTGCACCTACCGGACCGTTACCGACGACCAGCACGTCGACGGCGGAGGGAGGCAATTCGGAATCTTTTTTGTTGTTGTTCATTTCGAGCCCTTGTTGTGATTGAAGTCGTGAGGCGCGCAGGTCTCATCGTCAGGCAGGGTTCAAGGTATGCAATATTGAGAGATATTTCAATATTGATGTTTTTGTCATTAATTTTTGAGATCATGGAAAAGCCGTGATATGACCGACCGGACGAGCTGAGATACAGGCGTAAGTGGCCGCGGTCAGGCGAAGAAGGCTGGTGGCGTGAAGTTGCGCGCGTGTCAGTTTCCGACCGACGTCGCTTGGCTTCAGAGCCGATCAGCGTTGTCATGGGTGCAATGGCCCAGGACTGAAGTGCGTGGCTGCCAGGGCCCCAGCCGAAGTTGGAGAACAGTCGGTGCAAGAAGACGTGTCGACAGGACCAGAACGGCAGGAATATTGTTTTTTTCAACACTGGATCACGTGCGAATCTTCAGCGCACCACCATGTTTTAAGTCTTTAGGAATCAACCGTGGCGCGTCCGCAGCCCCATCCGACACCCGTCCTGCTTGACTTCGGCGAGTTCGAACTCGACGAAGCCAACGCTTGCTTGTTGCGTGATGGGCAAGCGGTGGCGGTGGCACCGACCCCTTTCCTGTTGTTATGCGTGCTCGCACGCCAGCCGGGGTCGCTGGTATCCAAAGACGCCTTGCTGGATGCCGTGTGGGGGCATCGATTTGTCAGCGATTCGGTCCTGAAGACGGCCATCAGCGATCTGCGCAAGGTGTTGAGCGATGACCCCAAGCATCCTCGTTTTATTGAGACTGTGTCGCGGCGCGGCTATCGCTTCATTGCCGTGTCGCCCCCTGCTGCTTCGATGCCGCCTACATCCACGGCGGTTACGGCGACCGACACACATCCGTTTCCGTCATTCATCGGTCGCATTGACGAGGTCTCCAGGCTGCAACGGGCGTGGGAGCGGGCTAGTGGGGGCCAGCGGGCCGTGGTCTGGCTTGCTGGAGAACCGGGGATCGGCAAGACCACGTTGATCGAACATTTCCTCGCCGGCCTTGGCGGCATCGCCTGCGCACGCGGCCATTGCATGGAACACTTCGGCACCAGCGAACCGTACCTGCCGGTGCTGGAGGCGTTGGCCGAACTGTGCCGCAGCGACCCGACCCTGCCGGCGTTGTTGCGCGAAGTGGCACCAACCTGGCTGCTGCAATTGCCCTGGCTGAGTAGCACGGAGGAGCGAGACGCATTGCGGCGCGAACTGGCCGGCGTCGGCCCGGAACGCATGCTGAGGGAATTCGGTGAACTGTTGGACCGCTACACAGAGCTGCGCCCGCTGTTGCTGGTGACCGAAGACCTGCACTGGAGCGACCGGGCGACGGTTCAGCTGATTAACTACATGGCGCGACGCCGTGGCCCCGCACGGCTCATGTGGCTGTCAAGTTTCCGCCTTGCCGAAGTGGTGGCGCTCGACCATCCGCTCAGTTCATTGCGTCACGAACTACGTCTGCAACGCTTGTGCGAGGAAGTGGTGCTCGACCCGTTTTCCGAAACCGAGGTCGCCGACTATGTGGCGCTGCGTTCAGCCTCACTGGCACGCGATGAAGCCTTCGTGCGCGCCCTGCACGAACGGACCGACGGCGTGCCGTTGTTCGTTTCCTCAATCATCAGTGAAGTGATGGATGCAAAAGAAGACGAAACCACCATCGAAGCTCGACTGGCGGATCTGGCGGTTCCCGACAACCTGGCCGCCATCATTGATCACTACATCGCCAAGCTTGGTCCGGAACAACGTACTCTCCTTTCGGCGGCTGCGGTGTGCGGGGCCGACTTCCGGGTTGAGACGGTTTCGCTAGCCCTGGAGCGCAATCTCTCTTCAGTGATCGGTGCCTGTGAGGAACTGATGCGTGAGCAGGTATGGCTCACACAATCGCGGGCTCCCGATGTTGACGAGGCGGTAGAGCCTCCTTACTCGTTCCGACACGCCCTTTTTCGCCAGGTGCTGTATGACCGCACGCCGCGTTCGTTGCGCATCGATCTCCATGGCCAGGTTGGCACTGCCCTCGAACGCGAGCGCTCGGCCGGTGTGTCGGTTGCGGCCTCGGAACTGGCGATGCACTTCGACCGTGCCCGGCTGCCGATGATCGCGCTGCGCTACTACGCCGAGGCCGCAGAAGCCGCGCTACAACACTTCAGCCCGGACTTGTGCATCGGCCTCACTGAGCGCGCCCTACTCCTTCTTATGCAGGCACCCGAAGGGACGGAGCGCGATACGCTCGAAATTACCTTGGCCACGTTGCAGGGGGTTTCGGCCTTCCACATGTTTGGTGTCGGCAGCGAAGCCAAGGGCGCTTTCGAACGGGCGTACACGCTGCTCGCGTATGTACCCGAGCACCCTATGCGCGGTCGCCTTCTGCACGGATTCGGCTATCTGCTCGGTCTGCGCGGCGACTATTCGCAGGCTTTGGAAGTGGCAGAGCGTGCTGAAATTCTCTCCCTAAACGCAAACGATCAAGAGCTCATGCTGGCAGCGTGCATCGTTCAAGGCGAGGTGCATCACCTCCAGGGCCGCACGAAAATGACACGCAGCTGGTTAGAGCGCGCCCTCACGATCGCCGAGCCGCTGGGCATAGGGACAAACGAGATCTTTGCGGCAGATCCCCAGGTCATGCTGCACGGTATGCTGGCCATCGAGCTGGTGCGGTCGGGCCTGATTGAGCAAGGGCGAACCCATTTGCAGCAAGCAAGAACCCGCGCGCATACGCTTGAACAACCTATGACATGGCTGGTCGCTACCTGGCAGGAGGTGTTGATCGAGGTACGACTGGGAAACCCTGTGCGGGTGGCAGCGCTGGCTGACGACATGCAGAAGCTCGTCGATGAATATTCGCTCGCGCTCGGACGCACGGCTTGCCGCTGGTGGCGCGGCTGGGCCGACGCGCGCAACGGTGCCCCCCACGACGGCTACCGGCACATCCGTGAGGCCTACGAGGAACACACCGGACTCGGTATGCGCTCCGGTGCCAGCGAAGTACTCGGCTACGCCGCCGAGGCGCTGCTACTGGCAGGCGATTACAACGCAGCGCACGTTGAATTGCAGGAAGCCTTCCGGGTGGGAGAGGAACTGGGCGAACGCGTATACCTGCCGCAGTTGTTGCTGCTGGAGGCCGCGATCGCGCGAGCTCAGGGTCGATCGGATGCCAGCAGCGTGGCGGTGCGGCGTGCGATTGAGGAGGCACGCGCCCAGGAAGCATCGTGGCTGGAGCTGCTCGCAATGGTCGAGCTGAGTGAGCATCACGACGTTACAACCGAAGATCACCTGGCATTGGTGAAGCTGATTGACCAATTGCCCGAAACTGACGGAACCGAACTGGTGAAACGTGCGCACTCACTGCTTCTGGCTGCTAAGTCGACTTGAAGCGACGGCGTATCCTTCATCGCCTGGTGAACTGATATCGCGCCCACTCAGCGTGGCTAAAACCACGTGACCACCAGCGTTCCGCTGGTCACCGTCTCAGTTTTGTGGGTGCTGTCCCGACTAAACCCTGACCTTTCGCTTACGACTTCTCCCGGGGGGCGGCTTACGCTGGCATCGAACTTTCTCGATCCCCAGGTCTGCGATGAGCCTTAACCCTGAATCCAAATACCCGAGCCGCCGTTCATACGTCGTCAAGTTGCGCAGTGATGCCGAGCCGGACGCCCTGAAGGGCCGGCTCGAAAACCTGGTGACCGGGCGTCAGCGCGAGTTCTCGTCCGCCACAGAGTTGCTCGAGTCAATTGGCGCGGATCTGACGTCAGCAACCGGTGAGCAGGCAATAGAAAGCGACAGCAAATGATCCTTTCCGGCAACGACATACAGAGCGCATGGCGACCGAACGGTGACGGTTCGCTGACGACTTTGCGTACACGGTCCCCCTACGCTGACGCCACCTCGAACTACACGAGTCCATTTCTAATGCCGCGACTTTCCACCCCCCTTCCGCTGCCCCGCCATACCGGTGGGATAACCTTGCAACGGACCAAGTGCTCAACTGGGTTCGCCATGGCGGCAGCCCTTGTCACTTCGATCGCCCTCGCCCTTTCCGGTTGCTCCGCGCCGGTCGTCAAGCCATCGCTCGACGTACCGAGCCACTTTGCCGCGAGTACGGCCTCCGAGATGGAGCCCGAGGCAGCTTGGTGGGAGGTCTACCACGACCCGTTGCTGACGGATCTGGTGCGCCGAGCCGCGCGTGAGAACCGCGACGTCAAGATTGCCGCCGAACGCTTGCGTGCAGCGCGAGCCGGAGAAACGGTCAGCCAGTCCTGGCTGCTCCCGAGCGTCGGCGCATCCGTCTCCGGCAGCGACCGCAGCAGCGGCTTCAACTCGGCCGTAAAACAGGGCTATCCGGATATCAAGACCGCCAGTGTGGGTCTGGACGTCTCGTGGGAACTCGATCTGAGCGGCCGTCTGCGAGCCGGCGCGGCGGCGGCAGACGCCGATGCGCTAGCCGCGGAACACAGCATGCGAGGAGTACGCCTGCTGGTGATGAGCGATGTCGTCAGCAACTATTTCACACTGGTCGGTGCACAACGCCAGGTCGCGACGCTACGCGCAATCTCGGCGATGCACGATGAAACGCTGCGCTTGGTTACCGCGCGTCAACAGGTGGGGCTGGCATCCGCATTCGACGTCGAACGCGCACAAACCGACGCCTTGTCGGCGCGGGCGCAGATTCCGCCGCTGGAAACCCAAGTGGCGGTGGCACGCCACCGTATCGCGGTGCTGATCGCCGACCAGTCTTTCAACACCACAAACATCCAGCCTCCGAGCGCAGACTTGGCCGACGTACCCCAGGCCAAGCCCGGGCAGCCCGCCGAGTTGCTGCAACGCCGACCTGACGTACTGGTGCTGATGGCACAGCTCGACGCCGCCAATGCACGTCGCCAGCAAGCGAAAGCTGAGTGGTTCCCGCAACTCTTCCTCGGCGCGTCCTTTGGCCGCCAGGGCCTGAGCCTGAACGGTGCCGATCTTGGCGTTGCGCGCTTCACTAACGTCGCGGGCCTGCTGGCGATGCCGCTCTTCAATGCTGGGCGCACGCAAGCGATCAACGAAGCGGCTGAAAGTGCTCAACAAGAGGCGCTGCTGCGCGCCGAAGACGGCATCGTGCGGGCGCTCGAGGATGTGGAAAACGCCCTCGTCACGCTTGCGCAGGAACGCCGCCGTTCCGGGTCGCTGCAATTGGCCGCCGCGTCTGCGGAGACGGCACAGAATCGCGCTCAATCGCTCTATAACCGCGGGCAGATCGACCTGTTGCCTCTACTGGATTCGCAGCGCGCGCGTCTGACTGCACGCCTGAGTGCCAACGAAAGCAACACCCGACTGCTGCTCGACAGCGTGCAGCTTTACAAAGCACTGGGCGGGGGCTGGCAGGTGTTCGAACAACCCGCCAACTCAACCGCGTCCGCTAAAACCGACCGGCCACCACTTTCCTAAGTATTTGTCGTTTTCCAAAGAGGAACCGTCTTGAAGAATTCCCTTACTGCGGCCGGCGCCTTGGCCGTCGCCGTGATGCTTTGCGCGTGCAGCCCGGACCAGCCGTCCGTGCCGGCCCCCAGAGCGGTACGTACCGTTGAAATCAACTACGACAATGCCCGCGACGTCAGTCGCTACGTGGGCACCGTGCAGTCGCGGCACGAAGTCGAGCAGTCCTTTCGGGTGGGCGGCAAGGTTGCCCAGCGCAAAGTTGATGTAGGTCAGACGGTGCACGAAGGCGACATACTGGCTGTGCTGGACGACAGCGACTACCGTCTCGCGGAGGAAGCGTCGCAACAGCAGTGGGCTGCTGCCGTGGAGCAGACGCGTCAGGCGGAATCGGATCGCCAACGCCTGACGGCCCTGAAGGCTGATGGTTCAGTCAGCGCGGCCGACGATGAGCGTGCGCATACCAATGCCCAGACCACACGCGCGACCGCCGAGGCCGAGGCGCGAAAACTTGAGCTCGCACGCAACCGGCTTAAGTACACCATACTGCGCGCCTCCCGTAGCGGCGTGGTCACGGCGGTACGCATCGAAGCGGGACAGGTCGTGGCGGAGGGTCAGCCAGTGATCTCGGTTGCGAATCCGGACGAATCCGAGATCGTCATCGATGTGCCCGAGGATCAGCTGTCCACCTTCAAGGAGGCGCGTTTCAAAGCCTCGCTGGCCAGTGCGCCGAACGAGACCTTCGATGTCACCCTGCGCGAGCTGTCGCCGCAGGCTGCAACGCAGACGCGCACCTATCGCGCCCGGCTCAAGCCGGTGCAGGCGCTGCCGCTCGGCGCCACTGCCACGGTTATGGCCGAGCGCGAGATGACCAGTGTCTCGGTAGCGGCGGTGCCAGCCACGGCACTGACGCAAACCGGCGGCCAGCCGGCGCTGTGGGTGGTCACGCCCGAGGGCAAGAATCCGGTGGGCACTGTCGAACTGGTGCCTGTGGCGGTATTGGGCTATCGCAACGATGAGGTGCTCGTCTCCGGGCCGCAGGCCGGAGTATTGGTCGTCACCGCCGGGGTGCAGAAGATGGCATCCGGACTAAAGGTCGCGCTTCCCGGCACGGCGATTGTTGATGCGAACGCCACGCAGCAGGCCGCCCGATGAACAATCTCAACCTCACCGACTGGGCGCTGCGCCATCGCGCCATTGTCCTGTTCATGCTCCTCATTGTCGCGGCGGCCGGTGCGTTCAGCTTCACCCGGCTCGGCCAGCTCGAGGATCCGAACTTTTCCGTGCCCTCCATGACCGCCATGGTCATCTGGCCGGGCGCCACTGCCCAGCAGTTGCAGGACCAGGTCCTCAACCGCATGGAGAAGAAATTCGAGCAGATCGACAACTTCGAGAAGGTGGTCACCTACGCGCGGCAGGGCTACGCGGGCATGACGCTCACCGTGCGCGGCGGAACCTCCAAGGCTGACCAGCGCGAGGCTTGGTACCAGGCGCGCAAGAAACTCAACGACCTGAGCCTGGAGATGCCTGACGGCGTGATCGGCCCGATCCTGAACGACGAGTACGGCGACGTGTATGGCCTGATGTACGCGGTCAAGGGCGACGGTGTCGGCCACGCCGACCTGTCGGACGCGGCCGAAGACATCAAGCGCCAGATGCTGAAGGTGCCGATGGTCAAGAAGATCGATCTTATCGGCAAGCAGGCCAAGCGTATCTACGTCGAGTTCTCGCACGAGCGCCTGGCAGCACTGGGCATTACACCACTGGCCATCGCCGAAAGCCTCAAGAGCCAGAACGCGATGTTGCCCGCAGGCCAGATTGACACCCGTGGCGACCGCGTCATGGTGCGCGTGAGTGGCCAATTCGCCAGCGAAGAGGCTATCCGCAATGTCCCCATCTCCGCGGGCGGCCGGCTGATCAAGCTCGGCGACATCGCGACCGTTACACGTGGCTTCGAAGATCCGCCGACCTACACGGTCCGCCACAACGGCCAACCAGTGCTGATGCTCGGTATCACAATGACCAGCGATGGCAACATCGTGGACCTTGGCAAGGCGATGGACACGGCAGTCGCCAAGATCCAGTCAGAACTTCCGCACGGCGTGGAGCTGGAGCTGGTGGCTGACCAGCCAACGACGGTGAAAGATGCAATCCTGGACTTCGGGCGAGCACTGGCCGAGGCGCTGATCATCGTGATCGCTGTAAGTCTGGCCAGCCTGGGCTGGCGCGCCGGCCTCGTGGTCGCAGCCACGGTGCCGCTGGTGCTGGGCGGCGTGGCGTTGGTGATGCTGGCGATGGGCTGGAACCTCGAACGCATCTCGCTCGGCTCATTGATTATCGCGTTGGGACTGCTGGTGGATGACGCCATCATCGCCATCGAGATGATGGTGGCGAAGATGGAAACCGGCATGGACCGCGTGAAAGCGGCCGCCTTCTCCTATCAGTCCACCGCCATGCCGCGCCTGACCGGCGCACTCATCACCGTCGTGGGCTTTCTGCCGATCGGCCTCTCGAAGTCCACCACCGGCGAGTACGCAGGCGGCATTTTCTGGATCGTCGGTGCCGCAGTGCTGTTCTCGTGGATCTGCTCCGGCATCTTCACGCCGTACCTGGCGGTCAAGATGCTGCCCAACGACTTGGGCAAGCACCAGCACGGTGGTCAGCACGACACAAAGTTCTACCGCAACCTACGCCGCCTGATCGACGCCGCCATCGAGCACCGCTGGATGGTCATAGGTGCGACGGTTGGCGCACTGGTGCTTGCCCTCGCTTGCATCAAGTTGGTGCCGCAGCAATTCTTCCCCAACAGTTCGCGCCCTGAGCTGGTCATTGACTTGCGCGTCAAGGAAGGCGCCTCGTTCGCCGCAACGACCGAGCAGGTTAAGCACATGGAGGAAATCCTGGCGAAGGACGAGGACGTGCGTTTCTATACTGCCTACACCGGCGCCGGCGCGCCGCGCTTCTATCTCTCGCTCAACCCCGAACTGCCGAATCCGGGATTTGCCCAATTCGTTGTGATGACCAAGGACCTGGATGCACGCGAGCGGGTACGTGCGCGGCTGGTGACCTCGGCCGACCAACAATTCCCACAGGCATGGGTGCGCGTGACCCGGCTCGAGTTGGGGCCACCTGTCGGCTACCCGGTGCAGTTCCGCGTGGTAGGCCCCGATACCCAGGTGGTGCGCAAGATCGCCCGCGATGTGGAGAACGTGGTTGCGTCCAACCCGAAGGTGCGCGACCTCCAGCTCGACTGGAACGACCCGGTGCGCACGATGAAGGTGGAGCTCGATCAGGACAAGGCGAGCGCGCTTGGCCTCACGCCGGCCGACGTGTCGCTGGCGACCCAGACCGTGATGAACGGCGCAACCCTGTCGCAACTGCGGGAGCGCGAGGACCTGATCGACATCGTAGCCCGTGCCGTACCGGAGGAACGCTTGAACCTCGACACACTGAAAAACATCAACCTTTACACACGCCAGGGCACGGTGGTGCCGCTGTCGCAAGTCGCACAGGTGCGCTCTGAACTGGAAGAGCCGGTACTGTGGCGCCGTAACCGCGACATGGCGATCACTGTGCGTGCCGACGTGAAGGATGGAGAGCAAGGTGTATCGGTGACGCAGGAAATCCAGCCATTGCTTAAGGACATCGAAGCCAAGCTGCCGACCGGTTACCGCATCGATGTGGGTGGAGCGGTTGAGGAAAGCGACAAGGCCAACAAGGCGCTACTCGCGGTGGCACCGCTGATGCTGATCACCATCCTGCTGTTACTCATGCTGCAATTGCAGAACTTTTCCCGCATGTGGATGGTGCTGCTAACCGCACCGCTGGGCCTGATCGGTGTGGTGCCCGCACTTCTGGTGTTTCAATCGCCGCTGGGCTTCGTCGCGATCCTGGGCATCATCGCTCTGGGTGGCATGATCATGCGAAACGCGGTGATCCTGATCGATCAGGTACAAATCGAAATCGCCGAGGGGCGTGACCCGTGGAATGCTGTGCTGGATGCCGCCATTCACCGAGCGCGACCGGTAATGCTGACGGCACTGGCCACCGTGCTCGCAATGGTCCCGCTCACACGTAGCGTCTTTTGGGGGCCGATGGCGATCGCGATCATGGGTGGCCTCACTGTGGCGACGCTGCTGACGATTTTCTTCGTCCCGGCGTTGTACGCCGCATGGTTCAAGGTGGGTCGCCAGACGGCCGCGGATACCCAACAGGTACGGGGAAACACTGCGCTTGCTTCCAAGTGATGAGTGCCGTGACCTTTGCCCCCCGACCTCACCGCTATTAGAGAGGTTTGTTAAGCGCCGTTTCTGAAAACAACCCAGGTCAGCCGTGAGGTACTGCGAACGTTACTGTCGTTCGCTCCTCGCGGCTCACAGGAAAGACTGGCCATAAATAGCTGCTGACGACAGACTGATATCGGCCAATTCTGTTGAAAAAGTCGGCCATGGTTTGCGCATCAGAAAAGTACGCGTCCGAGATTGAAATCTTTACTTTTGGCAGAGGCTTCCTGACTCGGATTTCACGTAGCAGCGTGCAGAAAAGGCGTTTTCACCAGTCAATGATCAGGCAGTTTGGGCAGACCGATTTTTCAACAGAATCGGCCAAAAGCGGCCCAGAGTGTGTAAAAACGCATTCGCGAACCCTTGCTATGATTTCTGAGGATTTCATCGCAGGGATCGCCCATGAAGCGCTTTATCCAAGGTGAACATCGAGGCCAAGGCACCTTACTTCCCGAGAGCCTCGACGACTACGTCAGCGATACCAACCCGGTGCGCGTAGTCGATGTCTTCGKCGATGAACTCGACCTGATCGTCTTGGGTTTTGACGGCGCTATTCCAGCTGACACAGGCCGGCCGGCTTACCACCCCGCAATCCTGCTGAAGATCTACATCTACGGCTATCTCAACCGTATTCAGTCGAGCCGACGACTGGAACGGGAAGCCCAACGCAACGTCGAGCTGATGYGGCTGACTGGACGTTTGMTGCCTGATTTCAAGACCATCGCCAACTTCCGAAAAGACAACAGCAAGGCTATCCGAGGCGTCTGCCGTCAGTTCGTTGTGCTGTGTCAGCAGTTAGGGCTGTTCGGAGAAAATCTGGTCGCCATCGACGGCAGCAAATTCAAGGCCGTCAACAACCGTGACCGCAATTTCACCAGCGCCAAACTTAAACGGCGCATGGAAGAAATTGAATCGAGCATCAGCCGTTACCTGACGGCACTCGATACTACCGATCGGCAAGAACCAAACTCCTCTGAGCCCAAGGCTGTGCGGCTGGAAGAGAAAATCGCCAAGCTCAAAACTCAAATGAAAGAGCTTCAAGCGATCGAAATCCAGCTCAATGAATCGTCGGATAAACAGGTCTCACTGACCGACCCAGACGCCCGCTCCATGATGACACGCGGCACGGGAATCGTCGGCTACAACGTGCAAACAGCGGTCGATACCCAGCACCATTTGATCGTTGCGCATGAGGTGACCAACGTCGGTTCCGACCGCGATCAACTCAGCTCGATGGCCAGGCAAGCCCGCGAGGCGATGGCGTCAGATACGTTGTCGGTAGTGGCTGACCGAGGTTACTTCAAAAGCGAACAAATCCTGGCTTGTCACGATGCAGACATCACCGCCTATGTGCCCAAGCCGATGACCTCTGGAGCCAAGGCTGACGGGCGTTTCAATAACGATGCGTTCATCTATGACGCGGCAAAAAACCAATACATTTGCCCGGCTGGCGAGGCGCTGATCTGGCGCTATTCCAACGTTGAAAAGGGCCTGAAGTTGCACCGCTACTGGAGTTCGAAATGCCAGGGCTGCGCGTTGAAATTGCAGTGCACACCGAGCACGGAACGCCGGGTTCGACGCTGGGAGCATGAAGCCGTATTGGAGGAGATGCAGCTTCGGCTGAGCAAAGCACCGGAGATGATGCGAGTCCGGAAACGGACTGTTGAGCATCCCTTCGGGACGCTCAAACAATGGATGGGCGCGACGCACTTCCTGACGCGAAAGCTGGCCGGGGTGAGTGCGGAGATGAGCTTGAATGTGCTCGCCTACAACATGAAACGGGTCATGAAAATCATCGGTGCCAACGGATTGATGAAAGCGCTGACAGCCTGAAAAAGGCTGATTTTGGCCCGTCCCAATAGCTGTAAAAACAGCGTTGGCGTGTTCCAGGTCGCGACTAATGCGATCCGCGGCATCGACTGCACAATCGCTCAGTCAACGAACGTCGATGATCGAAAGCGATGAGGTCATGAGCATTTTTACACACTCTGGGCCATTAGCGGTCACTGGTTGCGCCTCAAATCCGCCATCAGCAAACGTCCACCCAACCCGCACAACCCGTCATGACACCTGCTGACGTTCTATTCAGACGCTTCATTGTCTTCGGCGACTGGATGGCCCGCTAGATTCGCGACGCGGTAACGAGGTAAGTCAATTGGACGGTGAGATCGATCCTGATGCCGAGCGCGGTAATGAAGATGACTTCTGGCCAGGACAGAGCCGTCAGATCAAATGCATGGGGCAAACCCGCGCCGAAAAAAACGACGGCTTTAAATTACTCAGCGTCAGCACGGCTCCGGCGAGAAGGCCCGGCCTGCTGAGCGCTTTGGAGGTGCCTGCATTTGTTCGGTGTTCTTTGACCATAAGTTCCAGGCGATGAACAGGATAAAGGCAACGCCGAGCCATTTCACCGCGATGAAGACCGACTCAAACTGCAGGGCCAGTGCTGATAGTCCGAGGGTGGCGACCAGCAGCCCAGGCAAACTGATCTACAGGCCGCGTTGACGTCGAGGTGCGTGGCTAATTCAGGATGAACAGGTCCCCTTCCACATCCGTATCGCCGTGTTTACGACTCTGCGCCGCAGAGTCGTAGAGGATCAGCAGGACCTCCCCAAGCTGCTCGCCCGATTCGAACAAACACATGCCCTCAGCGTGATCATTGCCTTGCCCAAAAGGCACCTCCAGCACCTTCTCCAATTGATCCGTAAAGACCACGCTTTCCTCGTCGGACGCGAAACCGCCGCGCCAGCGGAAGACCGTTACCGGACCATCCTGGTCCATGGTGGGACCCGCCAGGATCAGCAGATCGTCACCGCTAGTGCACAGGTCACGCAAGCCCAGACCATTTAGCGCGAAGAAGTGCTTGCGATAGCGGCGCCCATCCGGACCGATCTTCTTAAGCACCAGCGTGTCAGTCGAGGCGTCGTTCAGCTCAGGTTCTATCTCCAGCAACACAGCCCAGCCGCGAAGGACCGGTCCACGTAGCCCTAGCAGAAGACGCGAGCCAATCACCACCAACCCTTCGATATCAAAGCCGTTGTCTTTACCCGGGATACTCAGGAAGTCGCGTAGTTGAGGATCTTCAGCAATGGCCGTGGTCAGGTCGTTACTGACCTCGTTGCCATGTAGCTGCGCCGCCGTACGTCCATCGGCGTCCACCTTCCTGGCGAGTGCATAGCCGTCGTTCTGCCGGACCACAGGGATGCGGGCCAGCAGAAAGCGATTGCCCTGCGCCTCTACCGTCGATAGGCGCTTGATATTCTTCTGTGCAGGAGTGCCGGCCTCTGCCTTCTTTCGCTTCAGGCTATGGGAGCCCACCAACCAGAGGTAACCACTGTCATGGGTATAGGCCAACCCCTCGATATCGATCTCGGCGTCTTGCTTCGGTAGGGGCAGATCCAAATACTCCAGGAGCTGAAACGATTGGTGCTCATCGCACCTTACGACGTCGCCGGGCGCAGCATCCTGGATTTGCAGGCGTTCCAGGCTCGTGGTTTCGTCGTTCGCCACCCAGAGTGTGTCGTCAATCTGCTGAGCGACCGAAAGGCCATTGCGCAACGACGCAAACGCCGGATCAAAGCTCAACAGCGCAAAATTGCTTCGGTGGCTCATGAGCAGTCTCCTGTCTTTATGGCGCGGCGTGCCGGTTATTCAGAACCGGCTTCTGAGCGTGTTCTTCGTCCAGTGCATGCACTCATCCTAGCCGACCCGTCCACCGCTGATGGCTTAGGTCCCTTCGCTGCAGCTGCTAAGCAACCCGGATTAGTTCCATCAACTCCCAAAATAGCCGACTAACGGTGACCCCCGTAGGCACAAAGCCTGCAATACCCACCTCGACGAACATTTGACGTCAATCTACCGCCATACGGGTTTCCTAATCAGCAGACCCAATTGACACAGCTCAATAGCGTCGGTTCGAGCGCAACTGTGGCCGCAACATTCCCCGCATACAGGATTATTGACATGATCGACCTCGCCACCTGGAATTTAAGCATCCCTGAAGGCAGCCCACCGGCTACCATAGAAACGCCTCGACTGGCGCAAGGCTTCAAGGACCAGTATTTCAGTTCTGAAGCCGCTACCCTTTCCTTCTGGGCACCTGTGACCGGTTCCAGGACGGCCAACGCTATTTACCCGCGCAGCGAGTTGCGGGAAACCTATAGCGATGGAACGCTGCGCAACTGGCAGTATTCAGCGGCGGATAACATTCTGCGGGCGAGTCTGACCGTCAATCAGGTGCCCAGCACCGGCAAGATCGTGATTGGTCAGATTCACAACAAGGACAGCAACAGCCCCATGGTGAAGCTGGAATACCAATACAAAACGTCGACTTCGACTGGAAACATTGTCGTCAAAGTGCGCATGCGCCCCGACGATGAAGAGGGCCAGGTCATTACCATTGCGACGGGTGTGCCGCTCGACCGCAACTTTTCCTACCAGATCCACCTCAGCCCGAAGGGCGCTCTGGGCATCAGCGCAGCAGGATACAACTGGAGAACCACCATCGACCCGAGCTGGAAGACCAAACCACTGTATTTCAAAGCGGGTGCGTATGTGCAGGACAACACCGGCTATCCCACCGAGGGCGGAAAAGTGACGTTCAAGATGCTGGAGATCCAACACAACATTTAGTCGCTTCTTTAGGTCACTACCATTGGCACGCCGATCCGAAGGGTGAAGACTTTAGTGGATTTCCTCGTCGATCGGCTACCAAGTGGCTAGCTGTCAGTGAACTCAACCGCGCGGGCGGCAGATGCCCTCGAAAAACACTAAATTACGAAACGCCCGCTAAACGATTTAGCCAATCTGTTGCGTCGACCGGTTGAATCCACAGCCATAAGCGGTCGGTCGTGACCGTCTGCTGTGGGTCGTTTTCAGCCGGTCGCGACAGGCAGCAATCATCCAATCCGCTCTTCCCAGAGAGATCTCGCGACCCTCGTCCCGAAACCTTCTCGCCCGCATAAACCTTCCAAGCTATCCCATCCGTTGCTGCTTTAGCAGAATCCTCAAAAAACAAAATGATTGCACTTGGCCATTTCGTGACCGATTGGTTTTCGCTGTGAACGCTAAATTGGCACGTGTCGATATCAGGCAAGGAGGCGGCGTGAACAGGCAACTGAATTGTCGAACAAGCCGGGTAAGGTGGCGCGTCTTTTCATAGAAATAACCACATAGCGACGATGGGTTTGATAAGAACTGCAGCGTTTGAAGGGTGCCACTTTTAGGAAGCGGCAGCAGGAAACGATGATGATCCGTTGCCCCCATCAATTCGCTTAAATGTCGATCAGCAGAGAAAAAAAAACCAATGATCAGCCCGAGTTCCAAGGATTCGAATGGCCAATTGGCGCAGGGCTTCAAGCCTCGTCACGTAACAATGCTGTCAATCGCCGGGATTATCGGCGCCGGTTTATTCGTTGGCTCAGGACATGCCATTGCAGCTGCTGGCCCAGCAGTCCTGTTGGCGTATCTATTCTCAGGTCTGCTCGTCGTTCTGGTCATGCGTATGCTCGGTGAAATGGCGGTGGCCAACCCGGACACAGGCTCGTTCTCCACCTATGCCGACCAGGCAATAGGTCGTTGGGCAGGCTTCACCATCGGTTGGCTGTACTGGTGGTTCTGGGTACTTGTGATTCCTATCGAAGCACTGGCCGCCGGCCATGTGTTGAACCAGTGGTTTCCCCAGATCGATGCCTGGCTGTTCGCCCTGGTGTCGATCATTGCGTTAGTGATCACCAATCTGTTCAGTGTCTCCAAGTACGGCGAATTCGAATTCTGGTTCGCCATGGCCAAGGTGGTGGCGATCATCGGTTTCATCGGCGTGGGTTTTGCCGTGTTGATGGGCTGGGTGCCCGAACGGGAGGTCAGCGGCTTGAGCGGCCTGATGGCCGAACACGGCGGGTTCGCCCCCAACGGCCTGTCGGCGGTGGTGGGCGCCTTCATCACCATCATGTTCAGCTTCATCGGGACCGAGGCAGTGACCATCGCCGCCGCCGAATCCGACAATCCCTCGCAGAACATTGCCAAGGCCACGCGTTCGGTGATTTGGCGCATCGGCGTGTTCTACCTGTTGTCGATTTTCGTGGTCATCTCCGTGGTGCCCTGGAACGATCCGCTGCTCGCCCAGGTAGGCTCCTACCAGCGGGCACTGGAGATCATGAACATTCCCCACGCCAAGTTCATGGTGGACGTGGTGGTGCTGATCGCCGTGGCCAGTTGCATGAATTCCTCGATCTACATTGCTTCGCGCATGCTGTACTCGCTGGGCCGTCGTGGCGATGCGCCGAAGGCGCTGAAGGCGACCTCCTCCGAAGGCGTGCCGCGGGCAGCGGTCATCGCCAGCACCGTGCTGGGCGCGGCGATCACCGTGTGGAGCTACTTCATGCCCGCCGGGCTGTTTGACTTCCTGCTGGCCAGCTCCGGCGCGATTGCCTTGCTGGTGTACCTGGCCATTGCGGTGTCGCAGCTGCGCATGCGCCGGATGTTGCATCGGCAGAACGTTGAGCTGACCTTTCGCATGTGGCTGTTTCCATGGCTGACGTGGCTGGTGATTGTGTTCATTTGCGCAGCGCTGGCAGTCATGATGATCACACCAGAGCACCGTACCGAAGTCAGCACAACCATTGGACTGGCGCTGGCGATTTCCTTTATCGGCCTTGTGACGTCGCGTCACCCTGCGCAGGCTGCGAGGGTGACGTCAGTGGGATAAAACCAAGGAGGTATTTGCGCCAAACCTAATACTCCTTACGCCAAGGCTGGGGGGTATTACAAGCTCCTGCGTCTCAGGCCGTAATCGCTCTTTGTGAGGACATGACCACGATGTCATCGAACTCCACCGTGTCCGACGGTACGACTCAATCCGTTGGTTTTCTGCTGTTGGATAAATTCACACTTATTTCCCTGGCGTCCGCAGTAGAGCCACTGCGCATGGCCAATCAGTTGTCGGGGCGAGAGCTATATCGCTGGCATACGTTCAGCCCCGATGGAGAGCCTGTCTGGGCCAGTGATGGCGTGCCGATTACCCCAGATGCTTCGTGGAACAATCCATTGGTGGCGGACACTGTAATCGTGTGCGGTGGTGTTGGAATCCAGAGCGTGATTACCCGCGAGCACATTACCTGGCTGCAAACCTTGGCGCGTCAATCCAGACGGTTGGGAGGTGTGTGCACCGGTAGCTGGGCGCTCGCAAAAGCCGGGCTGCTCGACGGCTACGAGTGCAGCGTGCATTGGGAATTTTTGGCCGCCATGCAGGAGGCTTTCCCACGAGTCAGCATCAGCGCGAGTCTCTTCACCCTCGACCGAAACCGATTCACAAGCTCCGGGGGAACAGCGCCGCTGGACATGATGCTGCACCTGATTGGTCGCGATCATGGTCGTGAATTATCCGCAGCCATCTCTGAGATGTTTGTTTACGAGCGCATACGCAACGAACAGGACCATCAGCGCGTTCCGCTTAGGCATGTGCTGGGAACTCATCAGCCTAAGCTGCAGGAGATCGTCGCGTTGATGGAGGCCAATCTCGAGGAACCGATCGACCTGGATAACCTTGCAGAATACGTTGATCTGTCACGTCGACAGCTAGAACGGCTATTTCAGAAATACCTTCACTGTACGCCGTCACGCTACTACTTAAGGTTACGTCTTATTCGAGCGCGACAACTGCTTAAGCAAACATCATTGTCGATCATAGAGTTGGCGTATGTATGCGGTTTCGTGTCCACACCACACTTTTCCAAATGCTATCGCGAGTACTTTGGTGTTCCACCAAGCGACGAGCGTTCCGGCACTGAAATGAGTCGCAAACCGGCAACGCTTGCGACTACGCAGCAGTCATCAACTAAACAACTGGCAGCGCTCGACCAAGCACGAAACGAATCGACTTTTGCCAGTGTTCGAATGATTGATCGTTCCGATTTGGCGCAATCGTGCTGATAGGACGTCCCTGCCGCCCCATTCATCCGTAGTGCCTGGGTTTACTCAATAAGATCACGCAGGAGATTTGACGTGCACATTGGTGTTCCTCTCGAAACCCAGACGGGTGAAACACGGGTTGCTGCAACCCCTGAAACCATCAAGAAGCTGATCGGCCAGGGTCATAAGGTCACTGTGCAAAGC
>NZ_JBFUIH010000041.1:0-59006 GCF_056401975.1 Pseudomonas sp. P4_C8 | reverse complement strand
CTGGGCCAAGGCCTCGGCCTGTTGCCGGCGCGCACCGCTTCCACGGGGGTGATCTACGACACCCCGAGCCGCGGCGACAGCCTGAGCGCCACCGGTGACACCTTGCACTGGACGCTGAACGGTCTGTTGCCCCTGCCGAAAACGCCATTGTTCGATTCGGCAACCCTGCTGGCCGAGCTGTACTACAGCAACCTGCTCAAGCTCGATGACAAGAACGAAGCACTCTACAAAGGCAAAGGCACCTATCGCGGCGTCGACCAGCCGACCCGGGACAACTGGGGCCTTGCGGTCAACTTCACACCGACCTGGTTCCAGGTGTTCCCTGGTGTTGACCTCAACGCGCCAGTGTCCGTCAACGTCGGCCTCGCCGGCGTGTCACCGGTGTCCGGTGGCGGTGCCAAGGACACCGGCAACTACGCGTTGGGCGTCGGTGCCATTGTGTACAACAAATACTTTGTCGACCTGAAGTACGTGGACGCCTTCGGCCAAACCGACAAGTGCAATACCAGTGGCGTGAGCACCGGCCCGACCGGTGGTGACGGTTCCACCCCGAACGCCTTTAGCGGCAACGAAAACTACGCCTGTTTCGCCGGTGGCTACTCGTCCTTCTCCGGTGTTGGTGCAACGATTGAGGACCGTGGCGCCGTGTACCTGACGATGAAAACCACCTTTTGATTCGCCACTCGCTTACTCAAGGCTTGAAACAGTACGCGGCCAGTTTGTTACCGTCCAGATCTCGGGCATAGGCGGCGTAAGCATCAGGTGCCCAGCCCCGTGGCCCGGGTGCGCCTTCGTCGGTACCGCCGCAGGCCAGAGCTGCCGCGTGGAAGGCGTCGATGGCGGCGCGATCCGGGGCTTCAAAGCTGACAGTGACGCCGTTGCCAACACTGGCAGGCGCGCCGTTTGCCGGTTTCAGCACGAAGAATGAAGGGGCGTTCTCCCCCCAGATCGAGCCATTCTCATCCAGATCAGCGATGCGTTTCTGGCCGAGTGCGCCGAGTACATTGTCGTAAAAACGGCGGGCCTTTTGCAGATCGTTGGTACCGACGGTGACATGAGTGAAGATGCTCATTTTGATTCTCTCTTTGATAACACAAGGGATGGGCAATGCAGTTCGACCGGGCGCTGCTCGATTGACGATGTACGCCGGGGCGGTTCTATCAGCGATCGAAATGGATAACAGTGCGTATGCTCTTGCCTTCATGCATCAACTCGAAGGCCTTGTTGATGTCTTCAAGCCCCATGGTATGAGTGATGAAGGTGTTTAGCGGGATTTCGCCGGTCTGAGCCTTCTCGACATAAGTGGGTAATTCGCTGCGACCTTTTACGCCGCCGAAAGCGGAACCGCGCCAGACGCGACCAGTCACTAGCTGGAACGGTCGAGTACTGATTTCCTGGCCCGCGCCGGCGACACCGATAATCACCGACTCCCCCCAACCCTTGTGACAACACTCCAGGGCAGCGCGCATGAGATTGACGTTGCCAATACATTCGAATGAGTAGTCCACACCACCCTGCGTCATCTCGACGATCACGTCCTGGATCGGTGTGTCGTAATCCCTGGGGTTGATGAAGTCGGTAGCACCCAGTTGCCTGGCAATCTCGAACTTGGACGGGTTGATATCGATCGCGATTATTCGACCGGCCTTGGCCATGGTGGCACCGATTATGGCTGCCAGGCCAATGCCGCCCAGACCGAAGATAGCCACGCATGCCCCCTCTTCCACCTTTGCCGTGTTGAGTACCGCGCCAATGCCGGTCGTCACACCGCAACCGAGCAGGCAAACCTGCTCCAGCGGCGCCTCCTTCGGAATTTTGGCCAACGAGATTTCCGGCAGCACCGTGTACTCGGAAAAGGTCGAGGTGCCCATGTAGTGGAACAGCGGTTGGCCGTTGTAGGAAAAGCGACTGGTGCCGTCTGGCATCAGGCCTTTACCCTGAGTCGCACGAATTTTCTGGCAGAGGTTGGTTTTCCCTGACTTGCAGAATTTGCAGTCGCCACATTCCGGGGTGTAGAGCGGGATCACATGATCGCCCACCGCCAGTGAAGTTACCCCCTCGCCAATCGCTTCGACGATACCGCCACCTTCGTGGCCAAGAATGACGGGGAAGATCCCCTCTGGATCGGCACCGGACAGGGTAAACGCATCGGTATGGCACACACCTGTCGCAACGATGCGTACCAGTACCTCGCCGAACTGTGGTGCAGCCACATCGATTTCGACAATTTGAAGAGGCTGGTTTGCCGCGAAGGCAACGGCCGCTCGTGATTTGATCATGTTTGTAATTCCCGGACGCAAAGAGGGACCGCCTCTGTGTAGAAGCAGTAAAAATCAGTAAAGAGAATGTGTTCAGAGGGGCGTTACAAAGGGCGGGCGTCCTTGCCCTCGTGACCGACTAGAGTGATGCCTGGATCTTTTTTGCAGCGGCTTCATCGACCCAGGCATGCCAGACTTCCGGGTGTTCCTTAAGGAACAACCTGGCCAGCTTCGGTGATTCGATGCGCTCCTTGACCATCCTCGCCAGGTTCTGGTTCAACATATCGATAGGAATATTAACCTTCTCCAGCACCGCGACCAGTTCGGGAGCTTGGTCATGAAAAGGCTTGGAGAGTCCAACCATGGTAATGACGTTTTTGTCGGCCCCGGTCTTTTCTTCCAGTCTTATCGCATCGATCTGCCCCATTAGCGGAGTCGGTGACCAGTAGTAAAACAGTACCGGCTCACCGCGTTTATAGCTGGACAGGACAGCCGCATCCAATGCGGCACCGGTTCCCGGACGGAAATTCGTGAAGGTGTTTTCAAGACCATACTCTTTCAACATCTCGGTATTGTCCTGCTCACAAATCCAACCAGCAGGGCAGTTATAGAAGCGCCCTTTAGACGGTTCCTCCGAATCTCGAAAAACCTTCGGGTATTTGCTCAGGTCAGAGACTGTTTTGAGGTCTGGTGCGGGTGCTGACTTATTGCGCTTTGCGTCCCCCTCAACGACATAGCGCGGTACATACCACCCCTGAGTCGCACCGATGATCGGAGCGCCAACCCCGACAACCTTTCCAGCGGCCGCCGCTTTTTTCCAGACTTCGCTGCGCTCCATCCACTCTTCGCCAAACACTTGAATGTCGTTGCCGGCCAAAGCAGTCTCAAGAATGATGGTGTTACCCACCAACTGATCTGTTGCACAACCGTAGCCCTCCTTGAGCACGATCATCATGATATCGGTGAGGAGCATCCCGCTCTCCCAATTCAGACCGGCAAATTTCACCGGTTTGCCCGATTCACACCATCCTGAAGCCTGGCTTGAAGCACTACCGACGATCAAGCCAAGGGTGAGTAACGAGGCCAGCAAACTCTTCCTGTTTTTCATAATCAGACGCTCCGAATCATTATTATTGGGGGCAGCGAACTGTTGTGTGCGACACAGGAGCAAACGAGCCCATCAGATTCAGTATGGACAGGTGCGTGCGCAAACATGTGAAGCGAAGAAGTGAATCAATTGCTTTTATTGTTATTGGCGAAACTTAAACCAATGGATCTACGGTGGTACGCCCGTAGAACAACTGGCGGGCATAGGCACTGAATTCGACGTTGGGCTGGTCCACGTACGCGAAAACTGCGTTGAGCCTCAACCTGCCCCCTTCCACCGGCGTCACCCGGTGCAATGAATAGCGGCCACGGAACAATGTCAGGGTACCGGGCACTTGAGGCAGAACCTCTATCTGCTGTGTGTTCGGGTCATCGAGAAACTGCCTGACCGCGTCATAGCAATCGTCGCTTTCATTACGCAGCATGCGTACGTACTCAAAATCCCCACCAGCGCTCGCCGCCTGAAGGGACAGCGTGACGCTGAAGTCGGAACGATCAAAGTGCCAGCCCAGCTGCTGCCCCGCCGTAAAGCCCTGCAAGTTAAGGGCGGCCAACGGATCTGCATGACGATAGAGCGTGTCCAGATCCAAAACATCCTTGATGAAAGAAAGTACTTCATCCGACTCATAGATCTGCCTGATCAAATGATCGGCCGGGATATCGGCATAAGCGGCGGTATCTTTTGCAGTGTTCATCAACCGTCGTAGCGGATGTTCTGGATCAACGCTTTCATCTTGAGGTTTGAAATAAACCGTGTGGTTTTCCCGAAAATGAAACATGCGCGAGTGCAAGGCAAGCGTCTGATCCGCCATTGCGACAACCGATGGATTGCGAACGAAACCCGGGAAGATCGCAACGCCCTCTTGTCCCAGCAATGACTGACTGTGAGTGACCAGTGCGAGATAGGCGGGGTTGGCGCGATCGGTAATGGGGTAACGCTCGAGATCGACGATGTCGTCCAGTGATAGCGCAGGTGCGAAAGGCAAGGTAGTCATTATTGTTGGTCTCCGGTGGCTCTGCTGGATTCAGATTGCATCGACACCAAAAACAAGTCACGCTCATAATTTTACGCAATTTCGTGAATTATTTTCAGGTCGCTCGCCATGAGACTCACGCTGGATCACCTTGTGATGTTGCAAACTCTGTCGGAAGTCGATTCGATAACGGCGGTTGCCGAGCGCTTATGGCTGACACCTTCAGCCGTCAGTCACCGCATACGCGAAGCCGAGCGGCGGCTAGGTGTGAGCCTGACGGAACGATCAGGCGGAAAACTAAGACTCAGCCCTGCCGGCGTACGCCTGGAACGGGCGGCCAAAGACATCATTTCGATACTGAATGAAGCCGAGTCTGAAGCCAGGTCGATGGCCGGAGGCGTCACGGCTTTTGTGCGTATGGGCGTCACCTCCTACGGCCCGTTTCGCTGGATTCCAAAATTCATCAAGCATTACTCGAACCTTCGGCCTGACATCGAAATAACACTGGTGACCGTACCTCGTAATGACGTTTACGCGAGCCTGATGCAAGGAAGGCTTGATGTGTCCATTATCGATGACGGCATGGTGCCTAGTGGTGTAGCAAAACTGCCACTTTTCCGGGACGACTTGATTGCGATCATGGCAACCGATCATCCCCTTGCAGGAAGGAAAAACATCTATGCCGAAGACTTCAAAACTTACAACCTGGTGACGTACTCAACTGATCGAGCAAGTGGTTGGGAATATGATCGGTTCTTCGCCCCCGCCAGCATCTTGCCGCGCCGTATGATCACGGTGGAGTTGATCGAAGCCATCGTCGAACTGGTTCGCTCAGGATACGGAATCAGCATATTGCAACGCGATTTGGTGACCCCCAGCCTAGAACGTGGGGAGCTTGCGTGGGCAGCCCTGAATGACGGCCTTGATATCGCCTGGAACGCTATTGTTCGACCCTCGGAACAGAAAGATAGTGAGGTCAATAGAATGGTTACAGAGCTTGATACCTGGATTAAATATGCAGTAAAACCTGACCACAGCTAACCCATAACCAGCGCGCAAAAAGTTTCTTTAGGCCGATTACCGTCTTTCGCATCAGGCTGATTTCGGCCAGAGACGGTCCCGCCATCACAACGTAAGCGGCCTGTGCGATTGTGAATTCAATCGATAATTCAGCTTCCTTGTCTGGCTCCTCCCTGTTCAGGTCCAGTTTTTCGACCAGCGGTGAAGATGGCTGACGAGTACCTTGGACCGAGGCGCAAACCATCAAACCCGGTGGTGTCAGCAACTCAATCCGTCTTTATTCGCCGACAGCGCAGTAGCGCTATAAATACCTGCTTACACAATAGAAACTCATAAAATCCGATCTTGTACTACCGAGTGTTAGCTTGTGCGCTTTATCGGGCCATGAGAGGCCAAAGCCTTCGTTATGCGCATAAAGCTCCCCAGCATTCCTGCCATCGGTGTTTACCTTGCCCTGGCTTGCCTCTTTGCGGGTGCATGGTTCACCCACCCTGCCCCCAAGCACTCTTCCTTTGCCCTGATAAGTCCGGCTTTGCCTGAGGCGGATGAAGCGGCCAAGCCCATTTATACCAGCCGTTTCGCCTCCTCCGGGCTGGTGGACTTCGTGCATTCCTCGGCGGTAACGGCCTTGCCTGACGGTAGCCTGATGGCGGTCTGGTTCGCCGGCACTCGCGAAGGCGCAGCCGATGTGCAGGTGCGCTCCGCCCGTTTCAACGTGAGCACCGGCGAGTGGGGGGAGGAACAGGTCATGGCGACCCGGGAATCAACCCAGCAAAGCACTCGAAAATACATCCGCAAACTCGGCAACCCGGTCGTTGCACTGGCGCCGGACAATCGCCTGTGGCTGTTCTACGTCTCCGTATCCATGGGCGGCTGGGCCGGCAGCGCGGTCAATGTGATGGTTTCAGACGACTTTGGTGTGAATTGGTCGGTGCCGCGCCAATTGATCACTTCACCCTTTCTGAACATCAGCACCCTGGTCCGGTCGGCACCGGTGTTCCATGTCGACGGCTCCATCGGCTTGCCGGTCTATCACGAGTTTCTGGGCAAGTTTGCCGAGTACCTGTACTTGAGCGCAGACGGTGAAGTGATCGATAAATACCGCATCAGCCACGGCAATAATTCCTTGCAACCCGCGGTCGTTCCGCTGGACGGTCAGCGCGGTATCGCGATGTTGCGCTATGCCGGCGACACCCACCACCGAGTCCTGGCGAGCCGCACCGAGGATGCCGGGCAAACCTGGAGCGAACCTTATCCGCTCGATCCTTCGAACCCCAATTCCTCGTTGGCGGCCGTTGCGACGCCCGAACACGGGTTGCTGGTAGCGCTCAATGACCTGCAAGAGGGGCGCTTCAAGCTGAGCCTTTATCTCACCGATGCGAAAATGGACGATTGGCGCTTGGTGCACGATCTGGACAAATCACCGGATCCCGAGGGCGATCCGTTTTCACCCCTCGCCTACAAGGAAATCATCGGGAAAGAGTTCCGCGATTCCAGTGGCGAGCTTCGCCAACCGCTGGAGGCGCAATTCCTCGACAACCTCGACAAACGCGTCTGTAAAAGCGAAGGGTGTGAGTTTGAATATGAATACCCGTACTTCATCCGCAGCCCCGACGGGATGTATCACTTGGTTTATACCTGGAACAACACTTTCATCAAACACGTCTCCTTCAACGAGGCCTGGCTGTCCGAGCGTCTCAAATGATTAGTCTGTGGCAAGCCCATGCCAGCTTCGCGATGATCATCTTCCTGATACTGCCGGCTTTTGGTCTGAACAGGGGCTGGCGTATCGCGCTGTTGCTGGCATTGCTGGCCGCCAGCTTCATACCCCTGGGCGAGGTGTCGCTGGCCGCTTACTTGCGCAGCTATATTGATGACCTCGCGATCACCTCATTGGTGTTCATGGGGTGGGGCTGTTTGCGTCGACTGGGTGTGTTGCCGCCTGCGCAGAAGGGTTATGTCGGCGTATTGATCCTCTTCGCCGCGATGGCCCTGGTGCTGTACCCGGCAACCCTGGGCTTGAGTGATCTGGACCCTTACCGGCGGGGTTTCAGCCCGCGCCCCCTGTTGTTTGTCGTCGCACTGCTGACCTTGAGCCTGTTTTACCTGCGCAATTACCTGGCCGTCGTGTTGTTGACCAGCGCGACCCTGGCCTTCATCGCCGGGATCAAACCCTCCCACAACTATTGGGATTACTTGATTGATCCGCTGCTGGGCCTGTATTGCTGCCTGGCAGTGCTGGTAATGGCGACACGCTGGGCGTATCGCCGGCTCATCACGTTGCGCAGACCAATGAGTAACAGATCCGTTTGAAATTTAACGACATTTTTAATAGGGAAACTTCGATGGGTTGGCTGAAATCGAGACGTTTGCATTACTGGCTGGGCGCAACAGCGATCGCGTTTGTGCTGTTTGCACTACTGCGGGTGGTGTTCTTTTTCGGCTTTTCCGGTTTCGACGCCAAAGCCCTGAGCGACGACAATGCCGTCCTGACAACCCTGGGCATCGGCTTCCGTTTCGACTTGCGCCTGGCCATTCTGGTCATGCTGCCGTTGGCGTTGTTGGCCTGGATCCCTCGCTGGAACCTGATCGACAGCCGCCTCGTTCGCTGCATCGCCCGGGTGTATCTGGTTGCCGCGCTCAGCGCTCTGCTGCTGATCTACATCATCGATTTTGGCCATTACGCGTACCTCGGCGTGAGGATCAACGCTACGGTGTTGCGCTTCATCGACGATGCGCAAATATCCCGTGATATGGTCTGGCAAACCTACCCGGTTATCTGGATTTCACTGGGTTGGCTGGCAACAGTCGCGTTGGTGACACTGGCCTTGGTTCGTCTGGAGCGCGTCACGCTGGACCGTCCCCGCAAAGTCATTCACCGGTTCTCCGCGACATGGGGCAGTGCGTTGATGGTCGTGCTGGTGCTGCTGGGTATTTTGGGTCGTGTCGAACACTTGAATATTGAAAACCCTGTACCGCTGCGCTGGAGCGATGCGTTTTTCTCGGGCAATAACCAGGTCGCCGCATTGGGCCTGAACCCGGTGATTTTCCTTTACGACACCGTCAAGGTCGGCCAGTCGCGCTATGACGAAGCGCAGGTGCGCGAACATTACGCGGTCATGGCCAACTATCTGGGCGTCGACCAACCCGACCCGCAGACCCTTGATTTCGTCCGCCACCAGGCGCCACAACCCTACAAAGTACCGGGCTCGCGGCCACCGAACGTGATGTTCATCATGCTCGAATCGCTGGGCACCAGCGCCGTCGGGGCCTATGGCAACCCGATTAATCCAACGCCCAACATCGATCGCCTGGCGACGCAGAGCTGGTTCTTCAAGCACTTCTATGTGCCGGTGACGGGGACCGCAAAAACTGTCTGGGCCAGCATCAGTGGGGTGCCCGACGTTACTCGACAGGAAACCGCGACACGTAATCCACTGATCACCAACCAAAACACGCTGGTCAATGCCTTCACCGGCTACGAGAAGATCTACACCATTGGCGGCAACTCCGGTTGGGCCAACATGAATGCCTTGATCAAGCAAAGTATCGACGGCGTTCGTCTGTTCGACGAGCGAGACTGGAAATCCCCAGTGGTGGATGTCTGGGGGATCTCGGATCTGGACCTGTTCAAGGAAACGGATCAGATCCTCCAAACGCTGCCCAAGGACAAGCCGTTCTTCGCCTATGTGCAAACGGCCGGTAACCATCGCCCCTTTACGATTCCAAAGACCAATGACGGATTCGAGGTCAAGCACCCTACCCTGGAGGAAGTCCAGGCCGCAGGCTCGCGCAGTGTCGAGCAATACAACGCCGTGCGCTTGCTGGACTTCAACATCGGACGCTTGATGGAAATCGCCAAGGCCGGCGGCTGGTACGAAAACACCATATTCGTGCTGTTTGGCGACCACAACACCCGTATCGCCCAGATCCCTTTCCTGGCACCGGCCTACGAGCAACTGGGTCTGGAAAGCAACGCGGTGCCGATGATCATCCACGCACCAGGCATGATCGGGACGCGCAAGGTCGAGGAAGCCGTTGGCCTGGTGGACTTGCTGCCAACCGTGGCGGGTATGGCCGGCCTTGAGTTTCGCAACAGCAGCATGGGCCGTGATATTCAGCAGCCCGCGCCCGAAGGCGAACGCGTGGTGCCATTGGTGTTGCGCGAAGGCACGTTCCCGCTGATTGCCGGCGTGACTCAACACTACCTGGTACAGATGGAACACGACGGTAGCTCGCCAAGTCTCCATGACCTGGCCTCACCGACGCCGCTGGACAACGTCGCCGAGCAACACCCCGAAGAGTTCAAGCGGCTGTCAGAGTTGACCCGCGCCATGCATGAAACCTCACGGTTGATGCTGTACCAGAACGTGCGCAAGTAACGGCTTTCCCGCGTCTATAGTGCAAATAGACGCGGGCCTCCCCCTGATACCAGTATCTAAAACTCACCCTCAATAGCGGGCAGCTAACACCCGGAAACCGCCACTCACGATGGCTGCTAAACGGCAGTGATTCAGATCGTGGCAGGCCAATGGTGAGGCAGCAGAATGCTCAGCCAGAATTTTTGCTACCTGCCGAAATTTGCGTGAACGCAAGGTAGTAGCCATTGCAATCGCGGAGCCCGAACTCCCTTGATCCATAGGGCATGTTTTGAAGCAGCCAAGCAATGGCGACCTTGTCTTTCACTGATTCGTAGTATTGATCCAGATGCGAAATCGCAAAGTAAAGAGTGCCCGAAAAGGCTACAGAGCTCCCCAAAATATCCGCTTGGGTAAAGGTGAGGCTGCAATCCTGTAGCTGGACAGTGATTGTCGACTTGAGGGACGTTCAGCCTTCTCACTAAAGACCGCGAACAGAGTTAACGATGAAAGTTATGCGCGGCGGTTCGAATGAGGGCTTTAATGTCCATGCTTATATGCAGCCACATTAGCTTCGACTTCCTACGAAGGTGGCTGCGCCTAACGGCGGGTTCAGGTTGCCATGCACTTGTCTAATCAAGGAAGAAACGACATTGAAAATAGCTTTTGGCGCCCTGTTGTTGACCTGGCTGACTACTATCGCACTCGCTGACCAGAACGCTGTCGGCTTCCACTCTTCCACACTGGCGGACTCGCACAATGACCGCGCACTGGAGATGGTTGTTTGGTACCCGAGTGCAACTACCGCAGCCACGCAACTGATCGCCGATGATGCGGTGTTTGTCGGTGCTTCTGCCGTTCGTGACGCGCGTCGAAATCAGCGACGCAAGCCATTTCAGCTTCTTGTCGGTGTGCAAACCTGGCGCGGAGGTAATGCTCGAAGAAGAAGTACCAGGCGATGGCATCATTTGCCGGGATGGCGACAGCGCTCGCACGCGTGGGCTGATCCAACAGCAGATTACATCGCTGATAGCAGAGTTTCTTCAGTCATCTACCTACAAAGAAGACAGTATGTAAAATCGTGATACGAGAACTGCCGCAGCTCAACAAAAAAAACGCTGGAGCAGTTTCAGCGCCCGCGCAATCTGTCAGAACGGTTGGCCAGGGATAAGCGCTCGGGGTCGGAAGCGGTCGGTCGCGACCGGTTGAATCCACATCCAAAAGCGGCCCTTCTCGACCAGTTAAATCCATGTCGCCTTAGGGCAAGCAGATCCGACCAACAGCGGTCGGTGAAATAGGGTCGCTACTATCCCCACAAATGGGGTACTTCACCCAACCAACCGGGTGTTTACCACCAAATTAGAGGACTATTCCCCACCCCCCGCTTCTTCCGTCTGCAACGCTCAGAACAACTTGCTCATTAATTTGAATTTTTTCTTCGCCCTAGTGATGGCTCATTAGTTGCACCTCCCCTTGTACACGCAACTGCTGTCGTGCCGAATATGGAGACGACGGGGCATCAGGCGAGGGGTGAAAAATGACACGCACGACTCCATCTTGCGACGCCTTCGGCTTGCTGCGCAAATCAAACCTGTCTTGTGCGATGCTCCTTACCCTGGCCACGGCAGAAGCCGCGCCGCTGGATGATTTCGGCCCGCCACCACCGACGGACCCCTCGGCGTTTACCAACCCGCCGGCCGACCCCAAGGCCGCGCTGGATGCCATACGGGCCATGCCACCCGCCAACCAGGGTGCCATCGCCCTGCCCAATGGCGTTTTTGGCACCCGCACCACGCCAACAGCCGACAACGTGCTGCCGCCAAACCTGCAGACATCCTTCAAAATCCCCACCAACGGCAAGCCCAGCCCATTGTTCGGAGCTCAGCCGTACACTCAGCAACTGCTGCTGTTCGAAGAATTCGGCACGGAAAAACTCGACCCGACCCTGCCCGCGCCACCACTGACCTTCCCTGTGCCCACCGCCGGCCCGGCGCCGACGCAAGACCCGAACAGCATCGCTCGCAGCGGCCCTTCAAGCGCGGCGCTGGAAGCCTTCATGCGCCAGCCGGGGCTGTACCCGTTTCCGTCGCAGTTTTCCAACGTGCTCGACCGAAACCCCTGGAAAGCGCAGATCGAAGCCTTCCTCAACCGCCACCCGGTCGGCTCGCCGGCCGAAGGTCGTCCGCCAGGAAAAGGCTGGTCGCACCAGCGCTGGAACGAGTTCTACCCACAGGTCGCCTTCAAGACCGCTCAAGCGGGCGCCAAACTCAACGGCGGCATGCGCGACCGCCGACAGTTGCACAACTACGCCGTCGGTGAGTTCGGGCCTGGCGGACTGTACAACCAGACCTCGGACGCCCCGATCATAGCGGGCACCACCAAAGGCATCGACACCCGTTTTCACCCCAACATGCCGATTCAAAACCACAAGGCGCTATGGACCTTCGACGGCACCTTTCCGGCAAAACTGTTGATGGTGCGGTACGGCCAACCCGTGCTGATGCGTCACTACAACGCCCTGCCGATTGATCCGTCGGCCAACATGGGATTTGGCCTTCACACCCTCAGCACCCACGAACACAACGGCCACTCCCCGGCCGAAAGCGATGGCTTTGCCAATGCGTTTTTCTTTCCGGGACAGTACTACGACTATCGCTGGCCGATCCAGTTGGCCGGTTACGACACCATCAACACCAGCGCTCAGGATCCGCGCGCGGCGTTCCCCTGCGCACCGGGTGAAACCCTGTTTGTCAACGATGCCACTCCGGGCCTCAAGACCTGCAACAACGGCAGCATCAAGATCCGTGGCGACTGGCGCGAAACCATGAGCACCCACTGGTTCCACGACCACATGCTCGATTTCACCGCACAGAACGTCTACAAGGGCAACGCGACGATGATGAACTACTACAGCGCCCTGGATCGCGGTAACGAAGCGTTTGTAGACGGCGTCAACCTGCGCCTGCCCAGCGGTTCGGCATTGCCCTGGGGCAACCGCGACTATGACGTCAACCTGGTGGTGGCCGACAAGGCCTGGGACGCCAATGGCCAGTTGTGGTTCAACCCGTTCAACACCGATGGCTTTCTCGGCGATCAGATCCTGGTCAACTGGCAGTACCAGCCGCGCCTGAATGTGCGCGCGCGCAGCTATCGCTTCCGCATCCTCAATGGCTCGGTGTCGCGCTTCTTCAGGATCGCGCTGGTGCGTGAAATCGTCGGCACTGGTGGCGAATTCCCCGGCCCGACAGGTTCCGGCCTGTCCTATACCCGCGTGCCGTTCCACTTGATCGCCAACGACGGCAACCTCATGGAACACGCCGTGCCGTTCGATGGGAGCATGGACCTGGACGCCGACGGCGATGTGCAGGACCACAACGCCATCCTGCCCAGCCAGGGCATCGCCGAGCGTTTCGACATCATCGTCAACTTCGCGAAAAACGGGATCAACACCGGCGACAAGCTGTACTTCGTCAACCTGATGGAGCATCAGAACGGTAAAGGTCCGGAGAGTAATCCGCTGAGCCTGGCCGATGTCCTGTCCGGCAAGTACAAGGCGGTACTCAAGCTGGGCAGCAAAGGGCTGCAATGGGAGAACGGCGACCCGGTGGTGGGCAAGTTCATGCAGATGGTGGTCCAGCCTTACTCCGGCCAGGACGTGAGCATGAACCCTGCCGACTTCGAACCCGCCAAACCGGGCAAGGCGGCGGGTAAAACCATGATTCCGCTGACCCTCAACCGCGACGACCCGGCGGTGCAGGCCAAACTGAAACTGGCGCGGCATCGCGAGTTCATCTTCGGCCGCTCCGACGGTACCGACGAACAACCCTGGACGATCAAGACCGACGGAGGTTTAGGCTTCCAAATGGACCCTCGAATCATCAGCGCCGCTCCGCAACTGGCCAACGGTCCGACCCCTGCCGGGTTCTCCGGCGACGGCACCCTGGAAGTGTGGAAAATCAGGAACGGCGGCAACGGCTGGAGCCACCCGGTGCACGTGCATTTCGAAGAAGGCATCGTCCTCAACCGCGACGGCAAGGCGCCGCCGGAATGGGAAAAGTGGGCGCGCAAGGACGTCTATCTCATCGGCGAAGGCATCGACAGTTCGGTGGACGTGGACATAGCGATCCGCTTCCGCGAATTCGCCGGGACCTACTTGGAGCACTGCCACAACACCCAGCACGAGGACACGTCCATGCTGCTGCGCTGGGATGTAGAGCATCCGGGCCAGTTCCAGTTGATGCCAACGCCCATACCCGGCTGGGACGGCGTCACTTACGTCAACTCCGCTGCGCTGCCGACCTTCCGCACTGGCGATAAACGTGACAATAACGAAGGCGAAAACAAAAAACCAATTGCCAACCCAGACAGCGCCATCAGTAACACCGGCCAACCGGTGACCATCAACGTGCTGGCCAACGACAGCGACCCCGACGGTAACGTGCCACTTAAAGTGGTGGGTCTGGAGCAACCGGACTCCGGCAAGGGCGTGGTCGCCACCGATGGTCTGCGCGTGATCTACACCCCACCGGCCATCGTCCCCGCACCGTTCACCGCGACCTTCACCTATCGGGCCAGCGATGCCAAGGACGCGAATTCGGACCCGGCGACGGTGTCCGTCAATGTCACCGCTGCAGCGGCCAACGAGACTCTGGCGGTCACCAGCGCTTTCGTCACCGTTCGTAGCGACAATCGCTACACCTGGGATATTTCCGGCACCACCACGCGTTTTACCGGCAATAGCGTGACGGTGACCGCGTCCACTACCGCCGGGACGCTTAATCTGGGCAAGGCCACGCTCACGCAAGTCGGCACGGGTGCGAAGTGGCGAGTGTTGGTGGCGACCGCCGGTGCCGGGCCGGCGCCAAACCCGACCATCACTGTCACGTCTGCGCTTGGCAAGGTGGTAACAGCACCAGTCTCGGTGCGTTGATGGGGGATTGAATCGGCAAATTGCTTGGCAGCCAAATCTCCAGAGGACCGGCATGTCAAGCAGTAGCTCAGCGCTAAAGCTTCCATCGTCGGTGGACAAATGACCGTTATGGGTCGGTTACAGCCGGTCACGACAAGCAGAAAACGGCCAGATCGGGTCATTCCGTATCAACGCAAACTCTGTATGAAAGGCAAAGCCAGAAGCCCCGGCCCTGCCATCACAACGGGAGCGGCCGGTCCTGAATGACCCTTTTCATGACAAGGGTTGAGGTCAGGCGCTGCACATTAGGCAATGTCGATAGGCTCTCGTCGTACAGCCGTTGGAACGCCGGCAAATCCTCGGCAATGACGTGCAGCAGGTAGTCCGGTTCCCCAAACAATCGCTGGGCATCGACCACCTGCGGTATTTCAATGAGCGCCGCCTCGAAGGCAGCGACAGCTTGTCTATTCCCTTCGCGAAGCGTGGCAAACACCATGGCGGAAAAGTTGAAACCCAATGCACCGGGGTCCAGTTGGGCTCTATAGCCGAGCAACACTCCCGACTCTTCCAGCGCCCGCACCCGTCGATGGCAAGGGGAAAGGCTCAGGCCCACGCGTTCAGCAAGTTCGGTAACCGAAAGACGACCGTCCTTTTGAAGCTCAGAAAGAATCTTGCGATCAATCCTGTCCATTCGGAACAATCTCCCAATCCTGCGCACGTAAATGATGATCTTTGAAAGTTAATTCTAACCACATTTCACTATTCTTCCCTTGACTAATATTTGCCGCACTCCTCTTCCAGAGGCGGCTTTTGATTCAAGGAGCAGGACGATGCAGGTCACAAAATCGCAACAGCAGGTATGGGTAGCGCCATGACCGTCAGCGTTTTCATCGCATTCTGGGCAGTGTCGATTCTGTTCGTCATCACACCGGGTGCAGATTGGGCCTACGCAATTTCGGCGGGATTGAAAGGCCGAGTCGTCATACCCGCCGTGGGCGGACTTTTGTCCGGTCATTTGATTGCAACCGTGATTGTGGCCGGTGGTGCTGGCGCGCTGGTTGTTAACCATCCCATAGCCTTGTCAGTACTGACCGTTGCCGGAGCGGGTTATCTGCTTTGGCTGGGCATCAACATGCTTGCCCGCCCCGCTACACCGCGCGCTGATGACATACAGGCGTCGGGCTCCTGGAGTCGCTGGGCGATCAAGGGGCTTTGCGTGAGTGGGCTGAATCCGAAAGTGTTTCTGTTGTTCCTGGCGCTATTGCCTCAGTTCACCGACACAGCCGCTGCCTGGCCTGTGCCGATGCAGATGATTGCGCTGGGACTCATCCACACCGTCAGCTGCGGCGTTATCTATTTGCTGGTTGGATTTGGTTCACAGGCTGTACTGCAAGCACGTCCGGCGGCGGCTCGCGGTGTCAGCCGTCTATCCGGAGCGGCCATGGTCATTATCGCGGTGGTGCTGCTCACCGAGCAGATGGGTTGATTCTTTTTTCAGCGAGCCAACTCCAATGAGCGACTAACCTACGCCTTTACCACCCGGGAGCGTTTATGAAGAGTCCAAGAGAACGTGCTGCCGAAGGCCTCCAGATCGGAGACCGGTTCACGATAGTCCGCTGTTTTTCAGAGGTTGATATTCGTCAATTCGCGCAGATTTCTCGCGACTACAACCCGGTTCACTGCGACGCACGTTATGCGCAGTTGCGCAGGTTCAAGGCACCCATTGCCCATGGCCTGCTGACCGCCAGCCTTGTCACCGAAATTGGCGGGCAAATCGGCTGGCTGGCGACAGGGATGAGTTTCGAGTTCAAACGACCGGTGTACCCGGGAGAACAACTCATCTGCCACTGGCTCATCGCTGATATCGATGAACGCGGTCACGCAAAAGCCGAAGTCAGGATTGAGAATGCTGAAGGCATCACAGTGCTGGAAGCGACGACTTCTGGCGTGCTGCCTGGAATTGAAGAGCGAGAATGCCTCAAGCAGATGCTGTCTGAAGGGGATCCCACCAACGGTGCTGCCGAATCCATGAGTTGATTGCCTGGAAATGGCGGAAGCTGGGGAATTGCCCAATCGTTCAAGACCACGCACCCTGGTAAAAAGTGAGCATCAGGGTCATCGCCTTAATGCTCTTTGACTTTCTTGATACGAAGCACAATCAACGCAAGAATGCCGATTGCGAGCGGCGTCATCGCCAGCATGGCCTCTCGCGGGGCCACTGCAACGCCGAGCAAGTGCAACCCCGAGTAGCCAAGTTTGAGCAGGTTAATCAGGTAGTAGGTAATCGCAATAATCGACAGACCTTCCACTGCGCGCTGGATCTTGATTTGAGCATCGGCGCGGGTGTTCAGGCTTTTGAGAATTTCCGAGTTCTGTTCTTCCATTTCTACCTGGACCCGTGCTTGTAACAGATCGCCCAGGTTGGCCACGCTTTTGGCCAAGTGCTCCAACCGCTGTTCGGTGGCGGAGCAATACCTGACGGTGGGTTTGAAGCGGCGTTCGATGAACACGCCAAGGCGTTGGCAATCGCCCACATGACTTTCCCGCAATTCACCCAAGCGTTCAAACACCAGTTGAGCATAGGCCTGTGTGGCACTGAAGCGGTGGCGGGTTTTCGCGGTGCTGCTGACCACTTGGGCAGACAGGTTGGAAATATCTGCAAGCAGAGCTTTCGCATTATTACCGTCGGCATGGGCGTTACGTTCGGAGAGCGTGACCAAAGTCTTGTCAAAAACATCGAGTTGCGCGCTCAAGGACTTGGCCATGGTCAAGGATAACGAGGCCATCATCCGGTAGGTCTCGATTTCCAGAAGGCGACGTATCATTCGACCTTGGCGGTAGGCGTTCAGGCGCCGGTTGACGAACAATAGGTGGTTGTTGCCATCCTCGCTGATACGAAAATCGCTCCAGACCACCGCATCGCCACCACCCACGCAAGAACCGCTCGGGTCCTTGAAACCATAACGGGAGAGATCCAGGTCGGCTTCACCACGCACTACGATCTGCACCGAGTTGATGAGCGTCGACAAATGCCCCTCGACCTTCCGTGCCAGCACCTCGGGCAGCGTTGTCCAGGACAAGTCATTGCAGGATGAAGTGACCACCAGGGTCAGGGTGAAAAACTCGGCATGGCGCTCCCATTTCAGTGCATGACCATCGAGTTGAGTAATGCCTTGGGCGGCATTCAGGTCGAGGGAGCCAGGGCAGCAGTTTTGAAGGAATGCATTGCACTCCTGATCGCTTCCGAGGAAGGCCAGATGAAACACATGGGCCGGCTCATCGAAATACAGTGACGGGCGCGCGTGCAGTTCGTTGTGCAGACTTTGTCGTAACGGGTGCATGTTGTGTGGCCATGTTGGAGTTGTTTTTGGCGCTTACGATTAATGCCCACCCGAGTAACGAGTCCGGATCCCCCATCAAGCGCTGCTCAGTTGGATCAATGTCCCAACCCTTCACAAAGCAGGCGATGGCCGCACCGACAACCAGGACCATGGGCATTGCCAGCCCTGTTTGAAAGCGAGAGCGGTGCTCGGTTGCCAGGCGCCACGTCCTTCGGGGCATTATCGACTGCTGTTGTTGGTGGGACTGTTTGACGAACTCATGAGTCACCACCAAGTGACGATTGTTGCGCAGGTGTTGCTTAGCCTGTCCGTAGGGGAACCCAGTCTCGAGGAAACCGAATGGCTACTCGATGCACTATTGATCTGTAGACCCAATCTATGTATTTTTGAGTCTACGGATCAATTGAGATCTAGAAGATGGCAGCCCCCTTTCAGGAACAAGCACTCACCAAGACCCAATGCGTCACGGGCTTGCGTGCAGCAGTAGGCATTCTCGAAAAATGGTCTGCGTCCAGCGATCAGGCCTGTCGCATCCTGCGCATTTCCCGCAGCACCTACACCCGCGCCCGGCAGCGCGATCCCGAATGGGCGGTGGCGCTGGACGCGGATCAGATGCAGCGCATCAGTTTTGTGCTCAACATCCACGCAACGCTGCGCCTGGTTTTCGATAATCCGGAAAACGTCTACGGTTTTCCGTCGATGGCCAACGACAACGAGTTTTTCAATGGGCGCTCCCCCCTCGAGATCATGTCCCAGGGCGATATGATTTCTCTGTATGAAACCTTTCGGCGCATTGATGTACTGCGGGGCGCGCAATGGTGAGGGTGAGCGAACTGGCAGCGCTTGCCGGCGAGCAGTTACAGGCCTACCGATTGGTCAATTCGAAGTTTCCACCGATTGCGCTGTTTGATGACGTGGCAGACGCGGACGAGTTTGAGGTGCTGTATCAAATACAGGCGCTGACAAATCCCCGACTGCATAACGAAGTGGGTCGTCTCGAGTTGATTGCGCGAGATCAGATCCCGTTCGGTATTCCTGGCTGCTCTTACGCGATAGCGCCTTTTACTCACGTCAACCCTTCAGGTTCGCGGTTCAGCGATGGCAGCTTTGGGGTGTTGTATCTGGCGGACTCCATGGAAACGGCATTGGCTGAAGTGCGGCATCACCAGAGTCTGTATTGGTCGAATGTTCGTAACCTGAACTATGAGCGCTTCGTTTTTCGTGGGCTGTCCTGTTCCTTTATGGACGTGGCGATGAAAGATGCTACGTCCATTGCGCTGACGGATCCTGTCTATGCGCCGGACGATTACACGCATTCCCGTCAATTGGGCAGATCGATCAAAGAAGCGGGATGTCCCGGTATTCGTTACCGCTCGGTGCGTATGCAAGGTAGTTATTGCTGGGCGCTGATGACGCCGCGACCGGTTGCATCGATTGTTCAGACGGCTCATTACGAGATGATCTGGAATGGCCAGATCACCAGTGTCAGCAAGATCAGTGAAGCGTGAATGTGAACTGGCTGCGGTGGAACGCATGAAAAACGGGGGCCGCATGCATCCATTGCCGGCATCGATAGTCACCATCAACTCAATGAAGTTCTCATAAAAAATCCTCGGCGTAACATCCGCTCCATACCAACCCATAACACCCCGGAGCACACCATCATGAAACGCCAAACCCTTCTCAGCATCGCTTTCTCGGTTTTCGCAGTTAACGCTTTTGCCGCTACTTCTGCTCAACCCGTGGTCGCTGAAGGCGGCTCGGATCGTCTGATTGAAAGCCGTGTGGCTGAAGGTGGTTCGGATCGTTTGATTGAAAATCGTGTAGCCGCTGATGGTTCTGACCGACTGATCGAAAACCGTGTGGCCGCTGATGGTTCTGACCGTCTGATCGAAAACCGCGTTGCCGCTGATGGTTCCGATCGCCTGATGCAGAACCGCGTTGCCGAAGGTGGCTCCGACCGTCTGATTGAAAGCCGCGCCGCATAAATGCAGGGCTTTAGCGCAGTACTCAATGAAAAGCCCGGCCTGATCAGCCGGGCTTTTTCTTGAGCTATTTTTGATGCACTTGCCGCGCTGGCGTTATACAAATATCGCTGACAACGGTTAGCACACGGCCCATCGAAAGCATTTTCGACGACGAACTATCCAGATAACCATGGCCCTCAACACGGCACCCCTGCATGAACCACACTGAAGCGCTCGCCAGAATTCTGCTCGGTCCCTTGTTACTCATGCAGGGCGTTTACACCCGATGGGTAACGCCCAGACTGCCGGAGGCCGAGGGCGAGCGCCAAGGCATGGCCGGCAGCGGCGTAGCCCTGCGGTTGTTGATTGTGGGAGACAGCGCCGCCGCTGGCGTTGGAGCATCGACTCAGGACGAAGCACTCAGCGGCCAACTGGTCAGCCAGTTGGCCAGTGATTACCAGGTGTCCTGGAAACTCTGGGCCAGGTCCGGGCTTGATTCGCAAGCGCTGCTGGAGCTGCTCTATAGCAGCGCTCCAGAATCCTTCGATGTGGCACTGGTGTCTATCGGCGTCAACGATGTCACCAGTACATTGGCGGCTGACGAGTGGGTCGCTCGACAAGATCAGTTGATGGACCTGCTGCGCAGCAAGTACGCGGTGAGGCAGATCGTGGTGTCCCCTCTTCCGCCCATGCACCTGTTTCCAGCGCTGCCGCAACCGCTGCGTTGGTACCTGGGGCGCAGGGCCAGTGGTTTCAACACGCGTCTTGCCGAGTTGGTGGCGCGCATCGATCACTGCACGATGCTGACGACCCGGTTGACCCCCGTGACGGGTTCGATGGCACGGGATGGCTTCCATCCGGGTCCTGCGATATACAGTCAGTGGGCGGACGATGCGGCGGCGGTCATTGACCAACGCTTTCGCAACACCACGCCTTTCGACATTGCAGAACCCACAATAAAAATACAGGAGTAGAAAATGTCTGAACTGAACCTGCATCCCAACGCTGCGGCCTCCTTGAAGCAATGGCACAAGATGATCCGCACGGATGACTTGAGCGCCTTGCCAGACTTACTGGACCCGCAAGCAGTGTTCCGCTCGCCGATGGCTCACACGCCTTATCCGGGCGCGGCCGTCGTTTCGATGATTCTCAACACCGTGGTCAACGTGTTTGAGGACTTTGCCTACCACCGCGAACTGGCGACGGCAGACGGGTTGAACGTCGTCCTGGAATTCAGCGCCAACGTGGGCGGCAAACAGTTAAAGGGCATCGACATGATCCGCTTCAATGAACAGGGGAAAATCGTTGAGTTTGAAGTGATGGTCCGTCCCTTGAGCGGTTTGCAAGCCTTGGGCGAGCATATGGGACAACGCCTTGGCGCTTATCTGGCGGCCAGTAAAGGCTGATTTAGTACGTTGCATTTGCGGGATTCCCGCCGTTTAGATACCCGGAACTCAAGTGCCGCGCGGTGAAGTCACCGCGCGCAATGATCCATTGCCGACATCGATAGTCACCATCAACTCAATGAAGTTCTCTTAAAAAATCCCCGGCGTAACATCAGCTCCATACCAACCAATAAGCACCCCGGAGCACACCACCATGAAACGCCAAGCTCTTCTCGCTATCGCTTTCTCGGTTTTCGCAGTTAACGCTTTTGCCGCTACTTCTGCTCAACCTGTAGTCGCTGAAGGCGGCTCGGATCGTCTGATTGAAAGCCGTGTGGCTGAAGGGGGTTCGGATCGTTTGATCGAGAATCGTGTGGCCGCTGATGGCTCTGACCGTCTGATCGAGAATCGTGTGGCCGCTGATGGCTCCGACCGTCTGATCGAAAACCGTGTAGCCGCTGATGGCTCCGACCGCCTGATGCAGAACCGCGTTGCCGAAGGTGGCTCCGACCGTCTGATCGAAAGCCGCGCGGTATAAATGAAGGGTTCTACCGCAGCACTCAACGAAAAGCCCGGCCAAACAAGCCGGGCTTTTTCACGCACAAAATAAACCAGTCCCCACTTAAAGCCTCTGCCGCACCTGTGGTACATAAGACCTGATTGTGAACTTTGCGCTCAATGAGGTTTGCCCATGCTCCACTCCCTACGCTTGCCGCACCTGCTGAGCTGCGCCCTGTTCGGTTTGTTCGCTGGCGGCGTCCAGGCCGGTACACCCTCCCCTGCGCCCGACAGTTTGTTACCGCTGCTGGTGACGATCAACGAGCGCTTGAACATTGCTGATCTGGTGGCGTTGACCAAATGGGACAGTGGCAAACCGATCCAGGATACGCCCCGGGAAACGCAGCTTATCGACAACGCCAGGAAGAAAGCCGAGGGCCAGAAACYGAATCCGGACGAAGTTGCCGAGCTGATCGCCGCACAAATCGAAGCCAACAAGCTGGTGCAATACGGCCTGCTCGCTCAATGGCGCGCGGCGGACAAGGCGCCAGATACTCCACGGCCGGACCTGATCAATCAAATCAGGCCACAACTGGATGAGCTGCAACATCGCATGCTGCAGCAATACGCCGACTTCGTGCCCTATCGCAATGACCCCAACTGCCCAAACTGGCTGGGGACCGAGCGAGCGAGCCTGATCAAGGATCAACTGCACGGTCAGGCCCTGATCCGCGCCACCGGGGAACTGTGTGTCACCGCTCAATGACTGGTTAACCCCGAGCTGATGCATCCATCGTCGGCATCAAATGCATGGCATTAGCGCGGTATTCAATGAAAAGCCCGGCCTGATCAGCCGGGCTTTTTCGTGCACGAAACAGATCCGCGACCATGCAAAGCGTCTTAAGCGTTCAACCCGATCCAGCCATGAATGCCGACATACAAGCCCACGCCGATTATCAACGCCCCGGACAAATAAGGTGCCCGACGCGCAACCGCACCCAACCATGGCCAGCGATTGGTCGCTTGACGGGCGCCAATGGCTGCCGCCGCGCCGACCGATACCAGCGTAATTGCTAAACCAATACTGAAGCACAAGACGAGTGCGCCACCCAAGGCGACTTCCTTGACCTGAAGGCAGAGCAGCAAAACGGTGATGGCCGCCGGGCAAGGAATCAGCCCTCCCGTCAAGCCGAACACGATGATCTGGCCGGTGGTCACTTCACGATTGGTGAAGCGCTTGCGGATGTCATTGGCATGGGCACGTTCATGCGCATCCTGATAACCATCAACCGACAATTCCAGTCCTTCCAGTTCCGCGTGCGAATGCCCGTGATCATGCTCCTGGTATTCCAGGTCGTAGTCATGCGAGTGCCCGGCGTGTCCAAGGCTCAAGCGAACGCTGAATTCATGGGGTTCGGGAATATCCGCCGTCGATTGCAGAAAACCGTCATGCTCAATAAATGAGAACGCTTGGGTGCTGCCGTCCGGACGCGTCGTCAGCACCCGGACATCCGCAGCGCCCCAGGCATGCCCGCTCAACGCTTTCAAACGCCAGTGCGGCGGCATGCCGGCTTCGAAAATCGAAAGCTCGACACGGCCATGACCGGTATCGATACGCTGGGTTTCATCGTGGTGACCGTGGTCATGTTCGCCGTGGTGGTGATCTTCACCCTGCTCGAACTTGAACATCTGTTCGCCACGCCAGGTGCGCCACAGCATCCAGAGCGCTATCAAAATAATCAGTGCAGCGGATGCGAGTTGGAAATACGGCTCGGTGGTTTGAGCATCCAGCCCCTTGCCCAAATACATGCCACCGATAGCGACCAGCCAGACCACCGCCGTATGCGACAGCGTTGCGGCCAGACCCAACAACACCGCCTGTTTGACCGAGCCACGAATGGCCACGATGAACGCCGCCATCATGGTTTTTGAATGCCCGGGTTCAAGCCCGTGCAAGGCCCCCAGCAGTATCGCGCTGGGGAAATAGAGCCACGCGTGGGCGCCACCCTGTTGAAGCAGTTCTGCGAAATTTGGCATTACCGGGCCTATTTGGAGTAACGGCGGATGGCTTCGAGCAGTTCTTCGACGCCTTTGGCCCGCTCCTCATCGCTCAGTTCAGGATTGGCGACATGTGCATGGGCGTGAGCTTCGATGATTTCATCCATCAAACCGTTCATGGCCCCGCGAGTCGCCGCGACGAGATGCAAAGTCTTGGCGCAGTCGGCCTCGGACTCCAGCGCTCGCTCTATCGCCTGAACCTGTCCGGCGATGCGTTTTACCCGTTTCAATAGATCGTCTTTTTGCCCGTGAATGTGCGCCATACCATACCCCACCTACCTATTTGGCGCATGATCACCTGCAATTGAGAGATTCGCAATCCCCAGGCGTTCAGGCCAACACATCAGGTGTAAAGAAATAGGCCAGGCCGAGGATCAAGTACACGGCGAGTAATTGCACCCCCTTCAGCCAGTCGGATCGTCCGTCGCCGGCCACCTGACCGGTAATCAGAACGGCCAGCAGCACACTGAGGACCAAACCGCCGGAGAACGCCAGGTCCATCGGTGCCGAACCGATGGCGTAGCTGACCAACACGAGAACGGGGGCCACGAAAAGGGCAACCTGAACGCTGGAACCAATCGCAATCGAGAGCGAGAGGTCCATGCGATTTTTCATGGCCGCCGAAACCGCGGAAGAATGCTCAGCGGCGTTTCCGAGTATCGCGACTATAAAAACACCGACAAAGAGGTTGCTGAGTCCAAGTTGATGCGCACTCGGCTCGATGGCCGCCACTAGAATCTCGCTGACCCAGGCAATCAACAGCGTCGCCACGGTCAAAACCAGCAACGCCTTGCTCTTTGACCAGAGCGGGGACTGCTGCCCATCGCTCGCAACATGAGGGTCCCCGGCAAACAGGTTCTTGTGGGTAATCAGCGAGTACACCAGAAACAGCCCATAAACCAGCAACAAGACCACGGCGATATACAAGCTCAACCTCTGCAGCCCTTCAGGTGCACGAGGCGCCACCACGGCGTTGTAGGCAGCAGCCAATACAAGTGCAATGGTCGCCATGGTCAGTAACGTGGCTTGGGAACGAGCTGCGAGGGCATTGAATTGCTGCTCCTTGTGTCGCAACCCGCCGGCGAGCATGGCGGCTCCCAGCACCAGCAGGATATTGCCGACAATGGAGCCGATCAGGGAGGCTTTCACCACATCGTGCAAGCCGGCCCGCAATGCGCTAATGGCGATGATCAGTTCGGTGGCGTTGCCGAACGTGGCATTGAGCAGTCCACCGACCCCTTCTCCAGAACGCTCCGCCAGTTGCTCGGTCGCCCGGCCCAGCCATCCGGCCAGTGGCACGATGGCCAGAGATGCCGCCAGAAAGATCAGCAAGTCCTGCTGTGGCGCAATGAACTTCAAGAGGATAGGAATGGGGACGAAGACCAACATCCAATAGAGCATGGCTGTACTCGCATGAGGCCAAGGTGATGAAGCGGCGATCGATATCCCGGTAAGAATGGCTCACTTACGTAACACCGTCGAAAATCCCACCAACATAACAATGAGAGTCAGTTGCTAAAGTCGAAAAGGAAACCTGCTGGTCAAGAAACGAAATATCATTTTGATTGAGGGGAAGCGCTTTAGCCGATACATGCCAGACTCCAGATATCCGTTGAGTTGCAGGGTTTTCCAACCGGTTTATCACGATGATCAGGGAACCAAATCGATGGTAAAAAATGCAAAAGTCGAATCAGAAAACGAGACTTTTATCGCGCAGGAGACTGAGGCTCTGGTCGAACCAACCCCTGCTTCCGATGTGGCTCGCAATGGAATCTGGCGCACACGGATCAGGGGCCGGGCGCGCGAGCTGAGTCGCTCGACCCAGTTTGTCATTGCCGCTACGGTGATCCTGGGACTGACCATGTTCTTCGTTGGCAAACTGGTGAGCGAACGAATAGAAAGTGCCGCGGTACAAAGCGCGGCAGAAGCAGCCGCTCAGTACATGGATACGTTTCTGGAGCCCTATGTGCAGGAGATGAGCCGGGACAACGGCCTCTCGGCTGAAAGTGTCCAGTTCCTGGACCGCCTCGCGGAAAGTCGTTCGCTAAAACAGCACATTGTCTCGATCAAGATCTGGCGAGCGGATGGCACGGTGATCTACGGCACGAATAAAGCCATCACCAACCGAAAATTCCCACTGGATGAGATCACCGAGGCACTCAAGGGCAAAGTGGTCACTGACCTTCAAGACCTGAGCCAGGAGGAGAACGAGTTCGAGCGCAACCTCAACCTGCCGCTCTATGAGATCTACGCGCCCCTGCGGGATTCAACCTCTGGGAATATCGTCGCGGTGGGCGAATTTTATGAAAAGGCCGATAGTCTGAAACGCGAGATCAATCGGGTCCGACAGCAGGTATGGGGGGTTGTGGGCGCCGCGACGCTGGCAATGCTGACGCTACTGTTCTTCATCGTGCGACGCGGTGACAAGATTATCCAGCAACAACAAGTTGCACTGCGCTTACGGTTGCAGGAGCAAACCCGTTTGCACATCAGCAATGCCGAACTCCAGCGCAAGATGGCGACGGCTACCCAGGAGTTTTCCCGGGTCAACGAACTTACCTTGCGGCGCATTGGTGCAGACCTGCACGATGGGCCGGCGCAGTTATTGACCTTGATTCTGATCCGGCTCGATGACCTGGCCGAAAACTGCTCGGCTGTCGATCAGGAGTCGATGGAAACCATTCGTGGCGCCGCCACCGACGCATTGCGTGAGGTCCGCGATTTGTCACGAGGCCTGGCACTTCCGGAAATTAACGACCTGAGCCTGGTGGAAGAATTGCAACTGGTGGCGCAACGGCACGAGCAACGTACCGGCACCAGGGTCACCTTAACCCTGGGGCCGCTGCCAAAGGCCACGCCGCTGCCGCTCAAACTCTGTTTGTACCGTTTTGTGCAAGAAACCCTCAACAACGCTTACCGTCATGCCAACGGCGAGGGTCAGGTCATCCAGGCGCAATACATTGATCAGGTATTGAATATCAGCGTCAGGGACAGTGGTCCGGGCATGGCGGCGGACGCCATGCAGCTCGATACATCCGACAGAACCCGTTTGGGGCTCGCCGGTTTGCGTTATCGCGTTGAATCTCTGGGCGGGTTGTTCAGCATCGACTCCTGCGCCTCTGGTACGTCGGTCAATGCACAGTTCAAACTCTAGTCAGGGGCCGCTTTGGGCATCCATTGGTGTATTCCCTGCGCCGATGTGAAGTCGCCCGACAGCTTCGCGCTCCCTGTAATGCCGTAGGGCCGTGACCGCTTCGACACGATTTCGGGCGTTCAGTTTCTGCATCACACAGCCCATGTGGTGCTTGACGGTTTTTTCGCTGATCAACAGCTTTGACGCAACCTCCCTATTGGTCAGCCCCTTTGAAACCTCACGAATGACCTCCTCCTCGCGATGGGTCAGATCAAACGTGTGAATTTCCGCTTCGTGTTTCTTGGTGTTACTCAGCAGTTTGTTGGCAAACTCGGGGGTGACATACGTTTCACCCTTGGCAACCAACCTGATCGCCTGGACCAGTTCCGGACCGCTGACACCTTTCAACACATACCCTCGCGCGCCGGCCTCCAGCGCCAAAAAGGCGTCATTTTCGGATTCTGAAACCGTCAGCATCAGCACCTTCACATCCGACAGCTCATTGGAAATGAACCGCACCGCGGCGAAAACATCACCTGGCATATTGACGTCCATCAGCATCACATCCGGACGCACCCTCTGGGCGATATCCCTGGCATCTTGCGCACTGGCGCCCTGCTCCACGACCTGAAAATCCGCCCGTTTTCTCAATGTATTGGCAACGCCCTCACGCAACATCGGATGGTCGTCGGCAATGCAGATGCGAATGAATGGATTCATGACGCGCTCCCGAAAGGATTAGCACTCGAACATTCATTCATTAATAGCAGGGAACCCGGGATGACGCCGATCACCAGTCGTGTTTCCCAGGCTCCTGGCGTTCGGATATCAGACTTAGGTCGGATAAAATCCGATCGTCAATAAGCAATCATGATTACAAGACTCTATACATTTATACCCCAACCCATTGTTTTAAAAGGCCGCTAAAAACATCAAAAAAAGACAGCCTCATAAAACCCGGATCCATCTTTCATCCGACCAACAGTCGCTCTCCTGCGCTTAGGCACAACTTCGCTTTGCCCAAACACCCCGCACAATCGCACCCTGTATTGGGGGATATCCCCCGTCATCGGGGTTTTCATCCTGGCTTCTCATTCGCCGGCTTAAAGCCAGCAGATAAGGGGGGCGTGGCGTAGAGCCATTAGTCACTTCCTGTCACTTTTGGCTGGAAATATGCATCGTCCCCATCCCGGCTCGAAATCAATCGCCAGCTGGGCCAGAAGCCGTGGTTCGTTGCCCATGTATTGCCACGCGCTTCGAGGAACCCGTCAGAGGTGTTTGCGATGAAACTAGATACCGGAAGGTTGAATCCTAGTCCCTTGTCCAAAACCAGGCTGGCGTTGAGTATCTCTGCTGCCGTGATCATGTTGGGGCTGGGCTTGTCCCAGACCCAGGCAGTCCCCCTCGACAACACCGATCCCCCGCCTCCTACCGACCCATCGGCGTTCACCAATCCGCCCGCGGACCCCGATGCCGCATTGCGGGACTTGCTCAAGCTGCCTCCCGCAAACGTCGGCGCCTTCGACTTACCCAATGGTGTGGTCGGAAACCGCCAGACCCCCTTGGTCGACAATGTGCTGCCACCCAATCTGCAACCCAGCTTCAACATCCCCACTAACGGTAATGCCAGCCCGGTGTTCGGGGTTCAACCGTTCACACAGAAGCTTGAACTGTTCGAGGAATTCGGCTCGAACAAACTGGATGCGACCGACCCGCCATCACCCGTTCCGTTTCCGGTTCCGACGGTGGGCCCCGCACCGGCGCAAGATCCATTGAAGGTGGCGCGTAGCGGCCCATCGCCGGCTGCGCTGGATGCCTTTCTCAGGCAGCCGGCATTGACGCCCTTTCCGACAGAGTTCTCCAATGTACTGGACCGCAACCCCTGGAAGGCGCAGATCGAGGATTTCCTCAATCGTCGAGTCGATTCGCCCGCAGAAGGCCGGCCACCGGGAAAAGGCTGGTCGCACCAGCGTTTCAATGAGTTTTTCCCGCGCGACGCCTTCAAGACGGTGCAAGCAGGCGCGCACGTCAACAGCGGTTTACGTGATCGCATGCAACGGCATAACTACGCCGTGGGGGAATTTGCGCCAGGCGGGCTCTATCACAACACCAACGGCAACCCGGCCAACGAGGGCACCACCAAGGGCATTGAAGTGCAGTTTCACGAAAGCTTTCCTGTCCAGGACCATAATGCGTTGTGGACATTCGACGGCACCTTTCCGCCCAAACTGCTTCTAGTCCGCTATGGCCAGGCGATGCTGATGCGTCATTACGATGCCTTGCCCATTGACCCGTCGGCCAACCGGGGCTTTGGCCTGCACACCCTCACCACCCATGAACATAACGGCCACTCGCCCGCGGAAAGCGACGGCTTTGCCAACGCGTTCTTCTTCCCGGGCCAGTACTACGACTATCGCTGGCCGATCCAGTTGGCCGGTTACGACTCCATCAATACCAGCGCTGAGGATCCGCGTGCGGCATTCCCGTGCGACCCCGGTGAGATCCTGTTCGTCAACGACGCCACCCCCGGCTTCAAGACCTGCAACAACGGCACCATCAAGATCCGTGGCGACTGGCGCGAAACCATGAGCAGCCACTGGTTCCACGACCACATGCTCGATTTCACCGCGCAGAATGTCTACAAGGGCAACGCGACGATGATGAACTACTACAGCGCCGTGGACCGTGGCAACGAGTCGGTCGACGACGGGGTCAACCTGCGCTTGCCCAGTGGTTCGGGTCTGGGGTGGGGTAACCGCGACTATGACGTCAACTTGACGATCGCCGACAAAGCCTGGGACCAGACCGGCCAGTTGTGGTTCAACCCCTTCAACACCGACGGTTTTCTCGGTGACCAGGTGCTGACCAACTGGGAGTACAAGCCCTTCCTGGACGTACGTGCCCGCCGCTACCGTTTCCGCATTCTCGACGGATCGGTTTCTCGTTACTTCAAGCTGGCGGTGGTGCGTCAGGTCAATGGTAATGGTGGCGAGTTTCCTGGCCCGAAAAGCTCCGGGGTTTCCTATAACCGGGTGCCGTTCCACATGATTGCCAACGACGGCAATATCATGGAGCACGCGGTGCCGTTCGATGGCAGCCTGGACCTCGATGGCGACGGCGACACACAGGACAACAATGCCATTCTGCCGATACTGGGCGTTGCCGAACGCTATGACATCGTAATCGACTTCGCGAAAAACGGCATCAATCCGGGCGACAAGATTTTCTTCGTCAACATCGAGGAGCATGAAGACGGCAAGCGTCCCAAACGCGACATTCCATTGGCGGATGTACTCTCCGGGAAGTACCTGCCCGTTGTCAGGCAAACCAGCCACGGGCCACAGTGGGTCAACGGTGACCCGGGCGTGGGCCTGTTCCTGCAACTGAACGTCCAGCCTTACACCGGGCAGGACGTGAGCATGAATCCGGTCGACTTCGAGCCCGCCAAACCTGGCAAGCCCGAGGGCAGGTTCATGATCCCCCTGCCTTTGAACCGTGATGACCCTGCCGATATCGCCCGGCTTGCCCAGGCGCGGCACCGCACCTTTATCTTTGGCCGCTCCAACGGCACGGATTTCAAGCCCTGGACGATCAAGACCGATGGCGGCGAAGGCTTCGGCATGGACCCGCGCCGGATTTCAGCCGCGCCACAACTGGCCACTGGCCCGACACCGGCAGGGTTCAAGGGTGAAGGCACGCTGGAAATCTGGAAGATCCAGAACGGCGGCAATGGCTGGACTCACCCGGTGCATGTGCACTTCGAGGAAGGGGTCATTCTCACTCGAGGTGGCAAACCGCCGCCAGAATGGGAAAAAGGCGCGCGCAAAGATATCTACCGTGTAGGCCGCGATTCCGACAGCCTCGACGATGTCGAAATGGCCATACGCATCCGTGAGTTTGCCGGTACCTACATGGAGCACTGCCACAACACACAGCATGAGGACACGTCGATGCTCCTGCGCTGGGACTCTGAGCACCCGGGCCAGTTCCAATTGATGCCCACACCCTTGCCTAGCTGGGACGGCGTGAAATTCGTGGCCTCGGTTGCGTTACCGACATTCCGTACGGGAGATGGCGTCGGGCCACAGCCCAATGTCAACAATGACCCGGAAGATAGCAGCGGCAGCGGTAGTGGCAGCAGTGGCAGTGGCAGTGGCAGTGGCAGTGGCAGTGGCAGCGGCAGCGGCAGCAGCAGTGGCAGCGGCAGCGGCAGCGGCAGCGGCAGTGGCGGTGGCAGCGGAGGTAAAGGCAGAGGCTAGCGTCGTCTATCAAACGGCTGGTTTTGTCGTCAGCAAACGAAAAAAACCGCTTATATGACCGTTTCAATCCCAAAGCCGCCTGTCATCACAGTCGGCTTTGATTCAACCAGTCGATGCAGCAGATTGGCTAAATCTTTCAGCGGCCGCTAATCGTAGAACGGCTCAACCGACGCCCGACTGCCGACAAAAAAACTATCGGCAACCAGTCGCAGCGGCTGGAGGTCCAGGTCACTGGCTTTGTCGTCAATCAGCTGTTGAAAATGTCGATACACCGCCGCGTACTCGCCCTCCTCCGATACGGCTTGGCGCACGCCGTCAATACTCAACAGTGCTCCACCATTGTCCAGTCGCAGGATGCCTTCAGTGCAGCGAAACTCGATGCTCCAGAGTTCCTCATGACCGTGGTCGAAATCGAACTCCGCGCGGACATCGAGGTGGCGCGCATCAGACATTTTGATGGAAGCGGCAATAGGCGACTGGCAGTTGCCGGGGACGCGCAGCTCGGCAGACTCGACAAACAGCGGCAACGCCAGCAGATGGGTTGCAATCGATAAGGCATTGATGCCGGGATCGAAGACGCCCAGGCCTCCGGGCTGCCAGATCCACACCTGGCCGGGGTGCCACTTGCGCACGTCTTCCTTCCAGTCGATCTGTACGCTTTGCAGGGCACGGGTGGCCAGCCAGTCACGGGCGGCTTCGATACCGGGCGCGTAGCGTGAATGCCAGGCGAACAAACCACTGACACCTTGCTCCTGGGCCTGATTCACTAACGCCATCGCTTCACCCAACGTGGCGCACGGCGGCTTTTCTACCAGCACGTGTTTGCCAGCGGCCAGCGCCTGTTGCACCAGAACGAATCGCCCTTGCGGCGGTGTGCAAAACGCAATCGCATCGACGTGCGGGCCGTTTTCGAGCAGCTCGCTCAGGGACTGAAAATTCTCTACCCCGGCGCAGGGCTGCCCTTGCGTTGCGACAGACACCAACTGGAACGCGGGGTTGGCGTTGATCGCTGGAACGTGTTGATCCTGGGCAATCTTGCCGTAGCCCACCAGGCCGAGACGGATTGGTTGCATCAATGACTCCTGTTTTTTTTATTGCCTTGGTACGCGAATCAGCAAGATTACGTTTCTATCGCAGGGAAGTCATCGATGACGTACTTATGGTCCATCCAGCCCATGAGCTTGAGCAATGCTATCCCTGTTAATGCCCGCGTTGGATTGACCGCCGCCCTCCAAATTCCACGCCATCACAGACCTGTCACCTGCGCCTGCTAACGTCCTCACGCTCCCCGCCCACCTCACATTCCATCGTCCCTGTACCCAAGTTCCCTCGACCCAAGGTGCCACTCAAGGTGTACTCACCCCCAACACGCCAGCCAATCATCCTCAGATCCAACGACATGCGCTGCGACGACTTTGGCGCGCTATTCTCGACCATGTTCGGCAATCGCTACTCCGATACGCCGCCCCCACCTGCCAACATCATCATCGGGGGCGTCTACGGCAGGCATGAAGGCGTCAGCTTTCGCAGGATGCATTACCGCGGCGACTTCACGGTGGTCTTTCCCGATCCCCATGATGAAATCACCTTCGTCATTCCAACTGCCGGCAAGATCGTCTTCAATCACACGACCGAATCGGTGGGCGTCACCCACGTTGGCCTGGCGATCGACAAAGCCGATATTCGCTCGATGCATTTTCTCGACAATCATGCCCAGCACGGGATTTCGATCAGACGCGCCCTCTTCACCGAGCGACTGTCGACGTTGCTGGAAAAGCCGGTCCTGGAAAAGCTGCACTTCGAGCCGGTGGTAGATTTGAAAATCCCGGCCTTCCAGGGCATCAAGGCCTTGATCGATCTGGCGACGGGCACCGAGTTCGGCCTGCTGATCAACGCGGGGACTCTGATGCCTTCACGTCTTCGGGAAATGCTGATCGACGCGGTACTGGAGGCCTGGCCGCACAACTTCACGCGAGCCCTTCGGCGCCCTGCTCCGCTGATAGCGCCACGGCATGTGAAGCGGGCCGTCGAGTACATTCAGGATCATCCCGATCAACTGGTCAGCGGCACGGATCTGGCCCGACTGAGCAACGTCAGCCAGCGCGCGTTGCAGGAAGGTTTTCGGCGCTTCGTGGGCATTTCGGTTGTCGCCTATCAACGGCAAGTGCGGCTGGAGCGTGCCTACGATGCGCTTGCGCAGGATGCCCCGACGTCCGTGACCGAGGTGGCCTTGCGATTCGGGTTCAGCAATGTCGGCAGGTTTTGCCAGTACTTCCAGAACGCCTATGGTGTGAGTCCCGCTGATTTGAAATCAGGGCGCCCGCGCGCCCGACGCTAACCGGTTCGTCCTGCATAAAGCCAAGGCCGCCGAATACCGGCGGCCGGAACCCATGCCGCAGTGTTAGAACGAATAGCTGGCGTTGATGCCACCGCTGAAGCCGTGACTGTCCCCTCCACCGCTGGCACCAATTTCGCCCCCAAGGCTCAGCGGGCCGATATTGGCCATGAGATTGACCCCAGCGGTGAACTGATCCCGGTTATCAAAGGCTGCGCGTTGTTCGACATCCAGACCCAGCAGGTGTCCTTCGCTATAGACTTCGTTATCGCCCAGCACATGCTCATAACCCACCTGAACACCCGGCACCAGTTGCCAACTACCCATGCCGACCGGGGTAAATGACACATTCAGATTGGCCACCGCACTGCGCCGGGTTTCATTGATATCGTCGACGTCGAGAGCCAGCTCGCTGCCCTTCTCCTGGAAGCCGGACACGTTCAGGTGACTGACGCGAAGGCCGAGGCTCGGTTCGACGATCATGCCGCTCACCGGCACACGATAGCCCAGCGCCAGGGTTGCACCGGAGAGATTGCCATGGCTGTCGCCTTTGGCCGTCCCTAGTCCGCCACCGAGGTCACGCTTGCTTTCGTAGTCAAGCCAGCCGGCGTTGGCGTCGGCGTCGACAAACAGGCCGCGCTCCAGGCCGTCCGGGGCATAGCGGGCGCCGGCGGTGAGAAAGGTCCAGTCAGTGTCCACCTCACCGCCCGCCCCGCCGACATTACCGCGACTGTATCCGAAACCCGCGTGGGCGCTGAGTTGTTCGGTGAAGCGCTGCGTCAGGCCGATCATCAACCCTTGGCTGTGCTCGTTGCTGCTGGCGGTTTCGGACGAACCATCGGTGCCCAGATAGCCCGCCAGTGCAGTGCTCCACAAACGGTATTGGCCGATCTTGAGATCTGTGCCGCTGGTGAAGGGCGCAGCGGCCCGGTCGATCATCGCCCCCTGGCGCAGCAAGTAGCTGGCAGCGTCGGCGTGCACCTGGCCACCGACAGTGGACTCGACACCACCAAGGGTGCCGGCATCAATCGCCGATTGCAGGTAATAGTTGTAGTCGCTGTAGGTGCCTGACAGGTTGCTGTTCTGCAGCTGTTGCAGCAACCCGGCACCCGCGGCGGCGTTGCCGAGGAGGCCTGCCTGGCCAGGCAGGCTGTTGTAGAAAACCATCTTGCCGCGCAGCACGTAGATGGTCTCCTGGGACAGGCCAAGGCCTAGCTTGAGGTAATTGTCCATGCTGCCGTACTGCGCGGTGACCTGATCCAGACTGGCTTGCAAGAAACTGGCTTCCACGCCGAGGAGCGGCGCATAGATCGCGGCCATGCTCGGTGGCATGGCCGCCAGCGTCGCCGCCACGCGCGCGGCAGTGTATTCGTTGGTGGCCAGGTAGTCGCTCATGATGGTGGCGCTGTCGACCCCGGCAATGCTCAGCAGCACAGCGGCGGTCCAGCCCGTCCGATCTTTGCCGGCCGTGCAATGGAATAGCGCGGCACCGTCAACGCCGGCCAGTTCATTGAACAGCGTGTTGAATTGACCGCGCACCCCCGCATCACTGACGAATGACCGGTTGATGCCCTGCATCATGGCGATGGCGTCGGCGGCACTTTCGAGCGGGCCCGTGGGGAGGTTTGAACCGGACGTGGCGTTGCCAAGAATGTCGATGTTCAAATAGCGAGCACCGTTGGGCAGGGTGTCAGGCGTACCGGCGATTTCGCTCGGCGTGCGCAGGTCGTAGACGGCTTTGATGCCGAGGCCATTCAAGGTGCCCAGATCCGCCGCCGACGGGGTCAGCGCGTTGGAGCGGTAGAACACGCCGCTACGCATCGTGCCGTCGTTAGCCGTGGAATACGCGGTGGTGGTGCCGGCGACATCGCGCAAGTTGTCGATGCTGCTCAAGCGGGGGGTGTCGAGGGAGTTGGTCTCGGCAGCCTGGGCAGCCGCGATAGACAGGCTCAAAACGGACAGTGAACACAGAAGACGTGAAAACACGGTGCAGCCTCATTTATACGCATTGGGCTGACCACTATCTGTAATGAAGAAATACCGAATATGACAGATTGCCGACGGATGAAAATCCGTGCGCGATAGGTCCGGATAGCGCGCTTTTGGTCCGTATATCCCTATGGCAATTGGCCGTGCAAAACTCTCTCGCAGAGGGTAGGCGAGGATTCCCACCTACCACTCTGGACAAAACTCCCCACCGAAGAAATCGAACTGACCTCAAGCGTACAGCAGACTTTGCAATTGAGTCTGCTGCACTTCCCGGTCAGCCGTTATGGATGATCAGTGCGACTTTTCGATACCGACATCCCGGTTTTGCTCAAGCCTTTCGAGTTGTGATCGCCTGGAGTCGAGTCAGCAATAGCTCTGGCTTTGCTTATGCCATGAGTATCTCTGGAGTGGGCGATGCCTGAAGTCGTTTGGCCATGACCGCGATCACTATTGTGCTCACTGCCGTAGTGATTTCCGCTTTCACCATGATCGCGAACGGCCCTGCCGGCATGATCACTGCTGAGCCCATTGCCGCGGCCGTTACTGTGAGTGCCGCCGGAGTGATCGGAACCGTTGTGACCAGCGTGACCAGCGCCTGTACCGCCGCCATGGCCACCGCCAACGCCGCCTCCGTGGCCACCACCACCTCCAACGCCACCTCCGCCTCCGTGACCGCCACCACCACCACCACCACCACCACCACCACCATCCTTCGCAAAGGCGGAGTTCATGATAGACAGGTCAGCAGGGAGTAATGGGGCGGCTGCAAGCATCAGGGCGCAGGACATTACAGCAACGAGACTCTTGTTTTTTAAAAGCATGATTGCTTCCATAGGGTTGATATCGCGTGTGTTAAGACGCATCAGCCCCCAGACAGTTCAAGTCCTGCGACAGACGGAATGCAGTGCACCCTACTGCGCCGCATTCGCAATTCAAGCATCAATCAAAAGCACCGTTGAGCACTTCGTAAATAAGCCCGGTTGCCAGTGCAACCAATATCAAATCGGTGCCCGCTTGTTGCCATTCATATCCATCATAATGAGGCAGTGTGCCGACTAACCGACCGTCCAGTTTTTTGGCAATCCCCGGTGGAAGTGGCTTGCCTCGCGCAAGGTTCTTTTGAATGCCAGGTGGCAGTGCCGGTCCGGGACTCCAGTAGTCCCGATACCCATTAACAATCCCCAGAACGCTTGCGTGATTGATGCTTGGGCCGTTATCCCAGTCACTGCCACTGGAATGCTTGCCTTTACCTCCCTGGTTGCCTTGAGCCTCGCTGTTATGTGGGTTTCCCTTGCCGTTTCCCTGGCCCTTTCCATTGCCAGGGTCAGCTATTGCTGTGGTTGAGCCGCAGAACAGTGCAAGGCATGTAACGGTTGCAATCAATGAGCGAAATCTGAACATCTGTCTTTCCTTCATCTTGACGGGACATCTCTTTGAAATTTAGCGCTTCGCTGCAACAAGTACACGTAATTGGGTTCGGACAACATCAGAGCGGCGATTAATGAGCTATACCGGCTAATCACCCGTGCAGTTCTTCGACACAGGAGTTTGGCCATGAAGCTCAGACACTCACTTGCAGCGCTACTGGTCAGCGCAACCCTCTTCGGCTGCGCCACATCATCTACCCCTAGTGTGAACGTTCCTTTGGTTGCCACACAGCGCAACGCCGGTCAGATCGGCAATGTAACGTTGACGAGTTTTGACAATAAAACCGGATTAAATTTCTTCATCAGCGGCGCTCCAATGGGTGTCACCCTGCCCTTGCGCCTCTACACCTTCGTTTATAAAGGCAGCTGTCAAAAACCCGGGCCGGTCGCCTACTCGATGAACGAACAGGTCAATACCGAACGCCAGCCCATACGCGGCTGGACGTTATCAAGAACCGCGCCTGTAGAAATGTCGGTTCTGCTTTCCGGTGAGTACTCCATCCTCGTGCGCACGGCACCGTCGGATGGCAACGTTGATATCTATTGTGGGGATATCAAGCACGGTGTCACGACGAAGTAGCCACGATCCTTGGGATTCGACAACTAATCTTCAAAGCGCCCCGTGGCGTCACGATCGCGCTCGTATTGTCTTGTCAGCGCAAACGCCGGCAACCAGGACTCGCGGCGCACAATCCAGCTTTCATAGGTGGGCTTGAGTTGGTCTGGAGCGTCCAGGGAGCCCAGGTTAACTTCGACTTCGTCGGCGGTGCGGGCGAACACCGAGGAACCACAGCGAGGGCAGAAAAACCGCCCGGCGTAATCGCGTGTTTCGCCTTCGATCATCACCGCCTCCTGAGGGAATATTGCAGAGGCGTGAAAAAGCGCCCCATGGTGCTTGCGGCAGTCCAGACAATGACAAAGGCCGACCCGGTATGGGCGCCCCGATGCCACAAACCTGACATTGCCGCACAGGCAGCCGCCGGTGAATCGGTCCATGCTGCACCTCCTCTGAAATCAAGCACTCGCTGGCTACCTGGCCATTGTAGGTCAGGCTCAGGTCGACTTCGATGTCTGGCCTGTTCGACTTGCTGCAGCAACTGCGCTGACATAGAAGCCCGACTGTGCTCTGACGAGAAATGCTTCGACGAGGAATACGTTCCGTCTTGCCGTTCAAGGGGGCGTTTCATAGCTTTTCAGCGCTTTTCATCAGATCAGTACGATTGCATCAGGGGTTTTCACAGCAGCGGAAAAGGTGCCGCGGTTTACTGCTTATCTAAGCTTCCGGCGCGTGTTCGGGACTGTTGTCGCAGGAGAGCCCATGAGCCTGGAACGTCTGAGCAAACTCATCTCGATTGGATTTGGTATGGCGTTGGTTGCCTGCCTGACTACCGTGGCACTGGATGAGTACTTTGGTAAGCAAGCCGACCAAGCCACTGATCGACGCCATCAGACCATCACCAGCGTTGCCCGATTGGGTACCCTCAACCGCGAACTGACTGAACTGGCTCGCCTTTATGTCAGCACTGGCGACGAGCTGTTTCTGACCGAATATAACCAAAAGTGGCAGGAAGGCCGGACATTCCGCGAAGCTGCGCAGGAATTCCGAGCGATTGGACTGAACGCCGCCGAAACCAAATTGCTGGCCACGGTCGAGGACATGGATATCAAGCAGACGGGCATGGAGCGCCGGGCAATGGAGCAGAGCTGGCACCGAGCGGGTTCGTCACTGCTTTCAAATACCACTTACATCAACTCCGAGTGGAATTTTGCTGATGCGCTTAACAAGCTGAGAGTCTCAACCACTCAACGCTTCAATAGCGACTTCGAGGCGGCTCGGCACAAAGCCGCGCTGGCCAGCTACGTCAATGCCTTGATGCAGTTGACTATACTGGTCGCGGGCCTACTGGCATTTTTGGTCATCCTGCGTCGCCAATTGGTGAAACCTCTGTTGAGTCTTTCCGAACGCATTCGCCGCTTGCATGCCGGCGAAACCCTTGGGGAGTCGGTGCAGCACCACGGACTTGCCGAAGTCGTGACCCTGACCAAAGCATTCGATGCCTATGTCAATGTCAATCAAGAACTGCAGCGAAAGCACTGGGTCAAGGTGCACCTCAGCGAACTGGTGCAGGCGTTGCAGTTGTGTACCAGTCGGGAGGCGTTTACCGCAACGTTGCAGCAGAAACTGGGCGAATGCCTGGGTTGCAAGACGGTTGTGCTATTCGACGCAGAGCCCGTCGTCAAGCGTACCGGCCAAGTGCACTACAGTTTGCCATTGCTGCAAGAGGGGCAGCAGCTGGCCAGCCTTGAACTCGATTTCGCCCATCGCCCGGATCTCACCCAACTCAAGCTGCTCGACAGCTTGCCCAACAAACTCGGCACACTGCTGAATTTGCTGCAACAGCGCACCCACAATCAGCAGTTATTGCAGCAGGCCCGCCTGCAGGCCCGGCAATTGGAGTACCAGGCGGTGAAACTGCAACAGCGCCAGCAGTCCCTGGAAGCCACCGAGAGTTGGTATCGCGGCATCGTCGAGGTTGCCCCTAAAGCGCTGCTGGTGTTCGACGAGGACGGTGTGATCCTGGCCAACCAGGAAAGTGAAGTGACCTTTGGTTATGCCCCTGGCCGCCTACTTGGCCAGAACTACCGGACACTGATACCTGACAGCCAGCTCGGGGCCCTTGACTCGATGCTCGAGCGAGTACGTGCAACCAAGGTGCTCGACACGGGTGAGCTGATTGCCCGTCGTGCTGATGGTAGCGAGTTCCCTGCTGAGTTGCGCCTGAGCCTGCTGCCGGCGCGAGAGGATCGAGGGCAATGCCTGTGCGTTGCGATTCTCGATCTCAGCCAGCGCAAAGCTGAAGAACGCAGCTTGCGTGAAGCGCACGAACAGCAGCAGGCCATTGTTACCGCTGCGCCCTATGGAATTGCACTGGTGCGCGGTGGTTTGATCGTACAGAGCAATTCGCGACTGGATGAGTTGCTCGGTTATGAACCGGGCGAACAGTTGCAGCGCTCTCCGCTGGCTTGGCTTGATCAAGTCGTTTGGGCGGAGGCATTACTGGAGCTCAAAGCGGAAATTCGAAGGACTTTGGACCGTGGGGACATCTTTCAGCAGCAGATGCAGCTTTGCCGCAGGGACGCCAGCAGCTTCTGGGCAAGCGTAAGTGCGCGTGCTGTTGCGCCCGGATATCTGTCTTCGCGTGGTTCGATCTGGATCATCGAAGATATAACCGCCCAGCATGCGGCGGCGGTCGAGATGCGGCAGGCGCGGCAACTGGCCGAGGACAGTGCACGCATCAAGACCGAGTTTCTGGCCAACATGAGCCACGAGATTCGCACGCCGATGAACGCCATCATCGGCATGACGTACCTGACCTTGAGGACGGAGCTGAACGAGCGTCAGCGCGATTACCTGAACAAGGTACAAAGCTCTAGCCGGCATTTGCTGGGTGTCATCGACGATGTTCTGGATTTTTCCAAGATCGAGGCGGGCAAGCTTCAGCTAGAAGCTCGCGACTTCAGCCTGGCGCAATTACTGGAAGAGGTGCTCGATCAGGTGCGTCCACGTATTGCCGATAAAGGCTTGAACATGCGGCTCAACGTTGCTGAGGATGTGCCTGAACGTTTGTGTGGCGATCCGCTTCGACTGCGGCAAATACTGCTCAACTACCTGAGCAATGCAGTGAAATTCACCGAACGTGGTCATATCAGGGTTGAGGTGAGCCTGCGTGAGGCCGGCGCGGATGACGCTTTGCTTTACTTCAGCGTGACCGACAGCGGCATAGGGCTCTCGACCGAGCAGTTAAAACATATGTTCCAGAGCTTCGAGCAGGCTGATACCTCCACCACACGACGCTTTGGTGGCACGGGCCTGGGGCTGGCCATTGCCAAACAACTGTCCGGGTTGATGGGTGGCCAGGTCGGTGTTCAGAGCGTGCTGGGTGAAGGCAGCAACTTCTGGTTTGAGGTCCGTTTGCTTTTGGCCCAGAGCACGGACATTGATGACCTGTGCGCAGGGGAGCAACCCTGCGACTGGCGAGTGGCCGAAGGGACTCGTGTTTTACTGGTAGAAGACAACGAGTTGAACCAGCAGGTCGCTGCCGAACTATTGCGGGCGGTCGGTTGTTCGGTCGATATCGCGGCTGATGGCCGTCAGGCGCTCAATCGGTTATCTGCGCAGCGTTTTGACCTGGTGTTCATGGATATGCAGATGCCGGTGCTCGATGGTCTGGCGGCCACTCGCCTGCTCCGTCGGCAGCCCGGATTGAGCAGCCTGCCCGTTATCGCGATGACCGCCAACGTCAGCAGACATGATCATGACAATTGTCTGGCGGCTGGCATGAATGATTATGTCAGCAAGCCCTTCGAACCGAAGACGCTCTACGCGGTTTTGCGACGCTGGCTGGCTGATACACCGGCGCGCCCAAAGCGCATCGTGGCGCCGGAGTCGGATGCGAAGGTGAGTGGCGCTGAGGCGGGCTTGAAACTCGACGGCGTGGATACGGTTGCCGGACTCCGAAGGGTATTGGGCAGGCACAGCCTGTATGCGGATGTGTTGCAAAACTACCTGACCAGTCAGGGCCCCTTGCAGAGACAGTTGAGCGCGGCGCTGGCGGCAGGCGAGCTGGATAAAGCCGAGTTGTTGGCGCACAGCTGCAAGGGCGTATCAGCGACTATCGGTGCCGACACCATCGCGCAGGCAGCAGATGTTTTGGAGCAGGCACTGCGCGCAAAGCGACCACCTGATGAGTTGCAAATCTGTCTGGAGGCGTTGTCTGAACCCTTGGAGGCCCTGCTGAGGCAACTGCGAGAAAAGTTGCCCGGTAAGGTCGAAGTTGCGCACGTAGCAGTCGATTTTGGTGAGTTGCAACAGATCTGCCGACATCTCGATAACCTGCTGGGTGACTTTGATGCGCAAGCAGTGCCCTACTTTTCCTTACATGCGGGCGTACTGCGCGGCGCATTTGCGAGCAGCTTCCAGTTCCTGGAAGGCGCTGTGACACGGTTTGATTTCGAGCGGGCGCGGGCCTGTCTGAGCGAGGCCCGGCAGGCTTGTGGAGCTGGCGCAATGAGTGAATAGAAACATAAGGGCAACACGCAGTTCATGCCTTTAAAAGCGCGTTGCTCAGAAGTTTTCAGCGTTTTTCAGCGCCCGACAGGGACGGTTCAATCCATTTCAGAGCAGATGCGTGGGTGGCATGCGTTACTGCCAGTCACTTGGCAGATTCGACGGGCTGTACCTTTCCCCGCCGTGCTCCCGCGGTAGAAGCGCCCCCGGCCGCTTTACCGCCCCCTCTGTGACCCCGTCGAGAGAACGTCCAGTTGAACAGCTCAACCCCTAGACCCACCGTGCTGGTGGTCGACGATATGCCGACCAATCTGCAGCTGATAAGTGAACTGCTACGCGAGCTTTATCACGTCAGAATTGCGACCAGCGGTGCCCAGGCGTTGCAGATCGTCGATCGGGCGAAACCGGATCTGATCCTGCTGGATGTGATGATGCCCGATATGGATGGTCATGAGGTCTGTCGTCGTCTCAAGGCTGATCCCAAGACATGTGATGTGCCGATCTTGTTTCTGAGCGCCCGCAATCACGACGAAGATGAATGCCTGGGGTTCGAGCTTGGAGCGACTGACTACCTGTTCAAGCCGATCAACCCGCCCATCCTGCTGGCGCGGGTGCAGACACAGTTGCGCCTGAAGGCGACAACGGACCTGTTGCGCTCGCAGAATACGTATCTCGATCAGGAAGTACTGGCACGAACCCGGGAGCTGCAAGCCACCCATGACGTGACCATCCTCGCCCTCGCTTCATTGGCCGAGACTCGCGACAACGAAACCGGCAATCACCTGCGACGCACGCAGCACTACGTCCGGTTGCTGGCCGAGAAACTGCGCGATCACCCACGATTCAGTCTGTATCTGAATGATAAAAACATTGAGCTGATGTTCAAGTCGGCACCGCTGCACGATATCGGCAAGGTCGGTATTGCTGACCATATCCTGCTCAAGCCGGGGCGCTTTGAGCCTGCCGAGTTCGAAATCATGAAGACCCACGCCCGGCTGGGTTATCAGGCGTTGGTGCATGCCGAGGAAATGTTGGGCGCGCAAGTGCCTTTCCTGCGCATCGCCAAGGAAATTGCCCTGTGCCATCACGAAAAATGGGATGGCAGCGGTTACCCCAATGGCCTGGTCGGTGACGCCATTCCTGTCAGCGCCCGCCTGATGGCGGTCGCCGATGTCTATGACGCGGTCATTAGCCGGCGGGTGTACAAGTCAGAGATGAGCCATGAGACGGCAGTCGCGATCATCCGCGACGGCGCCGGTCAGCATTTTGATCCAGATGTGGCGGCAGCCTTCATTGCCCTCGAAAAAGGGTTCGAAAAAATCGCCGAGCGCTACGCCGACACCCCAACCGAGGAGCCCCTTGACGCCATGGCCGGTTAACCGCTGGCGAGCAATGGTAGATGCAAGACAAAAGGTGCCGGCTGTTACATCGGAGTAAAGATCATGAGCTGGGTCGTTAACCTGCGTGGACTTCTGGTGCTCGGTAATGAACTGGTCTCAAATGAGCCTGCAAGAAGGCTCGGCTGTTCCAGTAACGCCACGTGTGCAGTTTTGCGATCAGCATTTAAGCCGTGAAAACACAGTGGCAGTTATTTTCGGCACCTGTTCCACGAAGATGTTGGCCAAAGCAAAGAATGACCGCTTAACTCTAGAGGTCGACGACACGTCTTCGACTTACCTTTTTGCCTCATACAGATGGTCGACATGGGTCAACTGCTAATTGATGAACATCTGGTATTCGACGAGAACAACTTTCTGTTATTTCGCGTTGAATCTGCCAATGAGGAGCCTTTGCGCATAGGTGCAATCGCCAGCCGATGCCTGGCCATGCTGCTCAGGTCGGGTGGGGAGGTGGTGCGCAAGCGCGAACTGATGGCCGGGGCATGGGGGCAATACGGCCTGGAAGTGACCGACAACAGCCTGGCCCAGGTTGTCCGGCAATTGCGCCTGGCGCTGGAGAAACTGCAGCCCGATCGCGAATTCATCCAGACCTTGCCACGCATAGGTTACAAACTCGCCGATGGCGTGAGAGTCGAGGAGTTACCAGCCACTGCGAATGCGGCGTCTGCCCCGCGTGCGGCTGAGCCTGACAGCGAGGCGCCCGCCCCCGCTACGTCTCCTGTATCGACCCTGGCCGATGCAGAGGACGAACCCGTCGAACCGCCACCATTCATGGCAATGCCGGCGTCAGCTGATCCAGATTCGGGGGCGCTGCCCGTGCACTCGATAACATTACCAAGGCGTTGGGGGCTGTGGCTCGCACTACCCCTTTGGGGCGTATTGGCATTTCTGTTGGGAAAAATCTGGCTGGCACCGACTCTTGAGGTGGTACCGCCAGCGTTCGACGCGCCCGTAATGATGGAGGATGTGCATGTGCATCTGTCCACTCTAGAGCCACAACCCCCGGAGGCGTTACACCTGAAGCTGATGGTTCAGCACAGCCGGAAACTGGCGGAGCATTTGGGCATTTCGGCGCAAAACATCCACCTATACTTGTTACCGTCGCGTCGTGGGGCAGATCAGATTCTTTGCGATGGCGAGCTGGAAACAGCGAGTAGTCGCTGCATTGGCGTACAACAACATGACTAGACGTGCCGCAAACGCAGGTTGGTGCCTGGCCTTCGCACTCGTTGGTCTGTTGGGTGTGGCACTGGGGCGCCTGTCGGGTGAGAACCTGGCGAACCTGGACCTTTGGTGCGCCGGAGAGAGCGCACATCAAGTGCCATCCCCATCGCGCCCTTCATGGCTGACGACGCGTTACAGACTGGACTTGAGACCCTCCGGGCTCAGCCATATGCGCATGGTGGCCCAACTGATCGATGCCAACTCCGGGGCGGATATGGGCACCCTGCGCCGCAACAGCGCCTTTCGAGTGCAAATACAGGGGCACCGTTTGCAGGTCAAAGTTGAACGCAACGCCAAAGGCGAAACGGACAGTACGACTCCTGAACTGACGAACACACTGGGCCTGTTTATTTTCCGGCCGGACAGCAGCCTGAGTTACTGGATGCGATCGTTGTCCGAGACGCGTTACCTGTTCGATGATGGCAATGACATGTTCATTCTGTGCAGTAAACGGTGACACCGGCGAACGTCATCGTTCAGGACCACAAACACACCTAATCTCTTGATACAGGGGAAACGGGATGACTGAAAAAACAGCGCACCAATGCTGGTCATGGGTCCTCCCCTCCCTGCTCGCCATCAGCCTCGTGCTGACCGCAGGATGTGCAGGCAAAGCGTCCAGTCATCGCAATTCGACCGCAAGCACAGGCTCCAATTGCTATGCAAAAGCGCTACCCACTGTTGGCGAGGGCGGCTTGGCGTGGGGCTCCACCCTGAGCATTGCTCGCAAAAAATCCCTGGATAACTGCATACGCTATGCCGGCCGCTCCGGAGGCACACCGGACACCTGCAAAGTGGTGATGGCGGAGTGCAAAAATCAATAGGGGGTAGTGAAACCCCTTGAGCGAAAGCAGGCGCTGACAACGAACCCGGCCGTTCCACAGTGGTCACAACAAGTGATGGCATCGCGCCTTGGGTTTCCTGTATTCCAGCGCGACGCTTGCGATCCACACATTTCAGGGTGCGCCGGATAACTTCAGTCGGTTCGGTTCCTGTCTGACACAGGCGCTGACTGCTGCTCTGATCCAATGCTCCCCTCTCGGAGTACGGAAATGACTCAATCAATGCGCTTCTTTCTATCGATCTTCCTCGCGTTAGCTACATTGGCCTCGACGAGCCTGTTGAACAGTGCAAGTGCAGAAACCGCAGAGGATCTGAATAAAGACTCTCTGCAAGCATTGGATATGCTCTACAAGGCCAATCCAACAGCCAAATCCATCTCGCAACAAGCCAAGGCCGTGCTGGTCTTCCCCAAAATCATCAAGGCGGGCCTGGTATTCGGCGGCAGCTATGGCGAAGGCGTATTAATGAAGGGTAAGACCGTCGTGGACTATTACAACTCCGTCAGCGGGTCATGGGGACTACAGGCGGGCGCCCAGTCCTATGGCTATGCAGTATTTCTGATGAATGATAAAGCGCTGAAATACATAGCTGAAACCAAGGGTTGGGAAGTTGGCGTGGGGCCAACCGTGGTTGTGGTGAATGAAGGGATTGCGAAGAACCTGTCCAGCTCTACGCTGAAAGACGATGCGTATGCGTTCATCTTCGACCAGCAAGGGTTAATGGCCGGGGTCAGCATCGAAGGCTCGAAAATTTCCCTGATCAAACGCTAAAAGCGGCCGTTTGGTTAGGCAAATGAAGCACCCCATCGGTTGCCTCCAACCGTTGGGGTGCAGCCCATTAAGTGGAAGCCATCAAGTGCGGCCCACGGAACCTGTGACCGGTAGGTTGCCCAGCAACTTGAGCCCCGTGGTTTTCACGAAAGCGTCATAGTCCATCGGTCTCTCAATACGGGTTTCTGCATTGGGTAGCACGTACGCCCAGGCACGCTGGGACGATGCGTCGTAGACCAGCTTGAACAGGCGCGTCGGCACCCAGACCTTGTTGTTGCCAATGGTGGTGTGACCCGGGTCAAACAGCGGACCGGTAAACACATAAACATTGCCCTCGGCGCGCTTGGCGAACTTCCTGACGTCAGACTCGACCTTGCTCCAGATCTTCCGGTTGTTGGTAGGGTCTTGCGGCACCATGTTCGACAGCGCAAAGGATTGGGCCATTGCATTGGGGTTCGGTGCATCGGCTGCAGGGGATTGATGACCGCGGTCCACCGCCGGATGTTGGCTACGGTAGTCGCTCAACTCTGCCCGTCCACTCTTGGGAATGCGTGGGTCCGGATAGAACTGGTTGGTGCGCTCCTCCCCTTTGGCATCCTGAAGCTGGGCGGCATTAAGACGCTCGACGACTACCAGTGGCGTCTTGCTGGTCTGCGAGTACAGCACCGCGAAGTGGTCGGAACACAGGGCCAAGGGGTTCATGGTTGCTGGCACAGTGGCCATGTTGATCGGTTTGGCTGCCGGGAACAGATCTGCACAGCCGTCGAACGATGCCTGCTTCTGCTTGTTTGAATAAAGGTCCAGCGCCGCGTTCTGGCTGATCGAGCCCGAGCGGGACGATTGTTCCTGTTGCTGGGTGGGCGGCTTGATGAGATCCAGCAAGCTGCGGGCTTCTGCCCCGGTCGAGAGCAAAACAAGGGCCGACAGCCCAACTGCAATTTTGCGTAGGTACATGCGTTAGATCTTCGAATGGGATTGAGAGGTAAACGTACGGCGGTCCCGATTCACGGAACCAGGTGCAGGCGGTTGCTGGTTATATTGCGGGGTACATGCTTTCACTGTCCTTGATCAAAATACCGGGGCGGATCCGGTTGGCGCCGAAAGTACGACCGCTGAAGGCCGTGCGGGGTTTATTGACCCTCACAACCCCTTTTAGTGCAGAGCGGCGGCTGCATTCTACTCGCAGATTCGAAACCCATAACTTTCTGCGACCTATCACATTCGCTCTCATTACGTTACTGCGCCTGAAAGGTTTGCAAGTAAGCCAGCAGATTGTCGATCTTTTCCGGATCGCTGAGCCCCCAGAAAATCATGCGGGTACCGGGGACCACTTCTTTCGGTGCTTCGAGGTACGCGGTCAGTGTTTCGCGGGTCCAGACGATATCGGCGGATTTCATGGCGTCGGAATACTGATAATCCGTAGTGCTGCCCGAATGTCGGCCAAAGATGCCGTTGAGCTGCGGACCAAATGAACCACGTGCCGATTCTCCGACCTGGTGGCAACCCCCGCAGATCCGTTTGAACAGTGTCGCACCCGCTTCAGCATCGCCGGCCGCGTGTGCCGGGAGGCTGAACAAACCTGCATTGAGAAAACAGGTGAAGGTGATGAATACGGCGGATTGCTTCATGTTCTGTTCCCGAACTTGTAGAGCCTGGCGCGAGTGAATCAATGGGCGCCTACTTGCAGACGCAAAAGTCTACGTAAAGAATGGCGGTCTTCGTAGCCCGACGCATCAGCGCCTGACAAACACTTCACTGGAGACAGCCGTGCCACCCCTGACTGCCCGCGAGGTTTACCAGACATTGCGTGACGCCGCCCTGGGCATTCACCCTTTGCGACGCCTCGATAAACCCTCCGGCGCCGGCCAGGTGCAGGTCGACATCGAGGGCTGGCAGCTAACTCTCGACGTCGATGGCGTCCATGTGCGCCACTGCCAACGCTGCCACAGCCCCGACGGCCGCGAGGGTGATCTCGACAGCTGGCAACGTTACGGCACCGACCCGGTCAGTTTTCTCAGCGCGTGGGAGCTGGCGCAGATTGAGCGGCTGCTGACCGGGCAAACGCCACCGATGGAAAAGCCCGGTTAAACCGTGATGCCGATCAGTTAAGCCAGCTACGGATTGTGTCGTTCTTTCTGCGCTTTCTGCTGGATCACTTGGCTGGTTTACGTCGAGCCGCCGCCCGCGACAGGTTTAGCGCCACGGCGGCACCAATCAGCGCCTTCAACGCTTTGTCATCCAGCGTTTCACCCTCATGCACATCAATGGCACGTCGGGTATTGCCTTCGAGACTGGCATTGAACAAACCTGAAGGGTCCGCCAGCGAGGCGCCCTGGGCGAAGGTCATTTTGACGACGCTCTTGTACGTCTCTCCGGTGCAGAGGATGCCGGCGTGAGACCACACTGGTACGCCTCGCCACTTCCATTCCTCGACCACGTCGGGGTCGGCCTGGTGGATCAGCGTTCGGATGTGACCGAGCATCTCGCCCCGCCAATCATCCAGCGCCTTGATTCTCGCGTCTATCAGTTGCGAGGCCGCGTCTTGCGCCTCTGCAGACGTCGTGTCCTTATTCATCAGAGTGATCACCTTCTTCATGAGGGTTTTGACCCGCCTCATGATAGTTGTCGCTTGCTCATCACTCGAGTGTCACTGACTGACGGCGCCCACATCAGGCTCGCACCGCGGACAACGTTTCCTCTGCTCCCGGCTTAATGCCAAAATGCAACGCTCAGGTCACCCGTCCAGCCCCTGTCGCGTAATGCAGTGCAACGAGAATCGATATGAACGCCCATTTTCAGATAAGTGATGCCCCTGAATCCCACGTCTCCCATCAGCAGCCGGCGGTAACAGCATGATTGAGGTCACTGAGGTTTCCATTGCGCAACTGCGTGCTGCGCTCGAATCCGGCCAGACAACGGCGGTCGAGTTGGTGCAGGCTTATCTCGCCAGGATCGATGCCTACGACGGTGCCGACACCCCTACCGCGCTCAACGCGGTCGTGGTTCAAAACCCCGACGCGCTCAACGAAGCGCAGGCATCCGATGCCCGCAGGGCCAAAGGTGAGACGATGGGGCCGCTCGATGGCATCCCCTACACAGCGAAGGACAGTTATCTGGTGAAGGGGCTGACCGCTGCGTCTGGAAGCCCCGCCTTCGCCAACCTCATCGCTTATCGCGATGCGTTCACCATCGAACGCCTGCGCGGTGCCGGCGCCATCTGCCTGGGCAAGACCAACATGCCGCCCATGGCCAACGGCGGTATGCAGCGCGGGGTCTATGGCCGCGCCGAGAGCCCGTACAACGCTGACTACCTCACCGCACCGTTCGCCTCGGGTTCCTCCAACGGTGCCGGTACGGCAACCGCCGCCAGTTTCGCCGCGTTCGGCCTCGCGGAAGAAACCTGGTCGAGTGGACGCGGTCCCGCCTCGAACAATGGTTTGTGTGCCTATACGCCATCGCGCGGGGTGATTTCGGTGCGCGGCAACTGGCCGTTGACACCGACCATGGACGTGGTCGTGCCGTTTGCCAGAACCATGGCGGACCTGCTGGAGGTGCTCGACGTGGTGGTGGCCGAAGACCCGGACACACGCGGCGATCTGTGGCGGATGCAACCCTGGGTGCCGATTCCGAGTGTCACCTCGGTCCGTCCTGCCTCTTATCATGAACTGGCCGCGCAACCCGAGGCAATCGCCGGCAAGCGTTTCGGCGTACCGCGCATGTACATCAATAAAGACCTCGAGGCAGGCACCAGCGAGGCGCCGGGTATCGGCGGGCCAACGGGGCAGCGAATCAACACCCGTGCCTCGGTGATCGGTCTGTGGGAAGCGGCTCGCCAGGCGCTCGAAGCGGCCGGCGCAGAAGTGATCGAAGTCGACTTTCCGCTGGTTTCCAATTGCGAAGGCGACCGTCCGGGAGCGCCGACCGTGTTCAATCGCGGCATCGTGTCCAAAGAGTTCCTTCACCATGAGTTGTGGGACCTGACGGCCTGGGCGTTCGATGACTTCCTTCAGGCCAATGGCGATCCGAAGTTGAACCGCCTGGTCGACGTCGACGGACCGCTGATTTTCCCCCACGACCCCGGCACGCTGCCCAACCGCGAAGGAGACCTTGCGGCCGGCATGGATGAGTATGTGCGGATGGCGGAGCGCGGCGTCACGGCGTGGAACCAGATCACCACGGTGCCTGATGGCTTGCGTGGGCTCGAACACACGCGGCGTATCGACCTTGAAGAGTGGATGGATCGCTTGGGGCTCGATGCAGTGCTGTTCCCGACGGTCGCCGATGTGGGTCCGGCGAACGCCGATGTCGATCCGGCGTCTGCGGACATCGCGTGGAGTAACGGCATCTGGGTCGCCAATGGCAACCTTGCCATCCGCCACCTGGGAGTGCCCACGGTCACCGTGCCGATGGGCGTGATGCCGGACATCGGCATGCCCGTCGGGCTGACCTTCGCCGGTCGCGCCTATGACGATTCGTCGCTGCTGCGCCTGGCATCGGCGTTTGAAGCGACCGGGTCAAAACGCTTGATCCCGCCGCGTACCCCGCCACTGCCGGGTCAGCCGTAAACGTGGATCGGGATTGGGGCGTTGCTCGCTCCAATCCCGGTCAACGAATTAGCCCTTGGCTGCCATTGCGGTGACTTCCACACGCATGCCTTCGACCGCCAGAGCGGCCACACCCACAGCAGCGCGAACCGGCCACGGCTTGGCGAAGAAGCGCTTATAGACTTCGTTGAATGCAGCGCGGTCGGCCATGTCGGTGAGGTAGATGGTCAGGTGCAACACTCGATCCATGGAACTACCGGCGCGCTCCAGTGCAACTTTGAGCGCCTGCAGCGTGCATTCGCTCTGCTCGACGATCCCACCCAATTCCAGACTGCCGTCAGCGCGGGTGGGGATCTGCGTGGAGACCAGCAGGCCGCCGAAACCGGCGACGTCGGAGGAGATGGAATCCTGGTCCGGGTCAGGGGTGAATGTGATGTCTTGGTTGGCCATGGGGATCTCGTACTTGAGTGATTAGGGCTGTCGCGTATCAGGCGCGCAGTTTACAACCCCACGGCGCAATGCTGTTCATGATCGAGTCGAGAAGTTCGGCGCGATCACCTAGTTCGGATCCAGCAACCCGCCGCTCCAGTTGCGCGAAACCCGGCTGCCGGTGAATTTCGCTACCACCATGCCCAGAGGCACCAGCCGATCCCGATAGCGGGTCACCATGCGCCCCGCTTGCTCGGCCACCAGCACCACTTCGGAAGACGGATCGCCCGGTCGCCGAAGAATCCGCGCAAACCGCTGCCCTTCTTCGACGAAATCGCCGAGCTCTTTTTCAAAGATCAGCACGCCGGGATGCGGCGCCAGAATGGTTTCCATGTGGCCCATTTCCATCGCCTCGACGGGCCAGTCAGCGGGGGCCTGCGCCCCATCAATTACTCCGCAACCGCACAGCCACACGTACAATCCCTCGGCATCCTGCTCGGCAAACCGGTCACTGACATCGCCCTGCCCGCGTAGCTCCAGCGTTGCGGCCATGCGCTGGTCGGTGGCGCCGTCGCGCAGCCACGGCGCAATGATGGTTTCTTCAAAGGAGCCATCGCCGCCGTCATCCCAGATGATCGCCACGTCCATCTTCATTGCGGCGGCCAGTTCGCGGCCACGAGGCCAGAAACAGCGGTGAACGTAGAGGTAGGGCAACGCTTCGTCATCGGTGTGCAGGTCGAGCATCACATCCGCCGGGGCCGCCAGTTGCACCAGTTTTTTTTGCCATTCCTGAACGTTGGTCGACGGTTGGGCCATGGCGGCCGACTGGTCGAACGAGCGGTTGAAGTTATGCCCGGTGGCGTCGTGAAAACGACCGAGAATTCGCCCCTGGCGAAACTGCCCGATGCCCAGCGGATTGGCTTGCGGCACCACCGTCACACGGCCGTTGAGCCGACCGTGGGCCTCGGCGATCGCAAGCTTTTGCATCAGCAGATGCAGCACCAGCATCCCGGCGATTTCATCGGCATGTACCCCGGCCTGCAAATGCACTTTCGGCCCGCTGTCATTGCCCTCGAAGCGCCACGCACTGACCTGCACCGGGTCGCCGTTGTTGTTGCGAACACTGAACGAAACATCCTGCGCCATCTGCTTGTCCTCCCGCGTCACGAACGTTTAAAACCGAAACATTGCCATGGCCGAGACTGGAGATTGAACGCACGTTCAACTAAGCTCGCCAACCAGGCAACACACCCAAGGATTCCCGTGTGACAACTGCTCCTGCAAAAAACCGCCGCGCTGAGCCCGACGAGCGTCGCGAAATGCTCGTGGCCGCCACCCTGCGCTGCCTGGTGCGCGACGGTCACGCCGGCATTTCCGTGCGCCGCATTGCCACCGAGGCCGGGGTGTCCGTGGGGCTGCTCAATCACCATTTCGGCAGCATCGATGCGTTGATCGCCGACACCTACCAAAAGATCGCCAGCGAACTGACCACCGCCCTGCTCCAGGAAATCCAGCAAGCCGGCACGCCTGCGCAAAAGATGGATGCATTCCTCACCGGCTCCTTCTCGCCTCGGGTCATGGACCCGCAATTGCTCGGGGTCTGGGTGGTGTTCTGGAGCCTGATCCGGCACTCCGAACACGTCAGCCAGTCCCACGAAAAAAGCTATCGTGCCTACCTCGACCTGCTCCGCCAGTTGCTGGATGACATGGCGGCCAGCGAAGGGTTCGTGATCCACGACACGCGCCTGGCTGCCATCGGACTATCGGCGATGCTCGACGGACTCTGGATCGAGTGGTGCCTGAACCCCGAAACCTTCAGCCCCGCCAATGGCCTCCATATCTGTCGGTGCTGGATAAAGGGGCTGCGACACGGAGCATTCAGCACCGACGACGTCTTGTGAGGGGTGTCGCCCGAAGATCATCGCCAGGGTGCCACTGACCGCGATCAGCCCGGCACCGACCATCAGCGACACGTCCATCAGCGTGCCCCAGATCAGGCTCGACAGCAGGAATGCCCAGATCAGCCCGGTGTATTCGAACGGTGCCAGCAAGGTTGCAGTGGCCCGCTGAAAACTGGCGAACAGCAGAAACTGGCCGATACCGCCGACCAGCCCGGCACCGAGCATCCCCAGCCAGGCCGGGGTCGGCGCTGGGGTGTAGGTCCAGGGCAACGCAATCGTCATGCAAATCACAAACACCACGTTGGTGATCAACATCTGCTCCAGCACGGACGTCTGCTCATCCACCTGACGCAACTGGATGTAGGTGAACGCCCAGCACATCGCCGCCAACAGCGTCAGCACCACCGGCACGGGATCGGTCATATTGCTGGGGCGACAGGCGATGATCACGCCGACAAAACCAATGATCAGGCTGAACCACTGCCAGGCGCTGGCGCGCTCCTTGAGAATCACCGCCGCCAGCACCGTGACCATGATCGGTGCGGAGAAATACAGCGTGGTCATCTCTGCCAGGGTCAGGTCCCGGGCCGCCGTGTAATACAGCACCCAGGCGACAATCGACAGCAGCCCGCGCACCACCAACAAACGGCGACTCGGCGAGCGCCACGCGCGCTGGACCAAGCGCAACCGCCCCACCAATAGACAGGCCAGCACCACCACGAGGGCGCGCCAGAACAGAATGCTGACCACCGAATAATCCGCCACCAACCACTTGATGGCGGCGTCCTGCAACGCCAGGAACGTATAACCCAAGGTGCACAGGCCGATGCCTTGCAACGACCGATCGACGATCCGTGGTGCGTTCATTACATCGACCTGCGCACGGGCGTCCCGCGCCGTTCGGCAAAGGCAAACAGCGCTTCGATCATAAACGTCAGGCAGACATACACGCCGGCCACCAACAACAACGGTTCATACACTTGCAGGGTCTGGGCTCGCACCACGTTGGCGGCACCCAACAGGTCGATAATCGCAATGGTCGAGGCCAGTGCGGTGGACTTCAGCAGCATCACGGTCTCTCCGGCCAGTGTCGGCAACAGCAAACGCAACGCCCTGGGCAAACGCACTCGTAGCAACGACTGGCGCGGGGTCATGCCAAACGCCGAAGCCGCTTCCATTTCACCCTTGGGCACCGCCAGCAGCCCACCGCGTATCACTTCGCCGACATAGGCCCCCACCGACACTACCAAGGCAAACACGATGTACCAGTAACCGTCGCGCAGGTACGGCCAGAGGAAGCTGCTGCGAATCAACGGGAACTGCGCAAACAGGCTGCCGAGGCCGTAGTAGAAAATGTAGATCTGGATCAGCAACGGCGTTCCGCGCGTTACGCTGGTATAGAACAGGCTGACCTTGGCGATCACTTTGTTTTTCGAGATCCGCGCCAACGCCACCAGCACCGCGAGCGCATAACCGAACACGCTGGAAATCAACAAAATGGTGATGGTCGTTTGCAGGCCCCGGCCCAACAGCGCCGCGTATTCAACTATCCACGCTGGAATCATTTCATTCACTCAGCCAAAGGCATCCAGCGACGGATGCGTCGCTCAAGCCGTCCAGACAGGTAGTTGGACGCCAACGTCACCGCGTAATACATCGCCGCGGCAGTGAGGTAGAACAACAGGTAGTGACGCGTGGAACCCGCGCCTTGCTTGGCGGTGTACAGCAGCTCGTTGGTGCCGACCACGCTGATCAATGCACTGTCCTTGATCAGGTTGATCCACAGGTTGGCCATCCCGGCCATGGCGTAAGGCGCCATGATCGGCAGCGTGACCCGCCGGAACAGGCCGAACCCGCTCAAGCCAAACGCCTTGCCCGCCTCGATCTGGCCAAAAGGAATCGCCTGGATCGCTGCCCGAAAGATCTCCGAGGCGTAAGCGCCCTGCACCAGGCCCAGCACCACAATCGCCGCCAGCGGACCGCTGACATTCACGGTGCCGTATCCCATCTGCACCATCAGCGAATTGAGGAGCATGGAGCCTACGTAGTACAGCAGCAGGATCAGCAACAACTCCGGAACCGCCCGGAACAAGGTGGTGTAGCTGCGCATCAGCGCTGCGATCGGTTTGGGCGCACTCAGCTTGAGGCAGGCCACCACCAGCCCGATCATCAGCCCGAGCACAAACGCCCCGGCGGAAATCTGCAGGGTCATCCAGAGCCCCTTCAACAGCGCACTGCCCCATCCCTGCTCACTGAAATTGATCAACTCGAACATTGCCGGCATTTCACTCTCCAGTTAGCGCACTTCACGGCATCACCTGGCCCTTGTAGGAGCCGGGCTTGCCCGCGATGCTTTGTGGCGTATTCAAAGGCCCCATCGCGGGCAAGCCTTGCTCCTACAGGGATTTTTGTTGAGGTCAGAACGCGGGTTTCACGCTGGTACCGAAGTAGTGTTGGGACAGGTCTTCATAGTCCTTGCTCGCCAGCAGGCCCTGAATCGCCTTGTCGAGTTTGGCCTTGAGCTCGGTGTCATCCTTGCGCAGGCCGGCGCCCACACCTTTGCCGAAAATCGGGTCATAAGGCACCGCGCCGAGGTATTCCAGGTTGCTCGCATCCGGTGTCTGCACGAAGGCCGCCATGGCCGTGCCGTCGGCCATCATCAGGTCGATACGACCGGCAATCAGGTCGGCGTTGGCCGAATCCTGGGTGTCGTAATACTTCACGTCAGCGATTTTTTCGTAGTACTGCTTGAGGTAGCTGGCGCTCACGGTGGAGTTCTGCACGCCGATGATCTTGCCCTTGAGATCGTCCGGGTACTTCTTAACGGAAGTGCCCTTGGGCCCGACAATCGCGATCACCGAGTCGTAGTAGGCCTTGCTGAATGCGATCTGTTTTTCGCGTTCTTCAGTCACCGACATCGAGGAAAAAATCACGTCGATCTTCTTCGCCAGCAACGATGGAATGATGCCGTCCCACGCCACTTCCTTGATCTCGCATTCGGCTTTCATTTCGCTGCACAGCTTGTGGATCAGGTCGATTTCAAAGCCTTTCCATTCACCGTTGGCCTGTTTCTCGGTGTACGGTGGATAGGGTTCGGCTGCGACCGCGAACCTGATTGGCTGCGGCTGAGATTGAGCTTGGGCCGCGCTCATCCCGGCCAGCAGTAAGCAGGCTGCGCCGGTAAACCAGTTTGCCAAACGTCGATTTCCCATGATTTTTCCCCGTCTTTTTTTAGATTTATTAGCGAGTCTGATGAGCGTTGACGAATTGTCGGCAACGTTCGCTGCGTGGGTGTACGAACACTTCATCCGGCGAACCGGTTTCCTCGATCAGCCCTTGGTGCAAGTAGGCGACTTTGGACGAGACATCGCGGGCGAAGGCCATCTCATGGGTCACCAGGATCATGGTCCGGCCTTCTTCCGCAAGAGAGCGGATCACCCGCAGCACTTCGCCGACCAGTTCCGGGTCGAGTGCCGAGGTGGGTTCATCGAACAGCATGACCTTGGGCCGCATGGCCAGGGCCCGGGCGATGGCCACCCGTTGTTGCTGTCCCCCGGAGAGAAACGCCGGGTACTCGTTGCGCTTGGCCGCAAGCCCCACGCGTTCAAGCAAGGCTTCGGCCCGTTCAGTCGCCTCGGCACGGCTTTCACGCAAGACCTGGGTCGGCGCTTCGATGAGGTTTTCCAGCACCGTGCGATGGGGCCAGAGGTTGAAATTCTGAAACACCATGCCCAAGCTCGAACGGATCCGCACCAACTGTTTGGCGTCGGACACCAGCGGCGCGCCGGGACGATCATGGTTGAGCTTGATGCTTTCGCCGTCCACCAGAATGCGTCCCCGGTCCGGCACTTCGAGCATGTTGATGCAGCGCAGCAAGGTACTTTTGCCCGAGCCACTGGCGCCGATCAGCGAAATCACATCGCCTTCGCGAGCCGTCAGGGACACACCTTTGAGCACTTCGATATTGCCGAAGCGTTTGTGCAGGCCATCGACTTCGATCATGGTCTTGGACGTGACCGGTGCCACGGTGGCTTGGCTGGTGACGCGACTGATCACAGCGCGTGGCGCTTCACCTTTGAGCACCAGGACAAAATCGCGAATACGCTGGCAAGCCTGGGCCAGTCGTTCTTCACCCAGGGTGAAGGAGAGCCGCACAAAACCTTGCGCCGGCTCGCCAAACGCCGCCGCATCGAGGACTGACACGCGCGCCTCGCGCAGCAGGCGCCAGGCGAACTCCAGCGAGGTCAGCCCGGTGTCACGCACGTCCACCAGCACGAACATGCCGGCATCGGGATTGAGCACTGAAATACCCGGGCAATCCGACAGGCTCGCGACCACCAGATCGCGGCGACGGCGATAGATGTCGCGCATGCCATGAGTCACGTCGTCGTGGGCCTGCACAGCTTTCAGCGCTGCTTCCATGACAAACCCCGGCAAGCCATACAGCATGCTCAGCACCAGGGTTTCAGCGTGAGCGATCAAGGCTTCGTTGGCGACAATCCAGCCGATCCGCCAACCGGTCATGGCATGGGATTTCGACAGGCTGCCGATTACCACGCAGCGCTCGGCCATGCCCGGCAAGGCGGCGAGGCTAAGGTGTTCACGTTCAAATGAAAGGCTTTCGTAGACTTCGTCGACCACCACCCACAGGTCATGTTCGATGGCGAGGTCGGCGATGGCTTGCAGCTCCTCGCGGTTGAGCACCACGCCGGTGGGGTTGTTCGGGTTGGAGAAGAAAATCGCTCGGGTACGCGGGGTGACGGCCTTGGCCAGCACGGCGGCATCGAGCCTGAAACCTGAATCCGCCGAGCATGGCACTCGCACCAGCGTTGCACCGGAGGCTTTGAGCGTCGCCTCGTAGGTCACGTACATCGGGTCCAGGGCGATCACTTCATCGCCGGTGTTGAGCAGGCACATCGAGGTGATGAACAGCGCGTTCTGCGCCCCGGCCGCGACGATTACGTTGGACGCTTGCACCTCACGGTCGAACAGGGGGCTGTAGCGGGTGGCGATGGCTTCGCGAAGGGCCTGACGACCAGCGATCTCGGTGTAGTGGGTGTCGCCCTCGCGCAACGCTTCAATAGCGGCATCGGTGATGAAATCTGGCGTGGGGAAATCCGGGTCACCGACACTTAGGATGATTACATCCTCGCCACGGCGCTGGGCTTCAAAGGCTGCATTGTGAATATCCCAGGCGGCCACACCGTCGCCTGAAATCCGCTCAACAAAGGGTGAAAACCGCATGCCAGTGCCTCGTTCGAATTGAAGAAACGCAAGCCGGCGCAACCAGCCGGGGGAGGTGGCCACCAACATAGTCGAAGCTGAACAGTCGTTCAACAGAAAAGTCGCGATGCTTCGCGTTCAGCTCAAACAGGTCGTTTTCACGACAGTCGCGACGTTTTTCAATTGTAAGGGATCCATGAACCCCACATTCAAAGTCCCAAGTTGACCCCCCGATGCTGTGCTCCCGATCTCTTTCTAGAGCCTGCACGTCATGATGCGACCCGATGCAAAAGTGGAAAAAGTGTATCTGTACCCCAAGCCAGTGGATTATCGAAAATCCATTGACGGTCTCGCTGCCCTGGTCGAGCTAGATATCAAAGTCGCTGTGTTCGACCCGGTGCTTTTCGTCTTTCTGAATCGCCACCGTAATCGAGTGAAAATCCTCTACTGGATGCCAATGAAGAAGTGTTTGCTCCAGCTCCGCGCCGTGGCAAACGCAAGCCACTATCGGCTGATCTGCCGCGTATCGAAGTCATCCACGAACTACCCGAACACGAACTGACCTGTGCCTGCGGTTGCCGCAAAC